>NZ_JAATEP010000005.1:0-307831 GCF_012034275.1 Nonomuraea composti | reverse complement strand
AAGAAGTCGCTGGGCGGCGCCGCGTCTCCGGGCAGCGGCCCGGCCGTCTAGCGACGTCCTGGCTGATCTGAAGGCTGATGCCGGCCGGGGAGCTGCTCCAGCTCTCCGGCCGGGCCCATCCCCGTGCGGGCCTGGCCATCGCCTCGCTCGCGAGCGCGTGACCACGCCTGCCCGTGAACGCGTGACCACCCTGCCCCGAGCGTATGACGACCTCGCCCGCCGGCACGTAGGCGTCTCGACAGGCGTCGGCCGGCGTCCATGGCGTCGGGCAGGCATCTGGTCGAGCACGCCCGGGCCGGTCCCGCACCAGCCGTCCCGCCACCCTTCTCTCATCGATTCACGTGATCACCGTCCATCAAACCGTGGTCTGACCCGACCCCCAAAAAGACCAAACCCTGGTCCGACGCGATCCACCCGCCCGCTCCGGCATCGTGATCGCCATGCTCAAACCCCTCGCCCTCACCCTCACCCTGCTCAGCACGCCCCTGGCGCCATGGCAGGCCGCGCCCACCACCACGACCGGCACCACGGCCCTGACCTGGCAGCCATGCCCCGGCGACACCGGCGCCGCCACCACCACGAAGCCCACCACCAGCAAGCCCACCGACTCGGGGCCCGCTGACACCACCGCCACCAAGACCACGACCACCGGCCTCGAATGCGCCGACCTCCAGGTCCCGGCCGACTGGCAGAAGCCCGAAGGCCGCAAGATCACCCTCAAGCTCGGCCGCCTGAAGGCCACAGGTGGCACCGCGAAGGGCTCGGTCCTGGTGTCGTACGGCGGCCCCGGCGCCCCCGGCATCGCGATGACGAGATCCCTCCAGAGCTGGTGGACCGACCTGCGCAAGAGCATGGACATCGTCACGTGGGACACCCGCGGCTACGGCGCCGACCAGTTCCAGGGCCTGAGCACGGGGTTGCCGTGCACGTGGACCCGCATCCCCCTCGCCGACGTCCCGCAGGACGACGCCGACCTCGGCCGCCTGTCCGACACCAACCGCGGCTACGCCGAGGCCTGCCGCCTGAAAGACCGCGAGCTGTTCGCCAACATGAGCTCGGCCGACCACGCCAGAGACATGGAGGCGATCAGAAAGGCGCTGGGCGACGACCAGCTCAACTACTACGGCGCCTCCTACGCGGGCTTCTACGGCCAGGCGTACGCCCGCCTCTTCCCGGCCCGCGTCCGCACGATGGTCCTCGACGGCACGTGGAACCACAGCGCCGCCGACTGGCAGCGCGAGCTGGAGGCCATGGCGGCCACGAACGAGCAGTCGATGCGCCGCTTCTTCACCTGGTGCACCCGCAACGACTGCGCGGAGGTACCCGCGCTGTGGCGAAAGCTGATCGCTCGCGCCGCGAGCAAGCCCATCCCCACCAAAACCCCGAACGTCGCCTACAAGACGGGTGACCTGCAGTCCTTCGCCCTGGGCCTGGCCCGCCAGGGCACTGCGGCCTGGCCCAAGCTGGCCACCGCGATCCGCAAGGCGAGCAAGGGCGACGCCTCCGACTTCGTCCCCGCCTCCGGCGCCCGCTACCCCGACCAGGCCACCCCGGTGACGGAATGCACCGACTGGCCCCGCTTCGCCGACCTCAGCCAGCTGACCGCCACGATCAAACGCCTGCGCAAGCTGGCCCCCAACGCCGGCGCCGCCAACACGTTCGCCACGAGCACCCTCAACTGCATCGGCTGGCCCGTCCCCGTCACCAACCCGCCCGCACCCCTCCCCACCGGCCTCCCGCCGCTGCTCGGCGCGGGCGCTTGGGGCGAGTCCGACGCCACCGAACGCATCCTCGCCCAGGTCCCCGGCAGCGTCACCATCCACCACGACGGCCCCGGCCACACCCTCTACGGCACGAACCCCTGCGCCCGCGACCACATCAACGCCTACTTCACCTCCCGCACCCTCCCGCCTTCGAAAACCCAGTGCTGACCCTCACCACCCCAGCCCGCCCCTCCGATCCACCCCTTGACGCAATGTTCGCTTTAGTCTAACTCTAGTATCCATCACTAGAGTTCAGCTCTAGCAACGGGAGTCTCCTCCCCTCATGGAAGGACTGCGTCATGCCCACCATCGCCAACACCCAGCAAGCAGAGGCGTGGAACGGTTGGGAAGGCCGGCTCTGGGCCGACAACCCGGACTACTACAACGGCATGCTCGACGGCTTCAACGACGCCCTCTTCACTGCCGCCGCCATCCAGGCGGACGACAAGGTGCTGGACGTCGGCTGCGGCACCGGCCGTACGACGTTGCTGGCGGCCGGCAGAGCGTCCCGGGGCACCGCCCTCGGCATCGACCTGTCGGCCCCCATGCTGGCCCGCGCCCGCGCCGACGCCGCCGCTCAAGGAGTGACCAACGCCGTCTTCGAGCAGGGAGACGCCCAGGTCCACCCCTTCGGCGACGGCACGTACGACGTGGCGATCAGCCGTGGCGGCGTGATGTTCTTCGCCGACCTCGTCGCCGGCTTCACCAACATCGCCCGCGCCCTGCGCCCGGGCGGCCGCCTGGCCATCATCACCTCGGTCCCCGGCTCCCCGGACGGCGACTACGCCCGCGCGACCGCCGCCCTCCGCGAGCACATGCGCCGCCCCTCCCCCGCCTCGATGGGCATGATGTCCATGACCGACCCCGACCGCATCCACCAGGTCCTGACCGACGCCGGCTTCACCGACATCGACATGACCATCGTCGAAGCCATGGAAAACCTCGGCCGCACCGCCGAGGAGGCCGCCACCCACATCTGCGCCATGGGCCCGGTCCAGTTCAACCTCTCCACCCTCGACGAACCCACCATCGCGACCATCCGCAAGGCAGTCGCTGAGGGTCTGCGCCCGTACGAAACCCCGACCGGCGTCCAGCTACGCGGAAAGGTCCGCCTGACCACCGCCACCCGCCCCTGACCCATGACACCCCAACGGCGGCGGCGACGGGCAACCTCCCGCCCCCGCCGCCACCCGGCACACCCCACCCCGGAGCATCACCGCCTTACCCCTGACACAACACCGGCCTCACCCACCGCGGCGCGCGCTCCCAAGGAAACCTGCCGAATGGCCTCCTCTTTAGGCCACACCGAGGCCCATCCATGGAGACGCCATGCCCGCCACCACCCCATCCAGGCCCTCACCCAGGCAGGCCAAGCCCTCGAGAGCCCCTCCCCCCGCCTTCCCGCCGCACCTTCCCCGCCCCCGCATCCCTGTACGGGATCCTCGTCCCTGTACGGGATCCTCGTCCCTGTACGGGATCCTCGTCCCAGGGGTCGCGTCCTTGCCCTCGTGTCCTTGGCCCCGCGGGTCGCGTCCTCGCGCTCGCGCCCTTGCCCCCGCTGGTCGCGTCCGCGTCCTCGCGTTCCTGCCCCTGCGTCTTCGCGTTCGTGCCTCCGCGTCTTCACCACCGCGTCCTGCACCGTGTCCCTGCCCCCTCATCCTTGCCCCCTCATGCCTGCCCCCGTATCCCTGCTGGGGAAGGCGTACGGCGCTCGCGGTCAGGAGAGGCGAGAGCGACGGCCAGGTTGGAGAGCGGAGGAAGCTGACGGCGAGGGCCAGGGAGGCGGCCGCGTCACTCACGATCACGAAAGGGCGAGACCGATGGCCAGCGCGGCGAGAAGGGAGCCCATGGTGAGGCGCTGGAGGCGGAGCCAGGAGGGGCGAGCGGCCAGGAAGCCGGCGATACCACCCGCCGCCACGACGATCGAGAGGTTGACCAGGAGGGCGACCGCCACTTGGACGCAGCCGAGGATGATGCCCTGGAGGAGGACGTTGCCCCGCTCGAGGTCGACGAACTGGGGGATGATCGAGATGTAGAGGAGCGCGATCTTCGGGTTGAGCAGGTTGGTCATCAGACCCATCAGGAACAGCTTGCGCGGGGAGTCGGGAGGTATCTCGCGCGCGGCGAAGACCGACGCACCACCCGGCTTGAGCGTCTTCCAGGCCAGCCACAGCAGGTACAGGGCCCCGCCGATGCGGATGGCGGTCAGCAACTCGGGGAACGCGGCGAACAGCACGGCGAGCCCGAGGTTGGCGCCGACGAGGTAGACGAGGAAGCCCGCCGCCACCCCCGCCAGGGAAATGATCCCGGCGCGCCTGCCTTGGCTGGTGCTGCGGGAGACCAGGTACATCATGTTGGGCCCCGGGGAGAGCACCATGCCGAGGGCTACGAACACCACGCCCAGCACCGCACTTGGTTCGACCATGCAGCAGAAGCTATCCAGGAGAGAATCTCGGTGCAATAGCTGCAATTGTACTCATAGCAATGTCATGCTTGGATCCCAACGTATGGAGGACTATCGCCGAATCGCCGACTCCATCGCCGACGACATCGCATCGGGCCGGCTGCGGCCAGGCGACCGCCTGCCGCCCCAACGGGTCTTCGCCCGGCAGCACGCCATCGCCGACTCTACCGCCGCCCGCGTCTACAGGGAGTTGGCCGGCCGGGGCCTGACGGTCGGCGAGGTAGGCCGGGGCACGTTCGTACGAGCCTCCGCCCCACGGCCCGGCCCCGCGCTCGTCGAGCCCACGGGCAGCAGAATCGACCTCGAACTCAACTACCCGGTGGTCCCCGAGCAGGCAACGCTACTGGCCGACGGCATCAGCCCGCTGCTGCGCGCCGACGTACTGGAGTCATCCATGCAGCCGATCGGCGCGGCGGGCACACCGGTAGCGCGCCGCATCATCGCCACCCTGCTCGCCCGCAGCGAGTGGCACCACGAGGAACACGCGAAGCGGTACAGCGAGGGGCATGGGGAGCGGCCCGGTCCCGAACGAGGCAACGAGCGCTGGGCCAGGCGCGGAGACGAGCCCACCGACCGGCTTGAGAACGAACACGGCGAGGAACGGGGCTACAGGCGGGCAGGTGAGCATGGGGAGTTGCGCAGGGGCGGGTGGGGCGAAGAGCTTGGTGAGCGGCGAGACGAAGGGCATGAGGGCGGGGGCGGGGGGTGGTGGCCGGAGCCTGAGCGGGTGCTGTTCGCGGGTAACGGTCGGCAGGCCATTGCGGCGGCCCTTGCCACGTTGGTTCCGCCCGGGGGGCGGCTCGGGGTGGAGGAGCTGACCTACCCCGTGCTCAAGGGGCTGGCGGCGCGGGTCGGGGTGACGCTGGTGCCGTTGCGGATGGACGAGGCGGGGCTGGTGCCCTCGGCGGTCGAGGCTGCCGTGCGGAAGGCGCCGCTCAAGGCCGTGTACGTCCAGCCGACCCTGCACAACCCGCTGTCGATCAGCATGCCCGTGGAGCGCCGGACCGAGCTGGCGGGCGTGCTCGCACGCCTGGACGTGCCCGCGATCGAGGACTCCATCTGGTCGTTCCTGCGCGACGACCTGCCGCCCCTGGCCGCCTTCGCGCCAGAGCGGACGATACTCGTCGACAGCCTGTCCAAGCGGCTCGCGCCCGGCCTGTCGCTGGGGTTCGCCGTCGTGCCCGGCCCCGTCGTCGCGCGCATGGCGGCGGCGCTGCGGTCGGGCGGGTGGACGCCGATGCGGTTCGCGCTGGAGGCGGCCACCCGGTGGCTGACCGACGACACGGCGCGGGCGGTGGCGCGGGCCAAGCAGCGGGACGCGGCCATGCGCCAGGAGATCGCCGCCCGTTGCCTCGACGGTTTCGCCGTCCGCAGCGATCCGCGTTCCTACTACTGCTGGTGGGAGTTGCCGCCGCCGTGGCGGGCCGACACGTTCGTGGCCGCCGCCGCCCGGTATGGGATCGCCGTCACGCCCGCCGCGGCGTTCGCCGTCGGTCAGGGGCACGGCAGCGCGCCGAACGCCGTCCGCCTCGGCCTGGCCTCCCCTCCTCTGGACGTTCTGTCCCGGGCGCTGACCACTCTCGCCAACCTCGCCCGCTCAACCCCGGAAGACCTGGTCGCAGAGTGAGCGGGTGAGTGGGGTAGGCCGGTGAGTGAGCGAGGTCAGCGGGTGAGCAAGGCGGGCGGGTGAGCAAGGCCGGGCGAACGGTCAGGGGGGCGGGGGTGGTGGAGTGGGGGTGCCGTGCCAGCTGCGCCACAGTGCCGCGTACGAGCCCCCTTCGGCCACCAGTTCCTCGTGCGAGCCCAGCTCGCTGATCCGCCCGTTCTCGACCACAGCCACCCGGTCGGCGTCGTGGGCCGTGTGGAGGCGGTGGGCGATGGCGATGACGGTGCGGCCCTCCAGGACGGCGGCGAGGGAGCGTTCCAGGTGGCGGGCGGCGCGGGGGTCGATGAGGGAGGTGGCTTCGTCGAGGACGAGGGTGTGCGGGTCGGCGAGGACGAGGCGGGCGAGGGCGAGCTGCTGGGCCTGCGCGGGCGGCACGACGAGCCCGCCGGAGCCGACTTCGGTGTCGAGGCCGGACGGCAGCCCGCGCACCCACTCCAGCGCGTCCACCGCCTCCAGGGCCTGGAGGACGGCGGTGTCGGTGGCGTCGGGGCGGGCGATGAGGAGGTTGTCGCGCAGGGTGCCCTTGAAGACGTGGTGTTCCTGGGTGACGAGGGCGACGTGGCCGCGCAGCTCGTCGAGGGGCAGGTTGACCAGTGGCACGCCGCCGACGGTGACGGAGCCGGTGCGGGGGCCGTGGATGCCGGCCAGGAGCCGGCCGAGCGTGGACTTGCCGGCGCCGGAGGGGCCGACCATGGCGAGGCGTTCGCCGGGCTGGACGGTGAGTGACACGTCGTGCAGCACGTCGTGGCCTTCGCGGTAGGCGTAGCGGACTCCGGCGGCCTCCAGCAGCTCGCCCGCGGGCCGGTCGGTGGTGACCTCGCGGTCGTCGGAGACGTTGGCGACGCCGAGGAGGCGCGCCATGGAGGCGCCGCCGACCTGCAGCTCGTCCACCCACATGAGGAACCGGTCGAGCGGGTCGATGAGCTGCTGCGCGTACAGGACGGCGGCGACGACCTGCGCCAGTGTCACCCATGACTCGATGTAGAACAGGCCGCCGACCAGCAGGGCGGCCACGACGGGAATGACGTAGCCGAGCTCGACGGCGGGGTACCAGGTGGTGCGCAGGCGCAGCGTGTAGCGTTCGGCCGCGTAGGAGCGGGCGATGTCGCCGTCGGTGCGGGCCCGGCGCCGCTCGCGCAGGCCCAGCGCCTCGACGGCCCTGGCGCCTTCGACGGTTTCGGCGAGCCCTTCGGTGACGTCGGCGTAGGCGGCGTTCTCGCGCAGGTAGCCGTCGCGGGCGCGGCGGAGGTACCAGCGGGTGGCGATCCACAGCACCGGCCCGGCGAGCAGCATGGGCAGCATGAGCAGGGGGCTGACCAGCAGCAGCGCGCCGATGGTGATCACAAAGGTGACCATGGCGATCAGCGTCTCGGGCACGGCGTGCCGCACGGTGCGCGACAGGGAGTCGACGTCGCGGGAGGTGCGGGTGATGAGGTCGCCGGAGCCGGCGCGTTCGACGGTGGACAGGGGCAGGCCGAGCACCTGGCCGACGAACTCCTCGCGCAGCTCGGCCAGCACCTTCTCGCCGAGCCTGGCGGAGGCCAGCACCGCGTACCGGACGAGCAGGCCCTGGAGGAGCAGGAAGGCGGCGATGGCGGCGGACACGACGGCGACGTTGACGCCGGCGCCGTGCTGGAGCCGCTCGACCAGCCCGCCGAGCTGCCACGGGACGAGCAGGCCCGCGACGGCGGCCAGGCCGTGCAGGGTGAGGGCGAGCGCGAGGGGGCGCGGGTACTTGAGGGTGAGCCGCCTGGCGTAGGCGCGCACCTGGCGCCGATCGGCGATCGGCAGGATCTCCCGAGCCATCAGTCCTCCCGAACTGGAGAAGGGGCCGGACGGGTCATCAGTCCTCCCCGCGGGTCACGGTCGCGGCGTAGGCGGGGGTGCCGTCGAGGAGCTGGCGGTGGGTCCCCTCGGCCAGGACGCGGCCGTTCTCGACGTAGATCACGTGCTCGGCCCGGTCGAGCACGAGCGGGCTGGTGGTGCAGACCAGCGTGGTACGCCCGGAGCGGGCCTTGGCCAGGCGCTCGGCGATGCGGGCTTCGGTGTGGGCGTCGACGGCGCTGGTGGGCTCGACCAGGATGAGCACTTCGGGGTCGGTGAGCAGCGCCCTGGCCAGCCGCAGCCGCTGCTGCTGCCCGCCGGAGAACTCGCGCCCCGCCTCGGCCACCTGCGCGTCGAGCCCGTCGGGCAGGGCTTCGACGATGTCGGTGGCGCAGGCGGCGTCGAGGGCTTCGCGGATCTGCGCGTCGGTGGCGGCGCCGCGCACGTCGAGCTCGTCGCGCAGGCGGCCGTTGAACAGGCGGGCGTCGTTGTCGGCGACGAGGATGCGGGAGCGGACCTGATCCAGCGGCAGCGTGCGCAGCTCCGCGGGGCCGAAGGTGACGTCGCCTTCGGCGTAGCGGCCGAGCCGGTCGGCGATGGCGGTGGCGTCGCCGGGGACGCTGGTGGCGACGGCGGTGAGGGTGCCGGGTTGGAGCGTGACACCGCTGTAGGAGTCGCGCAGCACGCCGCCTTCGCTGGTGCCGGTGCCGCCGGTGATGTCGGGGTCGATGGACAGGATCCTGATCACCCGGCCGGCGGCGACGTGGCCCTTGGTGAGCTTGTCGGCGGCTTCGGTGAGGGTGCGCATGGGGCCGATGAGGAACACGGCGTACAGGTAGAAGGCGACGAGCTGGCCGGTGGGGATGTCGCCGGCGACGGCGAAGGAGGCGCCGATGCCGGTGACGATGGCGATGAGCAGGCCGGGCAGCACGATCTGGGCGCCTTCGAGCACCGATTCGACGCGGGCGACGCGGACGCCGGCGTGGCGTACGCGCTGGGACTCGTCGCGGTAGCGGGCGGCGAAGACCTGCTCGCCGCCGATGCCGCGCAGCACGCGCAGGCCGGCGACGATGTCGGCGGCGCGGGTGGACAGCTCGCCGGACAGCTCCCGCTGCCGGCGCTGCCGGTCGTGCAGGGGACGCAGGAGCGGCCCGACGGCGACGGCCATGAGCGGCACGCCGAACAGGACGAGCAGCCCGAGCGGCAGCGAGGTGGAGATGAGGATCACGGTGACGGCGACGATGGCCACGATGGAGCCGACGCCGCGCAGCAGGATGTCCATGGAGCTGCCGATGTGGGCGATGTCGGAGTTGCCGACGCTGACGACCTCGCCGGTGGACAGCCGTTTCGGCAGGGTGGCGCCGAGGCGGGCGGCCTGCCTGGAGGTGAGCTGAACGGTGCGGTAGGCGGCGGCCAGCCAGTTGAAGACGGCCATGCGGTGCCGCATGATGCCGGTGAACGCCTGCAGCAGCCCGAGCGCGAGCAGGGCCGCCGACCACGTGAGCAGCGAGCCGGTGTTCTTGGCGGTGACGGCCTCGATGCCCTTCCCGAGCACGGCCGGCATGAGGGCCTGCACCAGCCACCACAGGGTGGCGTAGGCGATGCCCGCGAGCAGGGGCACGGCCTGACGCCGCGCGTTCCACCACAAATAGCGCAGCGGGCTGCGGAGGTCGGGCACGCCGGGATCGGCTTCAGGAAGGGAGCGCATAGCCTGACAACCTTGACAGCCACCCCCGCACCCGGCAAACCATTTTCGTCACCGCGCGAACGCCCGCAGGGTGTGGACCAGGGCCACCGCCGCCGTGACGGCCAGCAGGACGTAGCCGACGGTGTACGCACCCGTGGCGGCGTACACGACGCCCATGACGAGCGGCGGGAAGTAGCCGCCGAGCCCTCCGGCGGCGCCGACGAGCCCGGTCACGGTCCCGACCCTGGACGCCTCCACGACCTGGGCCACCAACGCGAACACGCCGCCGGTGCCCAGCCCGAGGAAGAACGCCATGAGCACGAAGCTGAGCCCGGCGGGCACCTCGGCGGGCGGTTTCAGCGCCAGCACGAGCGCCATCACCGCGGTCCCGGCGAACGAGACGGCCAGCACCTTGACGGGCCCGATCCGGTCGGCGACGGTCCCGCCGAGCGGCCTGGACAGCACGGCCGCGATCGAGAACCCGGCGGTGCGCAGCCCGGCGTCGGTCTGGGCGAAGTGGTAGACGCTCTGCAGCAGGGTCGGCAGGTAGGTGGAGAACGCCACGAACCCGCCGAAGGCGACCGCGTACAGGAACGCGCACTGCCAGGTGGCCCTGATCTTCAGCGCCTCCCGCATGCGGGGCAGCGCGGAGCCGGTGGCGGGCGACCAGCGGGGCGAGTCGCGGCTGCCGCCCAGCATGACGACGCCCATCAGCGCGAGCACGGCCGCGATGAGCAGGTGCGCCCCGTCCCGGCCGAGCTCCTCGACGAGGCGCGGGGTGAAGAACGCCGACAGCGCCGTGCCGCCCATGCCCGCCCCGAACACGCCGGTGGCGAACCCGCGGCGCTCGGGGTCGTACCAGGCGTTGACGAACGGGATGCCGATGGCGAACGACGTGCCGGGGATGCCGAGCAGGAACCCCCAGAACAGCAGCCAGCCGTACGAGCCGGACCAGCCGACGAACAGGACCGGCACGATCGAGACGAAGCAGATGATCGCGAACATGCGCCGCCCGCCGAGCCGGTCGGCCAGCACGCCGATCGGGATCCGGCCGAGCGAGCCGACCAGCACGGGGATCGCGACCAGCAGCGAGGTCTGCGTCGGCGACAGGTGCAGCATCCTGCTGTAGCTCCCGGACAGGGGCCCGATGAGGTTCCACGCCCAGAACGTCACCGCGAACGCCGCGGTGGCCAGAGCCAAGTTCCGCACCTGACCTTTACGAAGCTCAGACATACACCCTGTGTAACAGAGGGTCACCATCTGTGATGAAGTGGGGGTATGACCGCCGAGGAGATCCTGCTGAAGACCGGCCGCTTCCTGCGCCGGTCCACCACCAGCGGTGACCTGCGCACCCTCTTCCTGAAGGGCGGCACCGAGGGCGACGCCTTCTACCGCGACCGGTGGAGCCACGACAAGGTGGTCAGGTCCACGCACGGCGTGAACTGCACGGGCTCGTGCTCGTGGAAGGTGTACGTCAAGGACGGCATCATCACGTGGGAGACGCAGGAGACCGACTATCCGAGCGTCGGCCCCGACCGGCCGGAGTACGAGCCGCGCGGCTGCCCGCGCGGCGCCGCCTTCTCCTGGTACACCTACTCGCCGACCCGGGTCAGGTATCCGTACGCGAGGGGCGTCCTGGTCGAGATGTACGCCGAGGCGAAGCAGCGCCTGGGTGATCCGGTGGCCGCCTGGGCCGATGTCACGACAAATCCGGAGAAGCGGGAAAAATACCAGCAAGCCAGGGGAAGGGGCGGGCTCGTCCGGGTCTCCTGGGAGCTGGCGACCGAGATGATCGCCGCCGCCCACGTCCACACCATCAAGACCTACGGCCCCGACCGGGTCGCCGGCTTCTCCCCCATCCCCGCCATGTCGATGGTCTCCCACGCCACCGGCGCCCGCTTCGTGTCGCTGATCGGCGGCGCGATGCTCTCCTTCTACGACTGGTACGCCGACCTGCCGGTGGCCTCCCCCCAGGTGTTCGGCGACCAGACCGACGTGCCGGAGTCGGCGGACTGGTGGGACGCGGCGTACCTGATGATGTGGGGCTCGAACGTGCCGGTCACGCGCACCCCCGACGCCCACTGGATGGCCGAGGCGCGTTACCGGGGCCAGAAGGTCGTGGTGGTCTCGCCGGACTACAACGACGCGGCGAAGTTCGCCGACGAGTTCCTGTCGGTGCGGCCGGGCACCGACGGGGCGCTGGCCATGGCGATGGGGCACGTGATCCTGCGCGAGTTCTTCGCCGAGCGCGAGACGCCGTACTTCACGGACTACGTCAAGCGGTTCACGGACCTGCCGTTCCTCGTCACGCTGGAGCGGCGCGGCGAGGCGTACGTGCCGGGCAGGTTCCTGACCGCGCAGGACCTCGGCTCGCAGGAGGAGGCGGCCGGGTGGAAGACGGTGCTGCTGTCGGAGGCCGGCGAGCCTGTGGTGCCGAACGGCTCGGCCGGGTTCCGCTGGACGGACTCCGGGGTGGGCCGCTGGAACCTCAACCTGGACACGTCCCCGAAGCTCACCCTGCGCGGCGGCGAGGAGGCGCGGGTCCTGCTGCCCCGCTTCGACGGCGGCGGGTCCGTGGCCAGGAGCGTCCCGACCCGCCAGGTGGCCGGCCGCACGGTCACCACCGTCTACGACCTGCTGCTGGCCCAGTACGGCGTGGGCAGCGCCTACGACGACCCCGCCGAGCCGTGCACGCCCGCCTGGCAGGAGCCGATCACGGGCGTCCCGGCCGACAGGGTCGTCAAGATCGCCAGGGAGTTCGCCAGGACGGCGGAGGAGACCCGGGGCCGCTGCATGATCATCATGGGTGCGGGCACCACCCAGTGGTTCCACGGCGACACGATCTACCGCGCGTTCCTGTCACTGCTGCTCCTGACGGGCTGCCAGGGCCGCAACGGCGGCGGCTGGGCGCACTACGTGGGCCAGGAGAAGTGCCGCCCGCTGGCCGGCTGGCAGCTCATGGCGGGCGCCCTCGACTGGGCCAGGCCGCCCCGGCAGGTACCGGGCACCGTGTTCTGGTACCTGCACACCGACCAGTGGCGCTACGACCACTTCGACGCCGCGGAGCTGGCCAGCCCGCTGGCCAGGGGCGACTTCCGCGGCCGGCACCCGGCGGACCTGGTGGCGGAGTCGGTGCGCAACGGCTGGATGCCGATGGCCCCGGCCTTCGACCGCAACCCGCTCGACCTGGGCGACGCGGAGGATCCGGTCGCCCACACGCGGGCCGAGCTGGCGGCGGGCCGGCTCAGGCTCGCCGCGGACGACCCGGACGACCCGCGCAACTGGCCCCGCGTCCTCACCCTCTGGCGCTCGAACCTCCTGGGCTCCTCCGCCAAGGGCAACGAGTACTTCCTGCACCACCTCCTCGGCGCGCAGTCGAACCTGGAGAGCCCCGACCCCGCCGCCCCGAAGGGCAAGCTCGACCTGCTGGTCACCCTCGACTTCAGGATGACCAGCTCCACGGTCTTCTCCGACGTCGTGCTGCCCGCCGCCACCTGGTACGAGAAGTACGACCTCAACTCCACCGACATGCACCCGTTCGTGCACGCCTTCAACCCGGCCATCAACCCGCCCTGGGAGACGAGGACGGACTTCGCCGCCTTCCACGCCATCGCCCGCACGTTCAGCGACCTCGCGAAGAACCATCTCGGCGTCCGCAGGGACGTCGTGGCGGTGGCGCACCAGCACGACACGCCCACCGAGCTGGGCGGCCGCACCGGCTTCGGCCTCAAGGTGGTGGAGCGCGACTACGGCGCCACGGCCGAGAAACTGGCCGCGCTCGGGCCCTTGACGGAGAAGCTGGGCATCCCGGTCAAGGGCGTGACGTTCCTGCCCGACGAGGAGGTCACCTGGCTGGGCCAGCGCTGCGGCCTGGTGCCGCGCGGCGTCGCCAAGGGCAGGCCGGAGCTGGACACCGCGGCCAAGGCGTGCGAGACGATCCTCGCCCTGTCGGGCGTGAGCAACGGCAGGCTGGCCGCGCAGGGCTTCCGCCAGCTCGCCGAGCGGACAGGCGCGAGCTTCGACGGCATCGCCCACGAGGACCACCGCATCGTCTTCGGCGACACGCAGGCCAGGCCGGTGCACGTCGCGGCCAGCCCCGAGTGGTCGGGCAAGGAGTCGCACCACCGCCGCTACTCGCCGTTCACGATCAACGTCGAGCACGGCAAGCCCTGGCACACGCTGACCGGCCGCATGCACTTCTTCCTCGACCACGACTGGATGCGCGAGTACGGCGAGGCGCTGCCGATCTACCGCCCACCGCTGGACCTGGCCGCGTTGTACGGCGAGAGCGGCACCCTGCGTTACCTCACCCCGCACAGCAAGTGGTCGATCCACTCGGAGTATCAGGACAACCTGCTGATGCTCTCGCTCTCGCGCGGCGGCCCCACGATCTGGATCTCCGTCGAGGACGCCACCGACCTCGGCATCGCCGACAACGACTGGGTGGAGGCGGTCAACCGCAACGGCGTCGTGGTCGCCCGGGCCATCGTCTCCCACCGCATGCCGAAGGGCACCGTGTACATGTACCACGCCCAGGACCGCCTGATCGACGTGCCGAAGTCGGAGGCGACGGGCCGCCGCGGCGGCATCCACAACGCCCTGACCAGGGTGCTCATCAAGCCCACGCACCTGATCGGGGGCCACGCCCAGCTCTCGTACGGCTTCAACTACCTCGGCCCCACCGGCAACCAGCGCGACGAGATCACCGCCATCCGGCGCCGGTCACAGGAGGTGCGGTACTGATGCGACCGATGGCCCAGATCGCCATGGTGATGAACCTGGACAAGTGCATCGGCTGCCACACCTGCTCGGTCACCTGCAAGCAGACGTGGACGAACCGGCCGGGAGTCGAGTACGTCTGGTTCAACAACGTCGAGACCCGCCCCGGCCAGGGCTACCCCCGGCGCTACGAGGACCAGGAGCGCTGGCGCGGCGGCTGGAAGCTGACCCGCACGGGGCTCAAGCCGCGCGCGGGCGGCCGGCTGCGCAAGCTGCTGACCATCTTCGCCAACCCGCTCATGCCCTCCATCCAGGACTACTACGAGCCCTGGACCTACGACTACGAGAACCTGACCGACGCTCCCCTGTCCGATGACGTGCCCGTCGCGCCGCCCAGGTCGCTGATCAGCGGCGAGCCGGTGAAGATCGGCTGGAGCGCCAACTGGGACGACAACCTCGGCGGCGACCCGAGCCCCGACCCGGTGCTGCGCAAGGTGTCGGACCAGGTCACGCAGGCGTTCGAGCAGGCGTACATGTTCTACCTGCCGCGCATCTGTGAGCACTGCCTCAACCCGTCGTGCGTGGCCTCCTGCCCGTCCGGCGCCCTCTACAAGCGGGCCGAGGACGGCATCGTGCTCGTGGACCAGGACCGGTGCAGGGGCTGGCGCATGTGCGTGACCGGCTGCCCGTACAAGAAGGTGTACTTCAACCACAAGACCGGCAAGGCCGAGAAGTGCACGTTCTGCTACCCGCGGGTGGAGGTGGGCCTGCCGACGGTCTGCTCCGAGACGTGCGTGGGCCGCCTGCGCTACCTGGGCGTGCTGCTGTACGACGCCGACCGGGTCACGGAGGCGGCCTCCGTGCCGGACGAGCACGACCTGTACGAGGCGCAGCTCGACCTGTTCATCGACCCGCACAGCCCGGAGGCCGAGTCGGCCGGGCTGCCGGCCGACTGGCTGGAGGCGGCCCGCAGGTCGCCCGTCTACGACCTGATCAAGCGGCATCGGGTGGCGCTCCCCCTGCATCCGGAGTACCGCACGCTGCCGATGGTCTGGTACGTGCCGCCGCTCTCCCCCGTCGTGGACGCCCTGTCCACCACCGGGCACGACGGCGAGGACGCGGGCAACCTGTTCGCCGCCATCGAGTCGCTGCGCATCCCCGTCGGCTACCTGGCCGAGCTGTTCACGGCCGGGGACCCGGCGCCGGTGACGTTCGCGTTGCGCCGGCTGGCGGAGATGCGGTCGTACATGCGGGCCGTCAACCTCGGCGAGCGGCCGCCGGAGGACCCGGAGCTGGACGCCCTGTACCGGCTGCTCGCCCTGGCCAGGTACGAGGACCGCTACGTGATCCCGACGGCGTACGGCAACGTGCCCGGCGTCGTCGAGGAGGGCGGCTGCAGCCTCGACTACGACGGCGGGCCCGGCATGCAGCAGCCGTTCGGCGAGGCGTCGGGGCGGCCGGTGCCGGTCGCGATCGAGAGCTTCCACGGCCTCAAGGAGCGGCAGACGAGCGGCGAGGTCACCCACGACCGGGTGAACCTGCTCAACTGGGACGGCCGCGGCACCCCGGCCGGCCTCTTCCCGCCCAAACGGAGGCACCCATGACCCACGCGAGGAGGCGGCGGGCGCCGCGTCGGAGGCGCCCATGACCAGGCCCGCCACCCTGCCGGTGATCTGGCAGGCCGCCGCCCACCTGCTCGCCTACCCCGACGAACGTTTCTGGCGCCGCCTCCCCCTGATCAGGCAGGCCGCCGAGCCGCACTTCACGACGTTCCTCACGCTGGCCGAAAGCATGGGCGCGGGCGAGCTGGCCGCGCACTACGTGGACACGTTCGACCTGCACCGGCGCTGCTGCCTCTATCTGACCTACTACACCGACGGCGACACCCGCCGCCGCGGCGAGTCGCTGGCCGCGCTCAAGCAGCGCTACCGGGCGGCCGGCTGGGAGCTGATGGACGACGAGTTGCCCGACTTCCTGCCGGTCATGCTGGAGTTCGCCGCGTGCGACCCCTCGGGTGCCGCGTTGCTGGAGGAGCACCGGGCCGGGCTGGAGCTGCTGCGGATCGCCCTGTACGAGCGCGAATCGCCGTACCGGCACGTGATCGGCACGGTGTGCGCCGCGCTGCCGCCGATCACCGCCGCCGACGCGGCGAAGGCGGCCCGCCTGGCCGCCGGGGGGCCGCCGGCCGAGAGCGTGGGCGGGTACCGGTGAGCTGGGCGGAGAGCATGTTGTGGGTCGTCGCGCCCTACGTCACGCTGGTGATCTTCGCAGGCGGGCTGATCTGGCGTTACCGCTACGACAAGTTCGGCTGGACGACCCGCTCCTCGCAGCTCTACGAGAGCCCGCTGCTGCGCGTGGCCAGCCCGCTGTTCCACTACGGGCTGCTGTTCGTGATCGTCGGCCACGTGACCGGCCTGCTCATCCCCCTGTCGTGGACGGACGCGATCGGCCTGTCGAACGAGGCGTACCACGCCAACGCCCTCATCTGGGGCGGCCTGGCGGGGGTGGCGACGCTGGTGGCGCTGGTCCTGCTGGTCTACCGCCGCCGCACGAACGGGCCGGTGTTCCTGGCGACGACGGTCAACGACAAGGTGATGTACGTGGTGCTCGCGGCCTCGATCGTGGCCGGCGTGGTGACGACGGTGGCGGGGTTCGTGCCCAGCGAGGTGAGCTACCGGACGACGGTCGCGCCCTGGTTCCGGAGCGTCTTCCTGCTGCGTCCGGACGCGGAGGCGATGGGGCACGCGAGCGGTCTTTACAAGGTGCACACGCTGATCGGGATGGCGCTGTTCGTACTTTTCCCGTTCAGCCGCTTGGTGCACGCGCTTTCCGCCCCGTTGGGGTATTTGTTCCGTCCTTACATCGTGTATCGGAGCCGCGCGGATGGCGTGCCGCGGCGCCCGGCAGGGGTGCGGATGCGACAGAATCGTCCCTTGTGAAGCACGGGTACACCAACAGCACCTTCGGCGACGGCGCCCTGGTCGTGAAGTGCTACGAGGGGCCCGAAGCGGCGTTCAGGCTCAGCACGGAGAGCAGATACCTGCGGCGCCTGCGCGGCCGCCTGCCGGTCCCCCGGGTCCACCAGGTCACCTCCACGAGCCTGACCACCCGCTTCGTCGACGGCTCCCACGGCCAGGACCTCCTCGACGAGGGCCGGGCGGTGGAGGTGTTCACCGAGTGCGGGCGCATGCTGGCCCGCATCCACCGGCTCGGCATCGTGCACGGCGACTACGGCCCCCAGAACATGCTGTTCCACCCCGACACGTTCGAGACCACCGCGATCCTCGACTGGGAGTGGGCCCACCCGGGGCGGCCGGTGGAGGATCTGGCCTGGGTGGAGTGGATCGTGCGCAGCCACCACCCCGAGCACGTGGCGCTGCTGCCGCACTTCTTCACCGCCTACGGCGAGGCCGTCCCGTCCTGGGCCGACCGCCACGCGGCGATGATCGAGCGCTGCCGCGGTCTGCTCGACTTCTGCGCCCGCTGGGAGCCCGGCGGGGGCGGCGAGAAGCTGTGGCGCGAACGCCTCGACACCACGTCCGCCTGGACGGAGTGAGCGCCCCGTCCGGGGGTCAGCCCTTGGCGTACTCGGTGCCGAGGACGCCCAGCAGGGCCAGGGCCTCGGCCGCGGGCGAGCCCGGCGGCGCGCTGTAGAGCACGAGATGCTGGTCGCTGTCGGTCAGCTCCAGCGCGTCGCAGGCGACGGTGATCTCGCCGACGACCGGATGCCTGAACGTCTTCGTCAGCGTCGGCGCGGCCTGGACGTCGTGCCGCTCCCACAGCCGGGCGAAGTCGGGGCTGCCGGCGCGCAGATCGTCCACGAGCCCGGTGATCGCCGGGTCCGACGGGTAGCGGGCGACGACCGAGCGCAGCTTCGTGACGACGTGGTGCCGGAACTCGGCGACGTCGGAGACGCCGTACAGCACCCTGCCGCCGTCCGGCGGGGGGAGGAAGGCGCGGCGGGCGAGGTTGCGCTCCTCGGGGGTGAGCTCGGCGAAGTCCTCCATGAGGGCCGCCGCGAGCGGGTTCCACGCCAGCACCTCGAACCCGGCCGACATCACGATGGCCGCCGTCTGCGGCAGCCGCTCCAGGAGCGCGAGGATGCTCGGCCGCACGTCGCGCCGGTGCAGCCCGGTGCGGCTCGGCGCGGTGCCCGCGAGGACGTGCAGGTGGTCGGACTCGGCGTCGGTGAGCCGCAGCGCGGCGGCGATCCCGGCCAGCACCTCGGCCGACGGCCGCGGCGCCCGGCCCTGCTCCAGCCGCACGTAGTACTCCGTCGAGATGTGCGCGAGCACCGCCACCTCTTCGCGGCGCAGCCCCGGCGTGCGGCGGCGCGGGCCCGTGGGCAGCCCGACGTCCTGCGGCATGAGCCGCTCCCTGCGGCTGCGGAGGAACGCCCCGAGCTCCTGCTTGTCCATACCCCCAGTCTGCACGCCGCGCGGCGGCGCATCCTGGTACAGCTTGTGCCTGCATCCGCCCCGGCGACCCCCGTGATGCTGGCGGCATGACGAACACCACTCAGCTCGCACCCATCGGCCTGCTCACCGGCAAGGTCGTCTTCATCACCGGCGCCAGCCGCGGCATCGGCGAGGCCGCGGCCCGGCTCTTCGCCGCCGAGGGCGCCGCCGTCGTGCTCGCCTCCCGCTCCACCGACGCGCTCCAGCGCATCGTCACCGACATCCGCGCCGCCGGCGGCACCGCCGACGCCGTCGCCCTCGACCTCGCCGACGGGGCGAGCATCCGCGAGGCCGTCGGCCACGTCGAGAAGCTGCACGGGCGGCTCGACGGCGCCTTCAACAACGGCGCGGCCATCCAGCGGCCCGGCCCGCTCGACACCACCAGCGAGGAGGACATCGACCGGCAGTTCGCGGTCAACTTCCGCGCCCACTGGACCGCCATGAACGCCGAGGCCGCGCTCATGCGGCGCAGCGGCGGCGGCGCCATCGTGAACACGTCGAGCATCGGCAGCCGCCGCGCGAACGTCGCCCTGCCCGCGTACGGCGCCATGAAGCGCGCGCTCAACAGCATCACCGAGACCGCCGCGGTGAGCTGGGCCCGCGACGGCATCCGGGTGAACGGCATCACCCCCGGCGGCACCGACACGCGGATGATCGAGGAGTGGGAGGCGGCGACGCCCGGCGTGCTCGCCCGCATCGAGACCGCCATCCCCCTGGGCCGGATGGCCGAGCCGCGCGAGGTCGCGGAGGTGGCGGCGTGGCTGCTCAGCGACCGCGCCTCGATGGTGACCGGCGCGATCGTCCCCGTGGACGGCGGCGCCGGCGCCTGACGGCCTCCCCTCAGGCCCCGTCGGCGGCACGGGTCAGGCGGGTGGCCAGCCGGCGCAGGTGGTCGACCAGCTCGGCCGGCTCGTGCACCTCGAACTCGCAGCCCAGCGCCGCCAGCCGGAACGCCAGCCAGTCGAGGGTGTCGGCGTGCATGCGCAGGCGGCACGCGCCCCCGCCGAGCGGGGTGACCTCCCCCAGCGCCTTGAGCGGCTCCGTCACCGGGGCGCGCACCGTGACGACGGCCTCGTACGTGGGCGCCGACGAGTACAGCTTCTCCGCCACGTAGGCGGCGGCGTCCCCGGCCGGCGGCTCGCGCGGCGTGATCCTCGCCCCCGTGGGGTGCAACTCGTCGATCCGGTCGATGCGGAAGATCCGCCAGTCGTCCCGGTCGAGGTCGTGGCCCAGCAGGTACCAGCGCCGCCCGGCCGCCACCAGCCGGTGCGGGTCGACCAGCCGCCGGCCCGTGGTGCCGTCGTTCGTCCGGTACGCGAACCGCACCCGCTCCTTGCCCGCCACGGCCACCGCCAGCGCCGTGAGCCGCCCCGGATCGACCTGCGGCCCGTCGAGCGCGGGCATCGGCACGGTGGCACCGCCCAGCGACCTGACCCGGTGGCGCAGCCGGGCGGGCAGGACCTGCTCCAGCTTGGCCAGCGCCCGCACCGACGCCTCCTCGATGCCCTGCACCGGATGCCGGGCGGCGGTGGACAGGCCGACGGTGATGGCCACCGCCTCCTCGTCGTCGAGCAGCAGCGGCGGCATGGCCGCGCCCGCGACCAGCCGGTACCCGCCCGCCGCCCCCATGGTGGCCTCGACCGGGTAGCCGAGGTCGCGCAGCCGCTCGACGTCGCGCCTGATGGTGCGGCGGGTGACGCCCAGCCGCTGCGCCAGCTCGCTGCCCGGCCACTCGCGCGGCGTCTGGAGCAGCGACAGCAGGGCCAGGAGGCGGGATTCGCTCATGGATTCCAGAATGCCCGACAAGTGGGACAGATCTCGTCCTACATGCCGCCTAACGTCGGTGACACACCGACCGCTGCTGGAGGACACCATGTCGATCCCCGAGGGATACACCACCGTCACGCCGTGGATCATCAACGCCGACACGGCCGGCGTCATCCGCTACCTCGAAGCCGCGTTCGACGCCGTCGAGCTCGGCCGCGTCACCGACGACGAGGGCCGCATCGGGCACGCCGAGGTGCGGATCGGAGACGCGATCGTGATGCTCTTCGACGCGGCGCCCGGCTGGCCCGCCACCCCGGCGTTCCTGCGCCTGTACGTCCCCGACGCCGACGCCACCCACCGCCGCGCCGTCGAGGCGGGCGGCACCTCGATCACCGAGGTCACGCACCTGTACTGGGGCGACCGGGTGGGCCGGGTCCGCGACCCGTTCGGCAACCTGTGGTGGATCCAGGCCCGCGTCGAGGATGTCTCGGAGGAGGAGCTGGGCCGCCGCATGAACGACCCGGAGTTCGTCAAGGCCATGGAGTACGTGCAGAGCGCCCGCATCTTCTGAAGCCGCGCTGCCGCCCGTTGACGCGTTCTGTCGGTGGCCTTTGCTTGGCTGGGGGCATGACTGACGACGTGATGATCCTCGTTCTCGGTGCCACCGGCTCCACCGGCCGCCGCGTCGCGGAGCAGCTGCGCGCCGCCGGCCATGCCGTGCGGGGCGCTTCCAGGAGCGGCCAGGTCACCTTCGACTGGTCCGACCCCGCCACGTGGGAGCCGGCCGTCTCCGGCGCGTCGGCTCTCTACCTGATGGCGCCCGACGGCGTGGGCGTCGATCCCGAGTTCGTGGCGCTGGCCGTCAAGCGCGGCGTCGAGCGCGTCGTGCTGCTGTCGAGCGGCGCCATCGAGGCCATGGGCGACGAGCGCCTGCTCGCGGCCGAGCGCACGGTGCGCGAGAGCGGGGCCGCGTGGACGATCCTGCGGCCGAGCTGGTTCAACCAGAACTTCGACGAGGGCTTCTTCCGGCCGGCGATCATGGCGGGTGAGGTGCTGATCCCGCTGGGCGACGTGCGGCAGGCGTTCGTCGACGCCGACGACATCGCCGCCGTCGCCGTCACGGCCCTCACCGAAGACGGGCACGCCGGCCGCACCTACGAGATCACGGGGCCGGGCTCGCTGGCGTTCGGCGAGGCCGTCGAGATCATCGGCCGGGCGATCGGCCGCGAGGTGCGTTACCTGGGCGGCGACGAAGACTACATCGCGGCCAACGGGTTCTCCGGCGAGTCGATCCACGCGGCCAAGGCGTTCGGCGCCCTGCGCGCGCTCGGCGACCAGCCGATCTCCGACACGGTGAGCGACGTGACCGGCCGCGCCCCGAAGTCGTTCGAGACCTTCGCCGCGCAGGCCGCCGCCGCCGGCGCCTGGCGCTGACTCCTCAGCTCACGTGGCGTGCAGGTGCCTGATCAGGGTCACCGCGTCGTCCAGCAGGCTCACCTCGTACGAGGTGAGGCCGCGGTCGGCGGCGCGGCGGGCCCTGGCGGCGTCGAGCGGGGCACCCGGGTCCAGGTGCTCGCCCAGCTCCCCGACCAGCGCGGCGACGATGTCCCGCGCCACCTGGGCCCACGCGTTCCGCCCGTCCACGGCCACCTGCGCGACGATCAGCGCCGACAGCGCGCGGTCCAGCTCGGGCCGGCCCTCCCGGGCGTTGCACCAGTCGATCACGACGGGCCCGTCCGGCGTCAGCATCACGTTGTCCGGATGCAGGTCGAGGTGCACGATCCGATCGCGGGGGTCGCGCGACACCCGGGCCGGGATCTCGTGCAGCCGCAGGAGCAGCCCGGTCAGGATCCGGCCCGCCTCCTCGGCCCCGGCCTGCCCGCTCAGCAGAGCGTGCAGCAGCGTCGGCCCGGACAACCGGCCCATCACCAGGTCGGTGGCGCTGCTCTCGCCCGGGTAGACCACCGGCACCGGATATCCGTGCGCGGCCACGTACGCCATGATCTCCAGCTCGCGCCTGGCGTCGATGTCGACCCGGTAGCGGCGCAGCACCCGCCCGTCGCCCATCGCGTACACGTCGGCGCTGCGCCCCGCGCCGACCAGCTCCCCGATCTCCATGCCACTCAACCTACGCGGCGACCGCCCGATCCAGCTCGGCGAGCTCGGCGGTGTGCTCCCGCACCATGTCCGCCGCCAGCTCCCGCGCCTCGGCCGCGCCGCCCGACGCGCGCTCCCCGTTCGCGATCAGCACGAGCTGCTCCAGGTACGCCCGCAGCAGCTCGCCGGTCCGCCGGTCGAAGGCCCGTTCGCGCAGCCCTTCGAGTGCCCGCAGGTCCGCCGCCGTGGGCATGCCCGGCATGTCGTGCGCCACGTGCGGGTTGTCCCCGCCGGCTCCGGCCTTGCCCAGCAGGGTCCGGAGCCGTTCGCGTCCCGCCTCGCGTGCCTTCCCGAGCCGTACGGCGAGCGCGCGCAACGACCGGCCGGCCGCCCGGCCGGCGGCGAGCTCCAGCAGCGGCTCGGCCCGCGCGTGCAGGGCGTCGGTGAGCTGCAGCCACGCAACGTCGGTCGGGTTGAAGATCGGCACCCCCGTGGACGTCGGGTTGTCCCCCGGCGCCCCCGTGGACGTCACGACACCTCCGTGAGCGACGCCCCGTCCCTCAGCGGAGCAGCCCGCCAGCGCGGCGACCAGCAGAGACAGGCCCAGCAACCAGCGCAGCACGAGCACCACCACCTCCTCCTCACGTCCGGGCGGGGGCGCGTGACGCCCCCGCCCGGAACGTCGTGGAACCACCTACGAGGGACGCCCGTCCGCACCGCACTTGATGATCGGCCGGATGCAGTCACGCACCCGCCGCTCCATCTCGGCCGCCGGCCAGGCGTTGAAGAAGTCGCCGTGCATCGTGAACCCGCCTCCCGACGCCAGCCGGAAGTGCGACGGATCCCCGCTCACCGGGTACCGGATCACCTGCCGCAGCTTCGGCACCGGCACGGGATGCGTGCTCGGGCACGCCCCCGCCACCGGGTAGGCCATGTGGCTCTTGTGGTCGGCGGAGTCGAGGTCGCGCCCGTTCCAGCACTGCGGGAAGTCCAGGTACGACTCCAGCATGGTGCCGGACGGGCAGGTGACGAAGTCCTTGGACGCCCCCACGTGCCCGGCGTGCAGGCACGACCACCGGGAGATCGTCGAGTCGTCGGGCCCGGTCGCCTTGGCGTTGCCGGCCACGATCCGCAGGCCGGGCGGGAGCGGCTGGATCCGGGCGATGACGTCGTCCCGCACGCCTTCGCCGAGGTAGTAGAACGTGACGATGGCCGGCTCCACGGGGACGCCGTCGCGGTAGAGGGTCGGCACCCAGTACGACGACTTGTCCACGGCCGGGTTGCAGGTCGTGGCGCCGTTCAGCAGGTCGTTGAGCTGGGTGTGGGCGTTGGTGACGCGGCTGCCGAAGAAGCTGTGCATGTGCGAGGCGCCGGGCAGCCCGGGGAAGACGATGGGGTCGTCGGGCAGGCGGTGGCTGAACGGGCAGTCGGCGAGGAACTCCGCCACCCGTACGGGCTCGGCCGTGGCCGGCCGCGGGGCGGCGACGACGAGCAGGCCGAGGAGCAGGGACAACAGGGCTGTGATCCGCATGGCGGCTCCCTTGACGCGGGTCACCGGTAGACCCGCACGTAGTCGACGAGCATCCGGGACGGGAACGGGGTGGCGGCGTTCGGCGGGCCCGGCCAGTCGCCGCCCACCGCGAGGTTGAGGATGAGGTAGAAGGGGTGGTCGAAGATCCAGGGGCCGCGCGTCTGCTCCACCTGGTCCTTGCTGATCGTGAACACCGTCCGCCCGTCGAGGGAGTAGACGATGCCCTTGCTGTCCCAGTCGGCGGCCCAGACGTGGAAGTCGTCGGAGTAGTCGGCGCCGTTCGGCAGCGTGTACGGCGACCCGATGCCGCCGCCCCCGTTGTAGGCGGGCGCGTGCACGGTGGAGTAGGACGTCTTCACGTCCTTGCCGAGGACCTCCATGATGTCGATCTCGCCGTTGTACGGCCACGGCCGCCCGGTCAGGAAGTCGGCCCCCATCATCCAGAACGCGGGCCAGAACCCGTTCCCCCTCGGCACCTTGATCCGCGCTTCGACGCGGCCGTACGTGAAGTGGAACTTGGTGCCGGTGTGCATCCTCGCGGAGGTGTACTGGCAGGTGGTGCTGCCGGTGAGCGGGTCGGGCGGGCAGGCGGAGCCGGGGGTGGCCTGCTTGCGGGCCTCCATGACGAGGTGGCCCTGGCCGTCCATGGAGGCGTTGTCGTGGTCGGTGTAGTACTCCAGCTCGTTGTTGGGGCCGGTGCCGGGGTCGGCGCGCCACTTGGCGGGGTCGGGTTTGGTGCCGGCGGCGCCGTTGAACTCGTCGCTCCACACCAGCGCGGGCGGGTCGGCGGGGTCCTGGGGCGGGGCCGGCGGGGTGATGGGGTTGCCGCCGGTGCCGTACACCTGGAACTCCCACAGGCTGTAGCCATAGGCGCCGGCGCGCTGGGTGCCGTACATGCGGACGTAGCGGCCGGTGCCGCTGACGTTCAGCGTCTGCTTGAAGCCGGTGCCGCTGGTCGTGCTGTAGATCGTGGTCCAGGTGGCCGCGTCGGGCGAGGTCTGGAGCTGGAACGATCTCGCGTAGGCCGGGTCCCACTGCAGGATCACCTTGCTGACCTGGGCGGTCGCGCCGAGGTCCACGTAGATCCAGCCGGGGTCGGACCACGCGGCGGTGGCCCACCGGCTGGCGGGGTCGAGGTCGAAGGCCCTGGCGGGGGTGCACTCCCAGCAGTTCGCGTCGTGCTGGGAGCTGGAGGCGACGCCGGGCTTGTCGTACGACAGCAGCCGCTCGCCGCCGCCGGGGCCGCCCGTGCCGTACACCTTGAACTCCCAGAGGCTGTACCCCCATGGGGTGGCGCGCTGGGTGCCGAGGACGCGGACGTAGCGACCGCTGCCGGAGACGGACAGCGCCTGGTTCCCTCCGGTGCCGCTCGTGGTGGAGTGGACGGTGCTCCAGGAGGCGCCGTCGGTGGACACCTGGATCTGGAAGGCGGTGGCGTAGGCGGCCTCCCAGCTCAGCTCGACCTGGCTGATGGCCGCGGTCGCGCCGAGGTCCACCTGGATCCACTGCGGGTCGGAGAACGCGCTGGACCAGCGGGTCCCGGCGTCGCCGTCCACGGCGGCGGAGGCGGGGAAGGCGGCGGCGCTCTCGGTGGAGGAGGCGGTGGCGGGCCGCCCTTGGGACAGCAGGGGGTCGGCGGCGGAGGCGGGCGGCACGGCGAGCAGGGACAGGGGGATCACGAGGGCGGCCAGTGCCGCGAGCCGGCGTAAGAGCGATGGAGTCACAACGTCTCCGTCAAACTGGGGGGAAGGTTCGAGGGAGCGCTCCCTGAAAAGGAGAGTGCTCGCGCCCCTCATCCCTGTCAAGGCTCGGGTTAACTCTCCGGAAACCTCTCAGACGCCTGAGAGAGCGCTCTCTCAAGCACTCCCCGGCGCCGCTCCGACCGCTGTCACCAGCGCATATCCCCCGACCTTCCGCCGTCACGCCCCGCGAGCCCACCCCGGCCCGAGAAACATTCCGTAACCGGCGCACCTTGACTGCTGTCGCCCGCGCACTTCACCCTCATGGGGAAGCGCTCTCTCACCCCTGAGGAGGAAAGTGGACCGGCCCACCCTGGAAGCCGTGGCCGCCCGGGCCGGCGTCTCCAAGTCCAGCGTCTCCCGGGTCATCAACGGCGCCCCCACCGTCGCCCCGTCCATCCGCGAGGTCGTGCTGCGCGCCGTCAGGGAGCTCGGCTACGTCCCCCACGCCGCCGCCCGCAACCTCGCCACC
This sequence comes from Nonomuraea composti, assembly GCF_012034275.1. Classification (NCBI taxonomy): domain Bacteria; kingdom Bacillati; phylum Actinomycetota; class Actinomycetes; order Streptosporangiales; family Streptosporangiaceae; genus Nonomuraea; species Nonomuraea composti. The sequence goes on along the minus strand of NZ_JAATEP010000005.1, from coordinate 281,645 downwards.
CGACGCACGAACGCCGTCGCCCTCGTCGTCTCCGACCCGCCCAAGGGCCTGGTCTCCGACGACCCCATGTTCTCGGCCGTCGTCCGCCAGGCCAGCAGGAAGCTGGAGGCGGCCGGCAAGCAGGTCGTGCTCATGCTGGCCGGCTCGGAAGACAGCCGCGCCCGCGTCGCCCAGTACGTCGCCGCCGGTCACGTGGACGGCGTCATGCTCGTCTCCATGCACGGGACCGACTCGCTGCCCGCCACGCTGGCCCGCAGGGGCCTGCCCATCGTCTCCCTGGGCCGCACGAACCCGGCCGTCCCGTACGTGGACAACGACAACCCGGGCGGCGCCGACCTCGCCGTCCGCCACCTCCTCCGCCAGGGCAGGCGCCGGGTGGCCACGATCACGGGCCCGCTCGACATGATCGCCTCCCAGGAGCGCCTCTCCGGCTACACGGACGTCATGCGCGAGACCGGCCACCGCTCGATCGTCGCGATCGGCGACTTCACCCGCGTCTCCGGCGCCGACGCCATGCGCCAGCTCCTCCAGGACGACCCCGCCCTCGACGCCGTCTTCGCCGCCAACGACCTCATGGCCATCGGCGCCCTGCGCACCCTGCGCGAGGCGGGCCGCCGGGTGCCGGACGACGTGGCGGTGGTGGGCTTCGACGACATCGAGGCCGCCCGCTACACCGCCCCGGCCCTGACCACCGTCCACAGCCCGATGACCGACTGGGCCACCGCCACCGTGGACCTGCTGCTGGGGCTGTTCGAGGGCGGGTCGGGCGAGCCCGTGCTCCTCCCGGCCGAGCTCGTCGTCCGCGAGTCCGCATGAGATAACCCGAAATTTCCGCATAACGTCGCGACGGCCGATGACCAAGAAGGGGTGTAATCGACGAAAGGAGCACGGCCGGTGCGTCGCAGACAGGCGGACATCGCTACGGACCCGGACGCTTTCGAAGCGTTCTACCGGCGCCATGTCGATGCGATCACCTCGTTCCTCGCCCGCCGCGTCCCCGACCCCCACACGGTCGCCGACCTGGTGGCGGAGGTCTTCCTCGCGGTGCTCGACTCCGCCCACACCTACCGGCCGGGACGCGGCAGCGAGCTCGCGTGGCTGTACGGCGTGGCCCGCAACACCCTCTCGGCCGAGCGGCGACGGGCGTTCAAGGAGACGAGGCTGGCGGGGAAGGTGGGCGGGCGCAGACCGCTCGACTCCGACGACCTCGCCGAGCTCGAAGCCAGGATCGACGCGGAAAGCCTGGCCAGGCGGGCCCTCAAGGCCATGACCGGATTACCCGACGGTGATCGCGCGATGCTCGAGCTGGTCGTCATCGACCAGCTCACGGTGAGCGAGGCGGCCGCCGCCCTCGGCATCCGGCAGGGGGCCGCCAGGGCCAGGCTGCACCGCGCCCGCCGCACGCTCAGGGACGTGCCGGAGATGGCTGCTTTCGTCTTGGGAGGAACGCGATGAATTTCAAGGAGCACGTGCTGATGGAGCTCAGAGCCGAGATCGTGGCCCGCAACGAGGCCCGCCGCCGGCGGGTCAGGCGGCGCCTGTTCACGGGGGCCGCGCTGGCAGGCCTCGCGGCGGTGGCGGCCGTGGCGGCGCCGCTTCTGACCGGATCGGAGACGCCCGCCTACGCCGTCACGAAGAACACCGACGGCACCATCACCCTGAAGATCAACGAGTTCAGGGACCCCGCCCAGGTGGAGCAGGACCTCAAGGATCTCGGCGTGACCGCCGACGTCTCCTACGTCAAGCCCGGCACCCGCTGCGCCCCCGGCCGCGGCGAGAGCGACAGCGGCCCCTCGTTCACCAAGGAAGAGCTGCAGAGCAAGGACCCGGCGGTCAGGAAGCGCATCAAGGACGCGATCGACAACTCCCCCAACGCCAAGGCGCTCAAGATCGGCCGCGGGGAGGTCCGGATCGACCCGCACCACATCAAGCGGGGCCAGACGGCCGTCATGGAGTTCACCGAGAACGCCGACCAGACCTCCGGCCCCGAGAAGCCCCGAGCCCTGTGGCAGTTCAGCGGCTACCTCGTCACCGGCCCGGTCGCCCCCTGCCGCATCATCGACGACCCGTCCTGGGACGAGCTGCCCGACCCGAAGAAGCACCCGGAGGCGTACCCGCCGGCCGGCAGCTGACCGCCTCCTCCCGGCCGGCACGCTGCCGGCCGGGAAGAGCGACGTCCTCAGCCCTTGATGCAGATGAGCTGCCGCAGGTGCGCGACCACCTGCACGAGGTCCGTCTGCGCCGCCATCACCGACTCCAGGTCCTTGTACGCCCCCGGAATCTCATCCAGCACCCCGGAGTCCTTGCGGCACTCCACCCCCGCCGTCTGCTCCTCCAGGTCCTTGACGGTGAAGGTCTTCTTGGCCTTGTTCCGGCTCATCCGGCGCCCCGCCCCGTGCGAGGCCGAGTTGAACGCCGCCGCGTTGCCGAGGCCCTTGACGATGTAGGTGCCGGTGGCCATCGAGCCCGGGATGATGCCCAGCTCGCCGGCGCCGGCCCGGATCGCGCCCTTGCGGGTGACGAGCACGTCCACCCCGTCGTACCGCTCCTCGGCCACGTAGTTGTGGTGGCAGGAGATCGGCTGCTCGAACGTGATGTCAGGCAGGTGCCGGCGCAGCACGTCGCACACCAGCCCCATCATCAGCGCCCGGTTGCGCCGCGCGTAGTCCTGCGCCCAGAACAGGTCGCGCCGGTAGGCGTGCATCTCGGGCGTGCCGCCGAGGAACACCGCCAGGTCCCGGTCCACCAGCCCCTGGTTGTGCGAGAGCCCGCGCGCCACCCCGATGTGGTGCTCCGCCAGCTCCTTGCCGATGTTGCGCGACCCGGAGTGCAGGACGACCCACACCCAGCCCTCGTCGTCCGCGCACACCTCCAGGAAGTGGTTGCCGCCGCCGAGCGTGCCCATCTGCACCTCGGCCCGCTCGCGCCGCGCCTTCACCGCCGGCGCCAGCTCGTCGAACCCCTTCCAGAACTCCGCCCACCCGGCCGCCTTCATCCCCTGCACCTGGGCGGGGTCGACCGGCCGCTTGTGGTGGCCGAACCCGACCGGCACGGCCTGCTCCAGCCGGCCGCGCAGGTACGCGAGGTTGTCGGGCAGCCGCGCCGCCTGGTACGACGTCTTGACGGCGGTCATGCCGCACCCGATGTCCACGCCGACGGCCGCGGGCGAGACGGCGTCGCGCATCGCGATGACCGAGCCCACCGTCGCGCCCTTGCCGTGGTGCACGTCCGGCATGACGGCGACACCGTGCACCCACTCCAGGTCCGCGACGTTGCGCAGCTGCTGCATCGCCTGCGGCTCGACCGTCTCGGGCTCCGCCCACATCCGCAGCGGCCGCCGCGTTCCGGTCACCTCGTTGTACGTCATCTCGTATCGCCTCCTCCCGGTCACACTCCGAACGCGATCCATCTGGCCAGAATCCCCATACCCACGGCAACCGATTTAGTTGCCGTACTGCTTGGTCTCCGGCTTCTCCACCAGGAGCACGTGTGCGGGCTCGTCCGCCACGGGGCGGTGCCGCAGGCCGCGCGGGACGACGAAGACGTCCCCTGGCCGCATGACGACCGGCTCGCGGTCCTCCAGCTCCAGCCGGAAGGTGCCGTCCCAGCACAGGAACAGCTCGTCCTCGTCGTGGTAGTGCCAGGGGAACTCGCCGTGAAGCTGGGCCAGCCGGACCACGGTGTCGTTCACCTGGGCGAGGTGCCGCTGCTGGAAGGGGCCCGGCAGCGTCCCGATGGCCTCGGGGATCGACACGGCGCTGACGTCGACAGTCATGATCATTACCTCCTGCGTGGGGTTCCATCAAAGCGCCGCGTCCGGCCTGGTCACAGAGCCAACTGGGCTAAATTGGTCCGCTTCTCGGACCAATCAGCTCCAGGGTGCGCGCGTGCAGCCGCTCCGCCGCCTCCGGGTCGAACGACGGCAGGTCCAGGCCGAGAGGCGTGTGGCGCAGGAACGCGGTGAGCGGCTCGGCGGGCGGGTGGTCGATGCGGGCGACGATCGGCTTGATGCCCTCCTCCACCGGCGCGCCGTAGCGTTTGAGTGCCGCCACGTGCGCGGCGGTCGCCGCGTCGTACTCGCCGGCGACGCTCGTCGAGACCGCCCCCGGGTGGATCAGGACATAGCGGGTACGGGCGCCGTGCCGGGCCGCGAACGCGACCCCGAGCAGGTCGTTCGCCTTCCCGGCCTGGAACTGGGCGGTCACGCCGTCGTAGGAGCGTTCCAGCATGAGGTCATCCCAGTGGATGCGGCCGTCCGGCTGGCCGGGGCCCGACACGTTCACGATCAGCCGGGGCGCGGTCAGGCCGTGGCTGAGCAGGAAGCGGCTCAGGTAGTCGAGGGCGAACGTGCCCTCCAGCCCCTCCTCCGTCACGAACCGGTGCGTACGGAAGAACCGCGCGCACAGCACGAGCGCGTCCACGTCGGGGAAGCGCGCGTTGACCTCCTCGATCACCCGCTGGTTCGCGCTGATGAGGCTCAGGTCCGCCTGGATGAACACGGCCCCTGGCGGCACCTTGGCCGCGTCCCGCCCCACGACGACGACCGTGTCGCCGCGCTCCAGGTAGGTGCGGGCCAGCGCCCGCCCCATCCCGTCGGTGCCGCCGGTGATGACCAGCGTCTTCATGCGCGCACTCCTTCTCGTACGGGCTCCGTCGCGCCGGCCTTGCCCGGCAGGAGCGGGATGAGGGCCAGCACGACCAGGCACGAGACCACGGCCAGCCAGAAGACGCCGCGCAGCCCCGCGAGCGTGCTGCCCGCGGTCTGGACGACGAGCGTCACCAGGGCCACGCCGAGCGCGGCGCCGAGCTGGTTGAGCATGTAGAGCACCGAGCTGCCCTGCGCCACCATGGGGCCGGGCAGCGTCCGATAGAGGGAGCCCATCGTCGGGGCGCTGAAGCAGCCGCTGCCCAGCCCGAACGTGAGCGCCGCCAGCGCCGGCCACACCTCCGGCGTGCCGGGCCCGATCCGGGTGAGCGCGAGCACGCTCAGCACGGCGACCACCGCGCCGCCGAAGGCCAGGCCGCGCGCGCCGAGCCGGTCCGACAGCCGCCCGGCCAGCGGCATCGCGATGGCGCCGCCGAGCCCGAGCGGGGCCATGAGCAGCCCGGCCGCCAGCACGCCGTGCCCGTGAGCCTGCTGGTAGTACAGGGGCAGCGCGAACAGCCCGGCGAACAGGCCCATCCCGCCGAGCCCCATGATCGTGACGCTGGCGCTGAAGCTCCGGCTGCGGAACAGGCCCAGGTCGATCAACGGGGACGCGGCGCGGGCGGCGTGGGCGCCGTACCCGATCAGCAGCGCGACCCCGAGCCCGAGCGGCGCGAGCACCTGCCACAGCGCGAAGGCCGTCTGCGAGAGCGCCAGCACGACGGCGGCGAACCCGGGCCCGAGCAGCGCCAGCCCCACGACGTCCAGCCGCGACGGCGCGCCCGCGCCGGGCTCGGATGAGTCGGCGGGGATCACCCGGAGCGCCAGCACCAGCGCCACCGCCCCCACGACCACGCTGACCAGGAACATCGCCCGCCACGACAGCGCCCCGAGTATCGCCCCGCCCGCGATCGGCCCGAACACGGGCCCGAGCGACAGCACCACCCCCATCAGGCCCATCACCCGCCCGGCGCGCTGCGGCCCCGCCGTCCTGGCGAGCAGGATCAGCACGAGCGGATCGAGCAGCCCCGCCCCGACCCCCTGCACCACGCGGAACGCGATCAGGCTGCCCACGTTCCAGGCCAGCCCGGCGGCCAGCGAGCCCGCCAGGAACAGCACCAGCCCGGCCACCCACAGCCGCTTGCCGCCGTACCGGTCGACGGCCCACGTCGTGAACGGGATCGTGGCGGTCACCGCCAGCAGGAACCCGGTGGACGCCCAGCCGACCGTGCTCAGCGAGGTGCCGAAGGCGTCGGCCAGGGTGCCGGTGGCGACCGCGGCCATCGTGCTGTTGAGAATGCCCAGCAGCCCGCCGAGCAGGATCACGGCGATCGCGCCGACCTCTTTTGAACTCATGGGTTCAACATAATGACCTGATCCGTTCGTACGCAACCAGCTCGTCCACGAAATTGAACCCATGAGTACAATCGACGGCATGACGACTACCACGCGCGGACGCATCGACAAGCGGCAGGCCATCCTGGAGGGCGCGTTCACCGTGTTCGCCCGGGAGGGCTACGCGCAGGCGTGCGTGCAGGAGATCGCTCGCGAGGCCGGCGTCGCCAAACCCACCGTCTACAACCACATGACCGACAAGGCCACGCTGTTCAGGCACGCCCTGGAAGCCGCCGCCCGCCGGATCCTGGAGGAACGCGTCGCCGCCCTGGAGCCGCTCGCCGCCCCCGGCGACGACCTGCGCGCCACGTTGGAAGAGGTCGCGCACACCCTGCTCCGCCTGCACACCGACGGCCGCTCGTGCGCGCTGCGCCGGCTCCTCTACTCGGAGATCAACCACTTCCCCGACATCCTCGACATCGTCAAGGAGAGCGGCCCCGACCGGCTCACCCAGGCACTCGCCGACCGCCTGGCCCGCCTCGCCCTGGCCGGCCGCCTGCGCGCCGCGGACCCCGACCTGGCCGCCGAGCAGTTCCTGGCCCTGCTCCTCGGCCCGCTGGAGGCCCGCACCCGGCTCGGCACCCGCGAACTGCCGGACGCCGAGCTGCGCACGATGGCCGGCGTCGCCGTGGACGCGTTCGTCCGCGCCTGGGGGACGGCCGCCGCCTAACCAACACGCATGGCGAAATCATGCCGACAAGACCCATTGTCGATGGTAGCCAAGGGATATAGTCTGCCGCGTGTGGTAGAACGAGACGACTACGCGGCCATCCGCGATCGGATCATCGGGCTCTCCCACCTCCACGGCCTGCGCTGCGACTGGGCCGAGACGACCAGGCGCCAGCGCTTCCTGCTGCTGTGGGACGCCGAGGGCCGGGTCGCCGCCCGCGCGATCGTCCCGCTCTACCCAGGGGAGACACCGCACCTGGTGGACTCCCTCGAACGAGGGCTGGCGCACGTGTTCGGCGAAGGCTGGCTGAAAGACTGACTGGAGCGCCCATGACCGCAGACCGCGTCGACGTCCACGTCACCATGGCCGGCAACCTGTGGCTGGCGCAGGTCGACGGCGTGGCCGGCGGCATGTCCGCGCGCACGCTCAGGGAGCTGCACGCCGACGTCGCCGAAGGGCTCCCGTTCCTGTTCGGTGACCGCGAGCGCCCGCCGTCCCCGATCTTCCACTACACCCTGCCCGGCCTGTCCGAGCAGGACCTCGACGACTTCGCCGCCCTCCAGCGCCAGGCCGCCGCCATCGCCGAGGACTACACGCGGACGCTGAAGAAGCGGGTCAAGCACATGCACGAGCTGGGGCTGTCCGACAGCGACATCGGGGAGCTGCTCGGGCTGACCAAGCAACGCATCCAGCAGATCCGCACGAACGCCAACGACGAGGCCCGCCAGAGCGGCTGACGGGCCTCGCGCGGATCAGGGGATCAGGGCATCACGAGGCGGGCTTGTCGTCCGTCCAGCCCGCCTCGCTCGGATCAGGAGGCGGGCTTGTCGTCCGTCCAGCCCGCCTCGATCAACGCGGTGGAGCTCCAGACGGCGCCCGGCGCGAAGCCCGCCTGCAGCCCGCCCGGCTCGACCACCACGTACTCGTTGGCCAGCGCCCGCCCGGTCGTCTCGTCGAAGACCAGCCGGTTCTCCGACACCCCGCCCGACTCGTAACGCTCCTCCACCGACACGGCCGTGCCCTGCCGCCCCTCGGCGTCCGTCACGTTCTCGGTGACCCGCACGCCGTCGAGGTCGGCCAGCATCCGGAACGCCGCCCCGCGCACCTCGGGCGTCACCGGCATGTCCATGATCAGCCCCACGCTGACCTTGAACAGCCACGCGTCACCCGACATCTCCTCGCTGCTCGACTCTGTCCCGTGCCCCGCGTAGGAGGCCATCAGCCACTTCTTCAGCGCGCGCGGATCGTCCGGCAGCCCGCGCAGATCCTTCATCGTGACGTTCTTCCCGAGCCAGAACACCTTGTCGCCGTCCACCAGCGGGGTGTGGCTCATGCTCGCCTTCCCCTCCGACATGGACAGGGTCAGCGCCCCGTACTTCCCCTTCCCCCTGCCCTTGCCCGGCACGAGCACCTCGATCTCGGACGGCGCCCCCGCCTGCTCCCACGCCTTCCTGTCCGCCTCGGTGGCGGGCTCCGCGCCGAGCCGCTGCCCGCCGCCCCACTGCTCGCCACCGGTGGCGGCGGGCGTCCACCCTTCATTGCGCGAACGGTCCATGACCAGGTAGCCGCCGGCCTTGGCCACGTACAGGTTCCTGCTCACCGTCACGCTGCGCCACCAGTCGCCGCTCCCCTCGGCCTGCCGGTCGGCCTTCTCGGCGGCGGCCAGCAGCACCTCCCGCGCCGACAACGTCACCCGCGGCGCCGCCGCACTCGTCGAGGTGCCTTGCCCTGCACTCGTCGCGGTGCCTTGCCCCGCGCCCGCCACCACCTGCCCGCTGCCGGGCGCCGGCACCGCCCCGCTGCCCGAAACGACCACCGCCACCGCCGTCACAGCAGCAGCCGCCGCCCCGGCCAGCCCCAACCCCCAAGCCGGCCGCACGACGGACCCGCGCCGCCGCACCGTTCGCCCCCTCGGCCCCGACATGGCGCGGGCCAGCTCCACGGCCCTCGTCTCCTCATCCACCGGCCGATCGCCGAGGTGCGCGGGCCTGGCCGCCCGAAGCTCGTCCATGGGATTCATGACCACTCCTCGCTGAGGTTCCGTACGCGGGACTTGGGCCGCTCCGCGGCCGGCTCATGGGGCGACTCCCCCGCCGCCTCCATCGCCTGCCTGAGCCGCTTGCGCGCCCGATGCAGCCGTACGCGGTACGCCGCCGACGAGCACCCGATGACCTTGGCCGCCTCCTTGGGCCTCAGCCCGTGCCAGGCGACGAGGACGAGGATCTCCCGATCGTCCTCATGCAATGCGGCCAGGGCCCGCAGCACCCCCATGCGCTCGGTCACCTGATCGGCCACGTCCCCCTCGACCCAGGCCCGCAGCTCGCCCGCCATCGCCTCCCGCCGCAACTCGGCACGCACGTTGTCACGCAGCACGTTCCTGGCGACCCCGAGCAGCCACGGCAGCGCCGGCTCCGGCACGTCGTCCAGCCGCCGCCAGGCGATGGCGAACGTCTCGCTCACCACCTCGTCGGCCACCTGCCGCCCGGCACGGCTGACCACGTAGGCCCACACGCGTTGCCGGCATTCGTCGTACATGCCGGTGAACCGGTGCGCATCATCCGTCACCGCCCAGCCCCTTCGTTCGGGATGCGTCGTTCTTCTGACACCAGGAAGTGGTCCGGGCCCTCCCGTTGTTACGCATCGCCGGAAATTTCTACGTACGAGGCGCTACGACCGGCTCCTCCCTCCCCATGAGAGCAGGCAGGCCGACCAGCAGCACATCTCCCCTGCGCCGCGCCACCTCGACGAGGTCTCTCTGGAACCCCTCCATCGAGAACAACGCCAGCACGGCCGACCCGGTGTCATGCCCCTGCTCGGCCAGCGCCCCCTTGAGCCGCTCCAGCCGTTCGAGGTCGGCGACGCTCCGCCGGGTGACGGTCGCCTTGGCCTCCCCCACGACGCTGACGACCGCCCGCCCGGCCCTCTTGTCCAGGGCGATGACGTCGATCTCGTGCTTGGCCTGCCCCTTCCTGTCGTTGACCACGGTCGCCGCGACCGTGCCCGCGCTCCCCCGCAACGCCGGATCGGCCTGCCCCCGGAGCCACTCCCGCGCGCACAGCTCGAAGTGCGGCCCCAGGACGCCAGCGACGAAGACCGGCCGCGAGCGACGCCAGGCCTCCACCGACTGGCCCGTGTCGACGAGATCGCGCTGCGGCACGGTGATCAGGTTGTGGAAGCGCACGATGGGATCGGCGACGGTGATCACCGGGCGCCGTTCCCAGAGGGGGTCGCTGTCGTACCGCAGATACCCGGCGCTCACCAGCGCCTCGATGGGCCGCGTCAGCGACGTGCGCGGCTGCTCCAGCAGCCCGCCGATCTTCGCCGGGCTACTGGCCCCGTTCGCGACCGCGTTGATGATCGCGTAGTGCAGCGCGCTGCCCGTGAACTTGGGATCCTCCCGCAACAGGTACTCCGCCTCACTGCCTGAAAACAGCGCCTGCCGCGGGTCCAGGACGGTCCCGGCCACCCACTCGTCCACGTCGGCGACGTCGCGCGGGGACGGAACGCCGGCCAGGTTCCGGTAGCCGGGAGAGCCGCCGAGGATCGCGTGCACCCGCAGCGCCGCTCCCGGATCCTCGATCTCCCAGTGCCTGGCCGAGGTGGTCAGGTCGAACGGCCGCAGGCAGAGATCGAGCGCCGCCCGGCCCCGCAGCGCCTTCGTCCCGGAGAGCAGCTCGTTCATCACCGACATCGCGGAACCGCACACGATCACCCGCCCGCCCGGCACGCCGTGCCCCGCCTGCGACTCGTCGTAGAGCAGCTGAAGCAGCCCGGGCACCTCAGGAGAGTGCCCCATCCAGTACGGCAGCTCGTCGATGACGAGCACTCCCCCACGGCGCCAGGTGAGCTCGACCGCCGCGGAGAGAAGCAGCTCCCACCCCCCATCGGCCATCAGCTCGGCCGGAACCCCCGCATACCGCGCCACCTCCGCCGCCAGCCTGCGCCGCGCCGCCACCGAACCCTCCTCGGCAACGGCCGTGACGTAAAGACCGTCCGTGGCCTCGGCGAGCGCACGAAGGAGGAAGCTCTTGCCCACCCTCCGCCGCCCGGACACGACCCCCAGCCGAAGGTGAGGATCCGGATGCCGGATGAACCGGACCAGAGCCTCCCACTCAGCGTCCCGGGACAGCACCCGCTGCGGCTTCTCCATCTGACGCCCCCTAATTAGTATGCTTGAAAGCATACTAATCAAGCACCAGCAAGACGGCCGTGTCCCTTGCGAAGCACCAAAACCCCTCCAGCTTCCGGTCACCAAAAGGGCTGCATGTCAGCCGCCCGCTCCACTAACATCAGTAGCGGCAATGTCACGCCGGGTGACGGCGGCCAGGGTCTTCGTTCGATCTGTCAGGGCATCCTTCCACGGGCAACAACTCTGACGTCTGGGTCACATGGACGATGCGGGCCCTGGCCGCCTTACTCGCGCCCGCCCGCACGCGAGAAGTCCGGCTTCTCCTGTAAGGTGGTGGCCGTTCGGAGCGCCGGTCCCGTACCGGCCGCGTCCGAGATGACCGGGACGTAGCGCAGCTTGGTAGCGCACTTGACTGGGGGTCAAGGGGTCGCAGGTTCAAATCCTGTCGTCCCGACCAGATCGACGCTGGTCGTTGAGGGTGTCACTCTTCTGGGGTGGCACCCTTTGGCGTGGATGATCGCCGAGGCCGACCACTCGAGACCGATTCGTGCCACGCCACTGGAAGGCGTGGACGGGTCGTGCCACAGTAGGTCATGCCCACCAGTCGGTCCAAGCCCTGCCCGGAGGATCTCCTCCCGGAAGTGCGGAAACTCGCCGAGTTTCTCAGCTCCTGCTTCGATCGGTTGGGGAAAACGAGGCGGGGTTATGCCCAGGAGAAGGATTTCACCGCCAGAGACCTTTCTTCGTTCCTGCGGGGGCAGCGGATTCCGCCGCCGACCTTCGTCTCCGACCTGTTGAAGGACGTCGGGGCCTCCCAAGGCAACAAGGTGCCGGTGGAGGAGATCGAACGGGCGCAACAGCTGCGACTGGAGGCACTGCAGGCGACCGCCAAGGCCAAGTACGAAGTGGAGGATCTCCGCGCCCAGTTCGAAATCGCGAAGGCTCGCCGAGAGCAGGCCGACCAGAGACTGCGCTCCCTCGAGAACAAGATATCGAGCCTCGAGAACAAGATCGAACGAGTGCAGCGAGAGAGTCGTGAGCTGGAACGATCGCCGACGCTGAAGGCCATCACCGCGTCAGCACGGCAAGAGGCCGAAACCAGAAAGAAAGATCTGGTACGTACTCAGACTGAATACGAGGCCCAGATCGAAGGGCTGAAGGCGGAGCTCGTCACAGCGCGCGACGGCAAGGCTCAGGCCAAGAAAAAGTGCGAGGAACTGGAAAACGCACTGAAGAAGGCCCTGCCGCAGCTTGTCACCATGGGCGGCATCATCGGCTATCAAGACCTCGAGCTGCCGCAGAACTTCAAGCATTACATCGACAACCGGAAGGAGCGCTGGGGTGGCGTCATCGGGTGGTCCATCGGGCCGTTGACGGTCTATGCCCTTCCGGCCTACCTCGGCCTGATGTTTCCCTTGGTCTTCGACCAGATCGCTCTTCGTGCGGCGACGTTGACCGGGTTGATCATTCCCGTCTGGTTCGCCTATGGAGTCAAAAGACTGGAACGTAACGGGTTGCCCAGTCCTGCTCACCTCGCTCTTGTCCTGCTGGTCACTGGGCTGATCTTCGGTGTGGCCGCGATGGTTCCCCGCTCCGTGTGGCCCTTCTGAGCCACGCTCGCCAGGCGTGGGATGACGGAAGACTTCCGGGAGGATCCGTGCGGCGCCGCCTCTTCGTCTTTTGGGCCCTGGTACTGGTCATCTTCCCCCTTGCCGGCAATCTGGCGACGAACTCCCTCCGGATACCTCATCAGTTCGATGCCTGGTTGTGGGCCGTGCTCGTCGTGCTGGCCGTCCTGGTCGCGTTCCGGACTTATCTGGACCTGCAGGCGCCCCACAGCGCCTCGCCGGACGAAGCCGCCAAGACGACGCTGCGGTTCTGGGGCGGCAGGCTGGAGGTGAGCGACGTTCGGATCGGGCTCTTCCGGTGGGGACGACGCGCCCTGATCGTGCCCTGGTCCGAAGTGCAGGACGTCCGCATCGGGCTGGGCGATGACTGGCAAGGTGACCACGCGGAAGCGGTGGCCTTCGCCGGCTGCCTGCTGGCCCGCCCTCTTCCCCGGTCGAGCCTGCTGACCGGCGGCCCCGGCATGTCCTCCTTCGTGCCCGGCATCGATCGGCTTGTCATCGTGGATCTGGATCGCGTCGGAGTGAAGCGTCATGCTGTTGTGGCCGCCCTCGCGAAGCATCGCCCCTGACCCGGTCGTCAGCATTTGACAGCACGTACGGCTAACCGCTAGCTATTAGCTAACCGTTAGGGGGATGTCGTGCAGGACGCGGTGCTGGCGATGCTCGCCAAGGAGCCGTCGCACGGGTACGGCCTGCGCGCACGCCTGCGCCAGAGCCTCGGCCCGCTGGGCGAGTCGATGAATCCCGGGCAGATCTACGTGACGCTGGCGCGGCTGGAGAAGGCCGGGCTGGTCGTGTCCGAGCGGGCGGACGGGCTGCCCGAGCGGCCCGATCGCAAGATCTACGCGCTGACGCCTGCCGGGCAGCAGCGGGTTGCGGCGTGGCTGGCCGAGGTGGGGTGGCCGAAGCCGGATCTCGCGGAGTTCCATCTCAAGCTCGTCGCCGCCTCGGCGGCGCGGCTCGCCGATCCGGTCGAGCTGGTCGGGGCGCAGCGGCGGGAGTTGCTGCGTCGGCTGCGGGAGGCGCAGCACGCGATCCTGGCCGAGATGGCGGGGTCGAAGGCTGTTCTGCTGCTGGAAGGGGTCGTGCTGCGGTTGCAGGCGGATCTGCGGTGGCTGGAGGTCTGCGAGCGGGCCTGGTCCACCAGTGCTGGGGGCGACGACAGAGTCGAGGGTGTGTGAGCGAGTCGAGCGCCGTGATCCAGGTGCGTGGCCTGGTGAAGGAGCACGGTCAGGGTGAGAGCCGGGTGCGGGCGGTCGACGAGGTCGACCTGGCGGTGCCCCAAGGGGAGATGCTCGCCGTGATGGGGCCGAGCGGGTGCGGGAAGTCGACGTTGCTGCACCTGCTGGGTGGTCTGGAGCGGCCCACCCGGGGTGAGGTGTGGGTGGCGGGGCGGCGGATCGACGGGTTGAGCGAGCGGGCGCTGGCGCGGTTGCGGCGGCGGTCCGTGGGGTTCGTCTTCCAGGCGTTTCACCTGGTGGAGGAGTTGTCGGCGGCGGAGAACGTGGAGTTGCCCGCGTTGCTGGCCGGCGGTTCGCCCCGGCAGGCGCGGCGGCGGGCGGGAGTGCTGCTGGAGCGGGTGGGGCTGGCGGCGCGCGCCCGGCATCTGCCGTCGCAGTTGTCCGGTGGGCAGCGGCAGCGGGTGGCGATCGCCAGGGCGCTGGTCAATGAGCCGCTGGTGGTGCTGGCCGATGAGCCGACGGGCAATCTGGACAGTGCGGCGTCGCTGGAGGTGTTGCGGATCTTCGAGGAGTTGCGGGCGGCGGGGCAGACATTGGTGATCGTGACGCATGACGAGCGGGTGGCGGCCGGTGCGGATCGGCTGATCTCGATGCGGGACGGCATGTTCGTCGATGACACCCGCCTGGCCGGCGCCACCCCGCGCGGCCTCGGCGACCTGCTCAACCTGGACGGCTGACACGGTGGTGGGCTCTCTCCTGCTTGTCGTGCGTCTCGTGCTGGCCGATGTCCGGCGGCATCGGACGCAGGCGGCCATGCTGCTGCTGGCCGTCACCGTGGCCACCGCCACCCTGGCCATGGGGCTGTCGTTGCGGGGGGCGAGCGACGCCCTGTATGTCCAGACCCGCGCCGCCACCGCCGGCCCCGACGTGGTGGCCCTGTCCGGTGACACCGGGCGTGCCGTCACCTCGGCCCTGACCGGGCTGGCCGCCGATCCGGAGGTGGTCGCGCACCACGGCCCGTACCAGATCGTCTATGCCGACCTCACCACGCGCGGTTCCGCGACGTCCCCGGTGGTGGTGCACGGCTTCGACGAGCGGCCGGCCGCGATCAACCGGCCGCTGCTGACGTCGGGACGGTGGATCCGCCCCGGCGGCACCGTCCTGGAGCGCGGCTTCGCCACCGAGCTCGGCGTCAAGGTCGGCGACCGGGTCACCATCGAGGGCCACTCGTACCCCGTTCTCGGCATCGCCGTCACCGCCGCCACCTCCATCTACCCCTGGGCGGCGCAGATCGGCCCCGGCGGCGGACCGAGCAACTACACCGGCCTGGCGTGGATGACCCGGGCGGACGCCCGCGAGCTGGCCACCACCCACGACCTGCCGGTCACCACCGCGATCGACCTCAAGCTGAAGGACCCCGGCGCGACGGAGGCGTTCCGGGAGGCCCACCGTTTCCCCGCGCCCAGGGTCAACCTGCACTCCTGGCAGTTCAACGCCGAGCAGGACGCCCGCATCCTGCGCAACAGCGAGCCGATCCTGATCGTCGGCAGCTGGCTGCTCGCCTTCCTGGCCATCACCGGCGTCGCGGCGCTGGCCACCGGCCGGGCCATCGAACAGACCCGCCGCGCCGGGCTGCTCAAGGCCGTCGGCGCCACCCCGGCCCTGATCGCCACCGTCCTGCTCACCGAGTACCTGACGCTGGCCCTGGCCGGTGAAGTGCTGGGCCTGGCGATCGCGCGCCTGGCCATGCCCGCCCTGGCCAGCCCCACCGCCAGCCGCATCGGCGACCTCGGCGGGCCGGGCACCGGCACCGTCATCGCCACGACCGTCCTGGCCCTGGTGGTGGCGGTCCTGTCCGCCCTGCGTCCCACGCTGCGCGCCCTGCGCACGGCGACCGTCACGGCCCTGTCCGCCGCCGCGCACCAGCCGCGCCGCCGTCCGTGGCTCACCGCGCTGTCCGCGCTGCTGCCCACGCCGCTCCTGCTCGGGCTGCGCCTGACCGTCCGCCATCCGGGCCGTGCGGTGCTGCAGGCGGGCTCCATCGCCACCACGGTGTTCGCGATCGCCACGCTGCTGGCTCTGTTCGCCGAGCCGGTGCGGGGCTACGGCCTCAACGGCTCCTCGGCCCTGCCCAACCTGCGCGACGCGCACGACCGCCGCCTGCTGCTCGCCGTCACCGCGCTGCTGATCGTCCTCGCCCTCGTGAACGCCATCACCTTCACCTGGACGATGGCCATCGAGGCCCGCACGAACGTGGCCATCGCCCGCGCCCTCGGCGCCACCCCGGGGCAGGTCACGGCCGGCCTGTCCGCCGCCCAGCTCCTGCCCGCCGCACCGGGGGCCGCCTTGGGCGTCCTGCTGCACCTGGGCCTGCACTGGCTCCTCACCGCCGGGAACGCGGCGGACGCCCCCGTCCCGTGGCTGCTGGGCGCGGCACTCGCGACCGTCCTCGCCACGGCGGCGCTCACCGCCCTGCCCGCCCGCCTCGCCGCACGCCGTCCCGTCGCGCGCACGCTCAGCGCCGAGGCCACCTGACCTACGGCAGAGATCGGCCTGGCCCTATTCTCGTTAGCCGTGACTGGAGCGGCAGAGCGTCATGCGAGCTGGCTGGAGCTGTTCTTCGACCTGGTGGTGGTCGTGGCGGTGGCCCAGCTCGCGCACCGGCTGGAGCATCCGACGTGGGCCGGCGTGGGCCTGTTCGTGCTGCTGTATTACGCGGTGTGGAGCATCTGGACGACGCTCACGCTCTACTCGAACGTCCACGCCGAGCGCACCCGTACCCGCAGCATGCTCATCGGCATGTTCGGGATCGCCGTCATGGCGGCCGCCGTCCCGGACGTCGCCCACGACGGCGGCCTGCACGAGGGCTGGTTCATCGCGGCCTACATCACGTGCCGCATCAGCGCCTCGCAGACGTTGCAGCAGTCGGGCACGATCATGACGGCGTGGCCGGCGGCGCAGCTCGGCGCGGGCCTGCTGCCCTGGTTCGCCTCCATCTGGGCCGACGCGCCCTGGCGGTACGCGCTGTGGGGCGTCGGCCTGGTGCTGGACATGGTGTTCTCCATCCTGCAGAGCCGACGTCCGGAGAGCCTGATCGAGGGGTTGCAGCGGCAGGCCCGCCGGCACGACGAGCGCGAGCGGCGCCGCCAACGCCCCGGCCGGCCGCCCCGCCCGCCTCGCGAAGTGGCCGCCGCCGTGCTCGACCCGGCCCACCTCGGGGAACGGCTCGGCCTGTTCGTGATCATCGTGCTCGGGGAGGCGGTCGCGCAGGTCGTCCTGTCCTCCTCGGGCAAGGAGTGGGACGGTCAGCTCGCGCTGGCGGCGCTGGCCGGGTTCGGGCTGATCGTCGCGTTGTGGTGGCTCACCCTCCAGTACGGCATCAGCACGGTCGTCGCCGCCCGCGAACGCGAGCTCCGGGCGTACGTGGCGTTGCCCACGCACTTCGTCATGACGGCGGGCATCACCGCGACGGCGGCCGGGCTGGGCGTGGTCGCGCACGAGCCCGACGCGCACCTGCACGGCGGCATCGGCTGGGTGCTCGGAGCGGGCCTGGCCGCCTACTTCGCCGCCTCCACCGTCCTCGGCGCGACGGCCGGCGCCGAGCGGCGGTGGGTGTGGTTGTGGGGCGTCCCGTCGGTGATCGCGCCCTTGGGGGTGGCCGCGGTGTCGGGGCTGCTGCCGGCCTGGGTCGTGGTCGCGTTGCTGCTGGTGGTGGCCCTGTGGCGAATCGCCTACCGCCCGCGCCGGAGCTCCGCGGTGGCGTGATGGGATGCTGCACGCCAACGGCACGGCGCCCGCCGCGCGGACGAGCGGATGTGCCGCTTCCCTCAGGGGTTCGAGCTGGCCGAGCTCGAATACGCCTGGCCCCTGAACTGAACCGCCGCCCCGGTGATCACCGGCCGGGGCGGCGGCTCGTCACCGTGGCCGGGCGGCGATCACTCGAAGATCAGTCCCACGCCCGGGACGCACTTGGGCTTCTTGGGCGCCATGACGAGGCCGTCGATGGTGATCGGCGTCTGCAACGGACCGCCCTGCACCTTCACGCCCGCGTAGTACTCGTAGCGGACCGGGCGGAAGATGTCGCACGGATCCTTGGGGATGTAGTCGGCCGGGATCCACGTCGACCCGCCACCGCCGCCGCCACCGCCTCCGCCGCCGGGTGTGCCCGTGTCGGGGCCGCCCGGGGTCGGCGAGCCGGGGAACGGCCGGACCTTGCCGGGATCAAACCAGAGGTCCTTCGACAGGACGATGCCGTCCGGGGTGATGGCGCGGCACACGCTGTCGGGGTCGGTGTCCTCGCAGAGCTGCGGCCCGTTCGTGACCGCCCAGTCCAGGACCGCCTGCATGTCCTCCTGCGTCTGCGCGAGCGGCTGCGGGTTCATCGTCAGGGCGCTGAACTTCGGCCCGTTCGGGAAGAGGGCGGGGAACTTGCCCGCCAGGAACGTGGCCAGCGCCTTGCCGAGCGCCACCGCGCCGGGCTCGTTCGGGTGGAAGCTCTCCTGGTAGGACTGGAACGGCTTGCTGAGCAGCAGGTTCGGGCGGTGGACGAGGCCCTGGAAGTACGAGTCGGGCTGGCCGAGCTCGTGCCCGGCGACCACGCTGGTGCCGTTCGGCCCGGCCGTGTTCGGGTCGAAGATGTGCACCTTGGTTTGCGGGTAGTCGGCCTGGAACTTCGCGACCCCGTCCCGGATGGCCTGGTTCACCTGCACCGCGAAGGGATACATCAGGTCCATGGTGCGGCCGGTGATCTCCTCGATGCCGGTGTTGCCCGACGCCTTGACCCCCAGCGGGTAGAGCGCCACCACGATCTCGGCCACCGGGTGGGTCTCCCTGACGCTCCACAACCCGCGGGCGACCTTGTCCTTCAGCTCGGCGACCCGCGGCTGCAGCCGGCCCATCTCAAGGGCGACGGACCTCTCCTGGTCGTCCGGCCACGTCAGCGAGCCCATGAGAGCGCCGTTCGGCCGGAACAGGTAGGCCGTGGCGGCGGTGCTGACCAGGTCCGCGAAACCGGCGTCGTTGCCGCCGAGCCCGAAATACACCAGCTTGGCCATTGTCGGAACGTCCTGGGCCTGCGGCGGGTTCCGGACGACCGTCCCGCCCTTCTTCTCCTTCTGCTCCTCGTCGAGATGCTTGATCCACGCGCCCGACGACGCCTGGAAGAAGAGCCGGTCGCGGCCGATCACCGACTCCATGGTGTCCGAGGTGAGCGTCATCCTGCGCAACGGGTTGCGGCCCATCTCCAGGGCCGCCCACGCCACGTAGAAGGGGGCCAGGCCCGACCTGTGCCTGAAGTCCTCCGTCCCGTCGGCCTTCGTCACATACTTGTGATCGTGGCTCGCGCCCTCGCCGCTGGTGTAGCTGTCGCCGTAGACGACGGCGTCGTACGGATCCGGATCCGTCAGGCACGTCGGCGGGCACGGCAGCGGCACCGGCCGCGGCGGCAGCGTCGGCAACGGGACACCCGGAACCGGCGTCACCGGCCCCGGCGGTTGCAGGGTGGGACGGGGCGGCAGCGGTACCGGTACCGGATCGGCGCCTGCCGGAACGGCCGGCAGGACCAGCCCCAGCGCGACGCACAACGCCGTCACTACGACCCGTGCCCGGGCAGGTCTTTCCCCACGTAAGGGTGACATGCGAACCTCCCTCGCTGATCGCGTGCCTCGCTGATCGCGTGGCTTGCGGCAGCAGCATGCGCCACGGCGGCCGGCGCTAGCATCGGGCGGTTCCCCTACCTGACCCCCTACATTGCGCGTCCTGCCTGCTCAGTCGTCCTGGGCGGCGGCCTGCTCAGTCGTCGTGGGTGGCCGGTCAGTCGTCGTGGGCCGCTCAGCCGTCGTGAGTGACCGCTCAGTCGTCGTGGGTGGCCCGGGCGTCCGAGGTGAGGTGCTGGGTGAGTGTGACGCGCGACTGCACGCCGAGCTTGGCGAACGTGCGGGACAGGTGCGCCTCCACCGTCTTCGGGCTCAGGTACAGCCGCTCCGCGATCTGCTGGTTCGTCAGCCCGCCCACGGCCAGGTCGGCGATCTGCCGCTCCCTCGTGGTGAGGGAGGAGAGCGGGCCGGCCGCCCGCCGCTGTCCCCGGGGCACCCGGGCGGCCAGCCGGCGCTCGTCACGCGCCAGCGCGGTGGACAACCAGGTCGCCCCGGCGGCGGCGTACAGGACCTTGGCCCGGCCCAGCTCCTCCCGGGCCTGCCCGACCAGGACCTCGGCCCGGCCCAGCTCCCCCCGAGCCTGCGCGACCGACCCCAGAGCGGCATACAGCTCGGCGGCGAGCTGCCGGGCCAGCCCCTCCTCCACCGGCGCACCGGCGGCGGCGAACTGGTCGGCGCCCCGCGCCGCGTGCACGACCGCCTCCTCGTCCTGGCCGGCGAGCATGAGCACCTTCGCCCGCGCCCGATGCGCGAAGCCCAGCTGGTGCGGCAGGCCCGACTCGGTCGCCCGGGCCAGGGCCTGCTCCGCGAGCGTGCCGGCCTCGGACCAGGCACTCGCAGCGGTTGGAGCTGCCGCCGCGGCTGTGGCGATCGCCTGGAGGGCCAGGCCGTACGTCCTGCCCGGCTCGTCGGCCGGGTCCTCAGAGGTAAGGACGGCGAGAGCGTGGTCCGGCTGCCCCGCCTCCGCGTGGACCAGCGCGAGGTCGAGCCGCGCCAGCCCCGACCACCATCCCGACCTGGGCCGTGTCCCGGAGACCCGTTCGGCCAGCTCCAGGGCGGCCCGCGGCCCGTCCCGCCACAGAAGCGGACGCAGCAGCAGGATGCTGGACATCGCCAGGGTCTCGCGGCTGTGAATCAGCCGGGACGCCTCGCGCGCCTCCTCCGCGGCCGTGATCGCCTCGGACAGCCGGCCCTGCCGCTCGTTCAGCGCGGACAGGGCGATGAGCAGGTACGGCACGCTGTGGCTGCGCCCGGCACGGTAGGCGATGTCGAGCCCGCGGCGCAGATGCCGCGAGGCGTCGTCGTGGCGCCGCAGGTGCAGCTCCACCCAGGCCAGCGGCGCGACCATCTCCAGGTGCGGCGCGAGCACGTCGTCGGTCATGCCGTCCGTCAGCCACGCCGCCCGGTCGGTCTCGGCCCGGCTCTCCGCCACGCGGCCGTCACGCAGGCTGGCCAGCGCGTGGATGGTACGAGCGGCCGCCTCCATCGCCTGATCCGCCGCGTCCCTCGAAGCCCTGCCCCCTCCCAGCGCCTCACCACCCGCACCCGTCAGGGACCGGATCGCGACGGCGGCCGCGCGCCGGGCCTTTCCCGGATCGCTGCCCATCAGCTCGACCGCGGCCAGCCCCACCTGGGCCAGGCTGGTGGACCGGTCGCGCGCGTGCGGCCGGGTCAGCTCGGTGGTGAGCAGCGCCTTCGCCTCGTCGAGGTCGCCGAGCAACCGGTAGATCATCGAGGAGAAGCTCACGGCCGCGAGCCGCAACGGCCCCGGCGCCCGCATCACCTCTTGCAGGATCTGCCGGCTGGCCGCCAGCTCGCCGGTCACGCCGAGGGCACGGCCCAGCGCCCATTGCAGCTGGACCCGCCACGACGCCAGGTCCGTCCCGTCAGGCGACGACAGGTCCGTCCCGTCCGGCAGCACCGGATCCGTCTCGTCCGGCAGCAAGCGGAGCGCCGTGCGTAACAGCCGGACGGCGGTGGACGGCGCGGCACCCGAAGCGGCCGCGGCCGCCGCCTCCAGCGTCCGCACCGCCCGCACGTCACCGTGTTGCGCCGAGCGGGCGGTGTGGTGGGCCAGCAGTTGCAGCGGCCCGCCGCTGCCGCGCAGCTGCTCCGCCGCCCGGTCGTGCGCCCGCAACCTCCAGGCGGCCCCCGCCATCCAGTACGCCGCGGCCCGCACCAGCGGGTGGCGGAACCGGAAGGAGGCGTCGGCCTCCACCACGAGCCCCACCCCGACGAGGTGGTCGATGGCGTCGTCGAGGGCGGGCTCGGGCAGCTCGGTGATGGACGCGACGAGGTCCAGCGAGATCGGCTCGCCGGCCACCGCGGCGGCGCAGGCGACCTGGCGGACCTGGGGCGTCAGAGCGGTCAGCTCGGTGCTGAGCACGTCCAGGAGCGCCCGCTCAGGCACCCCGGCCGCCGCATCCCCGCCCCCCACCTCAGCCCTGGCTTCCCCTCCGGCTCTCGTATCGACCCCGACCCCGGCTCCCGCCCCAGCTCTCGTATCCACCCCAGCCCCCGCTCCCGCTTCGGCCAGCGCAGTGAGCGTCTCCACACCGGCGTTGGCGAGCACCTGAAGGTAGAGCGGATTCCCGCGCGTGGTGCGATAGAGCAGCCGCCTCCGGCCCCGGTCCGCCTCGGGCAGCAGCGCCGCCACGTCGCTCTCCCCCAGCGGGGACAGGCCGATGTCCACGGTCGCGTCGCCGAGCTGGGCGACGGCCCGGGCGATCCCCGCCGGCACCTGAGCCGTCCGGTAGGCGGTGGCGAGCAGCAGCGGCGCGCGTGGCGGGCGGCGCAGCAGGTATTCGGTCAGCTCCACGGACGACTGGTCCGCCCAGTGCAGGTCGTCCAGCACGATGGCGACCGGCCCGGCCGCTCCTTGGTCCTCGATGAGCCGGCGCGCCCGCTGGAAGAGCCGGTAGCGGTCGAGCCCCGCGCGCCGCGCCTCGGACGGCCCGGTGGCGTCCAGCAGCAGCTCGGTCAGCGCCCGCTGCGCGTCCCGGCTCGGGTCGCCCGGCTGCGGTTCGAAGGCGGCGATGTAGACCCCGAACGGGACGTCCCGCTCGAACTCGGTCGCCTGACCATGATGAACGGCGAACCCACGAGCCCGGGCCAGCCCGGCCAGTTCGGCGAGCAACCGGGTCTTCCCCATCCCCGGATCGCCCCGCACCGCGACGGCCCGTAGCGCTCCGTCCGCCGCGCCTGACACGGCGTCCGCCAGGAGGGTCAGCTCGGCATCGCGCCCGATCGGCCTGGCGTTTGTCGCCCCTTTGGCCATCCCGCCCACTCCGTGAGTGAAGATAGCAGAGGCATTCAGCCTAAACGGGTGATCGTCCGTTGGGAATATGCCGCCGGTTCCAGGGGCTTGCCGGCACCGGCGTCCGTGCCGCTTGGCGTCGCGGACGTACTCTCGCAGGATCCGAAAGCTGGGTTCAGGTCGTTACCGGACGTTCCCGTCGAGCAGGGCCGCCCAGAGCGTCCACGCGTCGTTGATCGACATCGGCGCCGTCTCGTGCGCTTGGTAGCCACCGTCGAGCTGCGCGCGCCCTTCGCCGGGACAGGCTGATCCGTACGGACCCGGGATGGGGAGTTTCGTGACCACGCCCGAAGAGCGCAGGGAGATGGAAGTCGAGCGGGCGGCGGCTCCGCAGGCTGAGTAACCGGAGAGCGGCGACCGCCGCGGACGAGCTTTCTTGACCCAACGGTGTGGGAGCGAGGCCCACCTACCCCGCTGGGTGGATCAGTCGCCTGTGTAGAGCCGGTGCAGGTCCACCAGCTCCACATCGGCACGACCACGCGCCACCCGCGCCAGCTCATCGCTGAATCCGGCGCGGGCGAACAGCAGCAGCTTCGGCGGTGCCTCCACCTGGGTGTCGGGCAGGAGTGCGCGCAGGTGTTCCAGCCGCTGCAGTTGCGCGACGTCCATGGGTGACAGGGTGCCTTTGGCCTCGCCGATCGCGATGATCCGGTCCGGGGCGGACGCGTTCGTCTCCGACACGACGATGTCGAGCTCGTGCCCTTGGCGGTGGGCGCGGCAAGAGAGCTCGCTGGGACGTACGGCGCTTGCGTACCCGCCGAGGGTGTCGCTGGAGGCGTGCAGGAAACACCATGCGCGGGCGAGGTCCTCGAAGTGCGGGCCGTAGATCTTCGAGGCCACCGTGTCGGCGTTGGCGTCCCAGACGCGGGCGGCCCGGCCGGCGACCAGTTCCGGCTCGCGCCGCTGGATGATGAGCTGGTGGAGCCGGACGATCGGCTCGGTGATCTTGTAGACGCTGCGTTTCTGCCGCAGCGCGTCCTCCATATGCTCGACGAGCCCGATGCTCTGCAGGGCGGCGAGCAGGTGGCCGAGCGCGCTGACGGGTCGTCCGAGGGCGGCGGCGATCTCGGAGCGGCGGTGGTTGCCCGCGCTGATGGCGGCCAGCACGGCGGCGTACGAGGTGGGATCGGAGATCGACGGCTCCTCCCGCAACAACAGCCCGCCCTCGCGGAACATGGCCGAGCCCGGGTTCAGCAGCCGCCGCTGCACCCATCGGTCGAAGTCGTCGATGCCGGCCGGCCCTGATCCGCCCGACATCTCCAGGTACGCGGGCGTACCACCGACGAGCGCGTTCACCCGGAACGCCAGCTCAGGGTCCTCCGACAGCCCCCAGAACGCGCTCGCGTCACGAAACCCGAAGGGCCGGACGACGAGTTCGAGGACCGCCCGCCCGCGCAGGGGCGCGCCTCCGCCGAGCAGTTGCGCCATCGTCGTCAGGGCGCTGCCGCAGAGGATCAGGCGGGTGCGGGTGTGCTCCTTGGCGTATCCCGTCGGGTTGAGCGCCTGCTGGAGGTACGACGGCAACGCCGGGGTGGCCGATACCAGGTAGGGGAACTCGTCGATGATGACCGGCACCGCGCGCTGCTCACCGAGGCGGAGCAGCTCATCCAGTCCCTCCCGCCAGTTGGCGAACGACACCGGGCGCCGGAGGCCGAGATGGCGGGCGTAGGCGGCGCCGAGGTCGGCCAGGTTCTGGGCTTCGGTCTGCTGGGTGGCGGCGAAGATCAGGCCGCCGGTCTCCTGGGCGAGGAGTTCGAGCATGAGGGTTTTTCCCTGGCGGCGGCGACCGTGGACGAGGCCCAGGGTGGCGCCGTTCGAGCTGGACCCGACGAAGTCGGTGAGCTCTTCCCACTCGGCGTCCCGGCCGTACAGGCGTGGTGGTTTGTCGAACAAGGGGCGGCGCCTCTCAAGAATGATAGCTGGAACTATTATAGCTGCAGCTATCATTCCTGGTCGGCTTCGTCTGTCCGCGAACCACGGTGCATAAGAGCCCTGCACGACAGACGGCCTGTCACGACAGGGCGCGACGGATCGTCCTTGCAGCATGTATGTCGTCATCACGCTGCTGACGGCCACGCTCGTCGGCCTGGCCGCCGTCGCGAACCTCGCCCGGCATTCCTACGGGCGGGCTCAGGCCGAAAGGCAAGGTGTTCCGGTCTCCTGGCAGGTCCCGCTCGGGTTCGTGCTCGGGGCCGGGGCCGTCGGGCTGCTGGTGGGGCTGGCCATGCCGGTGCTCGGAACGGTGGCCGCCGCCTGCCTCGTCGCCTATTTCACTGTCGCGTTCATCCCTGAGGTGCGGGCGCGGCCCCTGCGGATGGGCCCATGGGCCGTGTACTTCGTGCTCAGCGTGGCCTCGCTCGTCTCGAGCCTGATCGCGCGGTAAGGCTCCACGCCGGAGCTCGGCCCACGACCTCGGGTAGCAGGAACGGCTCCACGGCCCGCTGCCTCCATGGTCGGGGTGGGCATTCACGGCCCACCGCCTACTCGGGTAAGGGGTGGGGACGAGTGCCGAAGGCATGGGGGTGCGCCGTCAGGCGCCAAAGAACAGGAACAGCCTGAGCCCGCCCGCGCGAAGCGCTTCCATGAGCGAAGCCCTTTCGGGCGGGGCGGGCATCAGACGGTCTACCACCCAGATGGGCAACGGGTGGGTGGGTGGGGCTACTTGGCGTTGGCCTTGAGGTAGTCGCTGTTCATGCGGGCGATCGTGTCCAGCGGGATCCCCTTCGGGCACACGGCCGTGCATTCGCCCGTGTTCGTGCAGCCGCCGAACCCTTCCGCGTCCATCTGGTCGACCATGGCCTTGGCGCGGGAGAGGCGTTCGGGCTGGCCCTGTGGGAGGAGGCTGAGGTGGGTGATCTTGGCGGCGGTGAAGAGGGAGGCGGAGCCGTTGGGGCAGGCGGCGACGCAGGCGCCGCAGCCGATGCAGGTGGCGGCGTCGAACGCCGCGTCGGCGTCCTCCTTGCGGACGGGGACGCTGTGGGCGTCGGGGGCGGAGCCGGCCGGGACGGAGACGAAGCCGCCCGCCTGGATGATGCGGTCGAACGCGCTGCGGTCGACGACCAGGTCCTTGACGACCGGGAAGGGGGCGGCGCGCCACGGCTCGATGGTGATCTCGGCGCCGTCCTCGAAGTGGCGCATGTGGAGCTGGCAGGTGGTGGTGGCGCGTTGTTCGCCGTGGGCGACGCCGTTGATGACCATGCCGCACATGCCGCAGATGCCTTCGCGGCAGTCGTGGTCGAAGGCGATGGGGTCGTCGCCTTCGAGGATGAGCTTCTCGTTGAGGACGTCGAGCATCTCCAGGAACGACATGTCCGGGGAGACGTCCTCCACCTTGTACGTCACCATGCGGCCCTTGTCCGTCGGGCCGCTCTGACGCCAAACGCGCAGGGTCAGGTTCACTTGTAGCTCCGCTGGGTCATCTTGACGTACTCGTATTCGAGCGGTTCCTTGTGCAGGATCGGCCCGTCCGGGGAGTGTTCCCAGGCTGAGACGTGCGCGAAGTTCTCGTCGTCGCGCAGGGCTTCGCCGTCGGCGTCCTGGGATTCGGCGCGGAAGTGGCCGCCGCAGGATTCGGTGCGGACGAGGGCGTCGAGGCACATGAGCTCGGCGAGGTCGAAGAAGTCGGCGACGCGGCCGGCCTTCTCCAGCACCTGGTTGAGCTCTTCGGCGGTGCCGGACACCTTGACGTTCTGCCAGAACTCCTCGCGCAGCTCGGGGATGCGCTCGAGGGCCTTGCGCAGCGACTCCTCGGTGCGTTCCATGCCGCAGTAGTCCCACATGAGCTTGCCGAGCTCGCGGTGGAAGGAGTCGGGGGTGCGGGTGCCGTTGACGGCGAGCAGCCGGTCGATCTTGGTGCGGACCTTGATCTCGGCTTCGGCCACGGCCTCCTCGTCCACGTCCCCGTACGGGCCGTTCGCGAGGTAGTCGCCGATGGTGGTGGGCAGCACGAAGTAGCCGTCGGCCAGGCCCTGCATGAGCGCGGACGCGCCGAGCCGGTTGGCGCCGTGGTCGGAGAAGTTGGCCTCGCCGATGACGAACAGGCCGGGGATGGTGGACTGCAGGTCGTAGTCGACCCAGAGGCCGCCCATCGTGTAGTGCACGGCGGGGTAGATGCGCATGGGCACGTCGTACGGGTTCTCGCCGGTGATGCGCTCGTACATCTCGAAGAGGTTGCCGTACTTCTTCTCGACGGCGTCGCGCCCGAGGCGGTTGATCGCGTCGCGGAAGTCGAGGTAGACGCCGAGGCCGCCGGGGCCGACGCCGCGGCCCTCGTCGCAGACGTTCTTGGCGGCGCGGGAGGCGATGTCGCGCGGCACCAGGTTGCCGAAGCTCGGGTAGATGCGCTCGAGGTAGTAGTCGCGCTCTTCCTCGGGGATGTCGCCGGGGGCGCGGTCGTCGTTCTTGCGCAGCGGCACCCAGACGCGGCCGTCGTTGCGCAGCGACTCCGACATCAGCGTGAGCTTCGACTGGTACTCGCCGGAGACCGGGATGCAGGTCGGGTGGATCTGCGTGTAGCAGGGGTTGGCGAAGTACGCGCCGCGCTCGTGGGCGCGCCAGATGGCGGTGGTGTT
Source organism: Nonomuraea composti (assembly GCF_012034275.1). NCBI lineage: Bacteria > Bacillati > Actinomycetota > Actinomycetes > Streptosporangiales > Streptosporangiaceae > Nonomuraea > Nonomuraea composti. The sequence goes on along the minus strand of NZ_JAATEP010000005.1, from coordinate 254,456 downwards.
GCAGCCCTTGGCGTTCGTGGACAGGAAGAACACGTTGCCGTAGCCGCCGGTGGCGAGCACGACGGCGTCGGCGAGGTGGCGCTCGATCTCGCCGGTGACCATGTCGCGCACGATGATGCCGCGGGCCCGCCCGTCGGAGACGATCAGGTCGAGCATCTCGTGCCGGGTGTGCATCTCGACGGTCCCGGCCGCGACCTGCCGCTCCAGCGCCTGGTACGCGCCGAGCAGGAGCTGCTGCCCCGTCTGGCCGCGGGCGTAGAAGGTGCGGGAGACCTGGGCGCCGCCGAAGGAGCGGGTGTCGAGCAGGCCGCCGTACTCACGGGCGAACGGCACGCCCTGGGCGACGGCCTGGTCGATGATGTTCACGGAGACCTGGGCGAGGCGGTAGACGTTCGACTCGCGGGCGCGGAAGTCGCCGCCCTTGACGGTGTCGTAGAAGAGGCGGTAGATCGAGTCGCCGTCGCCGCGGTAGTTCTTGGCGGCGTTGATGCCGCCCTGGGCGGCGATGGAGTGGGCGCGGCGCGGGGAGTCCTGGTAGCAGAAGGACTTGACGTTGTAGCCCAGCTCGCCCAGGGTCGCCGCGGCGGAGCCGCCCGCCAGGCCGGTGCCGACGACGATCACGTTGAGCTTGCGCTTGTTGGCCGGGTTGACCAGCTTGGCGCTGAACTTGCGCTTCTCCCAGCGGTCCTCGATGGGCCCGGAGGGCGCCTTGGTGTCCCTGATCTCGGGGCCTTCGGTGTACTTCACTTGACAACTCCGAACGTGATCGCGAGGGGCGGGACGAGGAAGCCGATCACCAGGACGATGGAGAGCAGGCCGGCGGTCGCGCGCAGGGCCTTGTTGCGGTCCTTGTTGGCCCAGCCGAGGGTCTGGAAGGCGCTCCACACGCCGTGGCGCAGGTGCAGGCCGACCATGACGACGGCGACGACGTAGACGAGGGTGACCCACCAGCGGGACGGGTCGAAGCCGTCGATCATCCGGTCGGCCGGGGACGAGTCGTAGCCCGCGGGGTTGACGACGCCGAAGGTGAGGTCGAGCAGGTGCCAGATCACGAAGAGCGCGATCGTGACGCCGCCCCAGCGCATGATGTGCGTGGCGTAGCCGTTCGCCTGCGACTTCTTGGCCACGTACTTGACCGGCCTGGCCTTGCCCGCGCGGCGGGACAGCGAGATCGCCGCCCACATGTGCAGGACGACCGAGACGACGAGGCCGATCTCCAGGATGGTCAGCACCGTGCGGTACGGCACGAACGGCTCAAGGAGGGTGCGCAGCCAGTGGGCATACTCGTTGAAGGACTCGCGGCCGAAGAAGATCTTCAGGTTGCCCAGCATGTGGAGCACGAGGAAGCTCACCATCACGGCGCCCGTGACGGCCATGACGACTTTCTTGCCGTTGGACGAGGTCAGGAACCCGCCCTGCTTCTTCGGCGTTGGAGTCTTCTTGGAGGCAGGGGTGTTAACAGGCGCGGTGGCGGAGCCGCGCTCTATCGTGGCAGTCACGTTTAAACGCTAGGTATCCAGCGATGATCCGTCCAAGTCATGATGGGCTTGGTTTCGATAGCCCCTGGCTATGATGTGGGTAGGCGCGGCTTTTACAGGCCGCTTACGCGGCGCGGGTGCGAGGAAAATCACATGCAGTTTCAGCAGCTCGCGTACTTCGTGGCGGTGGCGGAGACCCGGCATTTCACCCAGGCGGCCGAGCGGATGCGGGTCGCGCAGCCGTCGCTCAGCAAGCAGATCAAGGCGCTAGAGGACGATCTCGGCGCGCGGCTGTTCTCGCGGGCGCGCGGCAACGTCACGCTGACGGCCGCCGGTGAGGCGCTGCTGCCGCTGGCCCGCCGCATCCTGGCCGACGCCGACACCGCCCGGCAGGAGGTGGCGCAGCTCGCGGGGCTGCGCCGGGGCCGGGTGCGCCTGGGGGCGACGCCGTCGCTGTGCGCGGGGCTGCTGGCCGACGCGCTGGCCCGCTTCCACCGCGCGTACCCGGGCATCGAGCTGCTGGTGGAGGAGGGCGGCTCGCGTGACCTGGTCAGGGCGCTGGCCAGGGGGCAGCTCGACCTGTCGCTGATCATCATGCCGTTGCAGAGCGACGACCCGGCGCTGGTGACGGAGGAGATCCTGCGCGAGAACCTCGTGGTGGTCTCGCCGTCGCACGAGCAGATCAAGGGCCCGTACCTGCGCATCGAGGAGCTGCGCGGCCGGCCGATGGTGATGTTCAGGCGCGGCTACGACCTGCGGGAGGCGACGCTGGCGGCGTGCCGGCACGCCGGGTTCGAGCCGCGGTTCGCGGTGCAGGGCGGCGAGATGGACGCGGTGCTGCGGTTCGTGGAGGCGGGGCTGGGGGTGGCGGTGGTGCCGTCGATGGTGCTCGACGGGCGGCCCGGCCTGCTGGGCACGCCGCTGGCGCCGCCGGGGCTGAGCCGGACGATCGCGCTGGCCCACCGCAAGGACGTCGAGCCGACCAGGGCCGCGCAGGCGTTCAGGGAGACGCTGCTGGCCTTCGTCGTCGAGGCCGGTCATGAGGGCACGCTTCCACAAGGGGTGGCGCTCATCGCAGAATGAGCAGCAAGGGTCCGACTCCCCGAAGGGGTGTTTTGACGGCGAACCTCTCGGAAACGCTGACGCTGCTCCTCATCGAGGACGACGACGGAGACGCCTTCCTCGTCGAGGAGTTGCTGAAGCAGGCCGTGGCTCCCCCCAAGATCCATCGGGCGCGCAGCCTGAGGGAGGCCAGGGCGAAGCTGACGCCCCAGATCCAGTGCGTGCTCGTGGACCTGTCGCTGCCCGACGCCAGCCGGCTGGAGGCGCTGGACGAGGTGCTGGCGGTGGCGTCGCCGCACACGGCGGTGCTGGTGCTCACCGGGCTCAGGGACGTGCACGTCGGCGTCTCGGCCGTGCAGTCCGGCGCTCAGGACTACCTGGTCAAGGGCGATGTGGACGCGCGCCTGCTGGCCCGCTCCATCCGGTACGCGATGGAACGCAAGCGCGCCGACCTGGCCCAGCTCAAGCTCGTCCAGGCGGAGCTGACGGCCAAGGAGAACGCCCGGCTGGAGGGCGCCCTGCTGCCCGATCCGCTGCTGCGCACGTCCGCGATCGAGCACGTGACCCGCTACCTGCCGGGCAGCGGCGGCACGCTGGCCGGCGACTTCTTCGACACCGTGCAGACGCCCGACGGCGCGGTGCACGTCGTGGTGGGCGACGTGTGCGGGCACGGCCCCGACGAGGCGGCGCTGGGGGTGGCGCTGCGCATCGCCTGGCGCACGCTGGTGCTGGCGGGGCAGACGGGCGACCCGCTGCTGCGGACGCTCGACACGCTGCTGCGGGCCGAGCGCAAGGCGCCGGAGATCTTCACGACGCTGTGCATGGCCACGATCAGCCCCGACCTGACCTCCGCCGGCATGCGCGTGGTCGGGCACCCGCCGCCCGTGCTGGTGCGTGACGGCGTGGTCGAGGTGGTGCAGGGCACGCCGTCGGGCCCGCCGCTGGGCATCTTCCAGGACGCGGCCTGGTCGGTGCTCGACGTCCCGCTCGGCAAGGACTGGTCGATGATGCTCTACACCGACGGCCTGATCGAGGCGGCCGTGGGCGAGCCGGCCCGGCTGCTGGGCGTGGACGGCCTGGTCGGCCTGGTACGCGAGCACGGCTCCATCGACCTCGACCGGCTCATCACCCGGGTCGGCACGCTGAGCGACGACCTGGCGGTGGTCATGCTGCGGAGGAGAAGAGAATGAGCATTCACCCGTTGCCTCCGCCGAAAGCTCCCACAGGGCTGGGCAGGCTGCCGGTCGCCCAGTGGTTCGTGCTGCTCGGGGTGCTGGCGGCCGTCACGTTCGTCGCGGGGGGCGTGATCGTCCTGACGATGAGCACCCAGGCCGCGGCGCTCAACCCGAGCCCCGACCTGGCCGCCCATCTCGGGCGGCTGAACGCGGCCCTCATCGTGGTGTTCGCCCTGTTGCTGGGGCTGGGCGTGGGGCTGGTGGCGACGGTGCGCTACGCGGTGCTGAAGCCCATCGACCAGCTCACCGCGCAGGTCCGTACGGTCGCGGGCGGCGACTTCGACCACGACCTGCACGTGGACCGCCCGGCGGAGCTGGCGGAGCTGTCCAGCCACATCGACTCGATGCGGGCCCGCATCGTCTCGGCCTGGCGGGTGGCCACCGACCAGGCCGAGGAGCTGCGCAGGTCGAACGGGGAGCTGGAGCAGTTCGCGTACGTGGCCAGCCACGACCTCCAGGAGCCGCTGCGCAAGGTGGCCAGCTTCACGCAGATGCTGGAGCAGCGTTACGGCCCGCAGCTCGACGAGCGGGCCAGGCAGTACATCCACTTCGCGGTCGACGGCGCCAAGCGCATGCAGCTGCTGATCAACGACCTGCTCGACTTCTCCAGGGTGGGCCGGGTGACCGGCGAGAGGAGCGTCGTCGACTCGGGCGCGGCTCTTGACCGGGCCCTGGAGAACCTCTCGGCCACGATCGAGGACGCGGAGGCGACCGTGACCCGCGACGAGCTGCCCCGGGTCAGCGGCAACGAGCTGCAGCTCACCCAGCTCTTCCAGAACCTGATCGAGAACGCCGTGAAGTTCCGCTCGGAGGCGCCGCCGCGGGTGCACATCGGGGTGCGGCGCGACGGTGACATGTGGGAGTTCAGCTGCTCCGACAACGGCATCGGGGTCGAGCCGAAGTACGCCGACCGCATCTTCCTCATCTTCCAGCGCCTGCATCCCCGCGACGTCTATCCGGGAACGGGGATCGGGCTGGCCCTCTGCCGGAAGATCGTCGAGTATCACGGGGGACAGCTCTGGCTCGACGGTGATGGTGGCGACGGCGCCACGTTCCGCTGGACGCTGCCCATGGCGGGAGGCGAGGGATGAACGGCTGGCGCCCCATCGAGGTGCTCCTGGTCGAGGACGACCAGGGGGACATCCTGCTCACCAAGGAGGCGTTCGATCTCAACAAGGTGCGCAACCGGCTGAACGTGGTCAACGACGGCGAGCAGGCGATGGCGTTCCTGCGCCAGGAGGAGGGTTTCGCCGACGCGCCGCGCCCCGACCTGATCCTGCTCGATCTGAACCTGCCGCGGATGAGCGGGATGGAGGTGCTGCGGGAGGTGAAGGCGGACGTCATGCTCCGCACGATCCCGGTGGTGATCCTGACGACGTCGGAGGCGGAGGAGGACATCTTGCACAGCTACCGGCTGCACGCCAACGCATATGTCTCAAAACCGGTGGATTTCGAGCAATTTATCCGAGTTGTCCGGCAAATCGATGATTTTTTCGTCACTGTGGTGAAGTTGCCGGTGCAGGGGTAGCGGTCTGACGCGCGTACGTGACAGGAATCACAGTCAGTCATCGAAAAAGTGAGTGACCCCGCTCACAAATTTCGATCCTGTCGTCGTAACGTATCCCCCACCAACGCGCGCCGAGGCGGATGCCGCCGCGCGAGCGCGCCCAGCGAAACGAAACCACGGACCCCCTGCGCAGAAGGGTCCGCGGGAGGTGGAGAGGTCCGCGATGACCCAGACGACGCCCGACGCTCCGGTCCGACGGCAGCGTGCGCAAGTCAAAGTGCGCACTCTGCGCACAGACAGATGGTGGCTGGTCCCGCTCCTGACATTCCTCGGGCTCAGCTCGTTCCTCGTCTACGGTATATGGGCGATCATCGACAACAGCTACTTCGTCGATCCCTACATAGCGCCCTTCGCATCGCCCTGCCTGGCCACGTCCTGCCCTGAGGGCGCGCGGCTGTTCGGCTGGGCGCCGTTCGGCGACTGGTACGCCCTGCCCCCCGGCCTGCTGATCCTCGGCCTGCCCGGCGGATTCCGGCTGACCTGCTACTACTACCGCAAGTCCTACTACCGCTCGTTCTGGCTGTCGCCGCCCGCGTGCGCCGTGCAGGAGCCGCACGGCAAGTACACCGGCGAGCGGCGCTTCCCGCTCATCATCCAGAACATCCACCGCTACTTCTTCTACGCGGCCATCGTCATCGGCCTGATCCTGGCCTACGACGCCGTCCTCGCGCTCGTCCACAAGCCGACGGGCCTGGGCACCTGGATCCTGGTCGTCAACGCCGTCCTCATCAACGCCTACACGCTGTCGTGCCACTCCTGCCGGCACATCACGGCGGGCAGGCTCAACCACTTCTCCCGCCACCCGCTCCGGTACCGGGCCTGGACGTTCGTCTCCAAGCTCAACGCCAAGCACCAACCCCTCGCGTGGGCCTCGATGTTCTCCGTCATGGGCGCCGACCTCTACGTCCGCCTGGTCGCCAAGGGCATCATCGCCTTCCCGTACGCGTAAGGACAGCTTCCAGTGGAAAACACGCACAACACAGAGCGCCACGAGTACGACGTCGTCGTCATCGGCGCGGGTGGCGCCGGGCTGCGCGCCGCCATCGAGGCCCGCCAGCAGGGCAAGAGGACGGCGATCGTCTGCAAGTCGCTGTTCGGCAAGGCGCACACGGTCATGGCCGAGGGCGGCGCCGCCGCCGCGATGGGCAACGTCAACCCCGACGACAACTGGATGGTGCACTTCCGTGACACCATGCGGGGCGGCAAGTTCCTCAACAACTGGCGCATGGCCGAGCTGCACGCCAAGGAGGCTCCCGACCGCGTGTGGGAGCTGGAGGCGTGGGGCGCGCTGTTCGACCGCACCAAGGACGGCAAGATCAGCCAGCGGAACTTCGGCGGGCACGAGTACCCACGGCTCGCACACGTGGGCGACCGTACCGGCCTGGAGCTGATCCGCACCCTGCAGCAGCGCGTCGTCGCCCTCCAGCAGGAGGACTACGAGAACTACGGCGACTACGAGGCCTACATCAAGGTCTTCGCCGAGTGCACGGTCACCCGGCTGCTCAAGGACGGCGACGCCATCTCCGGCGCGTTCGGCTACTGGCGCGAGACCGGCAACTTCGTGCTCTTCGACGCCCCCGCCGTGGTGCTCGCGACCGGCGGCATCGGCAAGTCGTACGTGGTGACCTCCAACTCCTGGGAGTACACCGGCGACGGCCACGCCCTGGCCCTGCTCGCCGGCGCGAACCTGATCAACATGGAGTTCATCCAGTTCCACCCCACCGGGATGGTCTGGCCGCCCTCCGTGCGCGGCATCCTCGTCACCGAGTCCGTCCGCGGCGACGGCGGCGTGCTGCGCAACTCCGAGGGCAAGCGCTTCATGTTCGACTACATCCCCGAGGTCTTCAAGGACAAGTACGCGACCACGGAGGAGGAGGGCGACCGCTGGTACACCGACCAGGCCAACAACCGGCGCCCGCCGGAGCTGCTGCCCCGTGACGAGGTGGCCCGCGCGATCAACGCCGAGGTGAAGGCCGGGCGCGGCTCACCCCAGGGCGGCGTGTTCCTCGACGTCTCCACCCGGCTGCCCGCCGAGGAGATCAAGAAGCGGCTGCCGTCGATGCACCACCAGTTCAAGGAGCTGGCCGACGTCGACATCACCGCCGAGCCCATGCAGGTGGGCCCGACCTGCCACTACATCATGGGCGGCGTCGAGGTGGACGCCGACACCGGCGCGGCGGCCGTGCCGGGGCTGTTCGCGGCCGGCGAGGTGTCCGGCGGCATGCACGGCTCCAACCGGCTCGGCGGCAACTCGCTGTCGGACCTGCTCGTGTTCGGGCGCCGGGCGGGCGCGGGCGCGGCCACGTACGTGGACGCACTCAAGGCCCGGCCCAAGGTGCTGCCCGAGCAGGTGGACGCCGCCAGGGAAGAGGCGCTGGCGCCGCTGGGCCGCACCGGCGAGAACCCGTACGAGGTGCACCACGAGCTCCAGCGCACCATGAACGACCTGGTCGGCATCATCCGCAAGGCCGAGGAGATCACCGAGGCGCTCGGCGTCGTGGAGAAGCTCAAGGAGCGCGTGCGCATGGTCGGCGCCGGCGGCTCCCGCATCTACAACCCCGGCTGGCACCTCGCGATCGACCTGCGCAACATGGTGCTGGTGTCGGAGTGCGTGGCCCGCGCCGCGCTCATGCGCGAGGAGAGCCGCGGCGGGCACACCCGCGACGACTTCCCCGGCATGAACCCGGAATGGCGCCGCAAGCTGCTCGTCTGCTCCACCGAGGACGGCTCCACCGTCAAGGTCGAGGAGAGGGTGCAGCCGCCCATGCGCGACGACCTCATCACCCTGTTCGACCGGGACGAGCTGAAGAAGTACCTCACCGACGAAGAGATGGCCGAGTTCGACGGGATAGCGAAGTCATGAGCTACAAGGCAAAGTTCAAGGTCTGGCGCGGTGAGGGCGGCGAGGGCAGGCTCGAGGACTTCACGGTGGAGGTGAACGAGGGCGAGGTCGTCCTCGACATCATCCACCGCCTCCAGGCCACCCAGGCCCCCGACCTCGCGGTGCGCTGGAACTGCAAGGCCGGCAAGTGCGGCTCGTGCAGCATGGAGATCAACGGCAAGCCGCGGCTCGGCTGCATGACCCGGATGTCCACCTTCTCCGAGGACGAGACCATCACGGTCACGCCGATGCGGACCTTCCCCGTCATCAAGGACCTCGTCACCGACGTCTCCTACAACTACCAGAAGGCCCGCGAGGTCCCCTCCTTCACGCCGCCGAGCGGGGTCCAGCCGGGCGAGTACCGCATGCAGCAGATCGACGTGGAGCGCTCGCAGGAGTTCCGCAAGTGCATCGAGTGCTTCATGTGCAACAACGTCTGCCACGTGATCCGCGACCACGAGGAGAACAAGACCAACTTCTCCGGTCCCCGCTTCCTCATGCGGATCGCCGAGCTGGACATGCACCCGTACGACGTGGCCGACCGGCAGGAGGCGGCCCAGGAGGAGCACGGGCTCGGCTACTGCAACATCACCAAGTGCTGCACCGAGGTCTGCCCCGAGCACATCAAGATCACCGATAACGCGCTGATCCCCATGAAGGAGCGCGTGGTGGACCGCAAGTACGACCCGCTGGTGTGGCTGGGCAACAAGATCTTCAGGCGCAAGTAGCACGCGAAAGCGGGGGCCGGTTCTCTCACCGGCCCCCGCTTTTTCGTTGGTCGCTACTTCTTCTTCCGCCGGCCGAACCGCCTGCGCGTCTCGTCCGGCATCTCCTTCGTCGGCTCCTGCGGCGCGGACGGCGGCGGCAGCGGCTGCACGGCCGTCACGTCCGCGTCGGGGGCCAGGTAGGGCGGCGGCTCGTAGTCGTCGCCCGGCACCCGGCCGGACGGCGGTTCACGGTCGTCCGAGGGCCGGTACGGCGGGGGCTCGTAGTCGTCGCCCGGTGCCCGGCTGGAGGGCTGCTCGTAGGTGTCGCCCGGCGTCCGGCCAGGTGGCGGCTCGTAGGTGTCGCCCGGCGTCCGGTCGCGGGCCGGCTGGAACAGCGAGCCCGGCCGCTCCTGCCCCCACGGCTCCGAGTCGCCCGCCTCGGCCGCCGATGCCGGGCCGAGAGGCTGGTCCACACCTCCGTCGAACGGGGCCGCGCCGCCCGGCGGGATGTCCTGCGGCACCGCAGCGGGCGGCACCAGCGGCTCGAACAGGTCGCGCTCGCGCGGCTTCGGCGGCTCGCTGTAGGAGTCGAACTCGTCGGGGTGCAGCACCACCGGCTCGGGCTCCGCAGGAGGAGGCTCCTGCGTGTAGCCCTGCGGCGGGTACGGGTGCGGCTCCTGGTAGCCGTACTGGGGCGGGCCGCTCGGATAGGTCTGCACCGGCACGAAGCTGATGATCGGCGCGTACGCGGTGCCGCCCGGATAGGACGGCGCCGGCGCCGGGAAGCCCCCCGCGGTGGCCGCGTAACCAGGCCCCGCCGGGTAACCACCACCGGCCGCGTAGGGGTCGGGCCCCGGCATCGGGCTCGTCATAGGGGTGGTCATCGCCTGCGGGCCCGCCTTGCGTACCGCCGCCGCGTGCGCCATCCGGCGCAGCCTGCCCTCGAAGATCAGCACCGCGAACAGCGCCAGCAGCACCAGCACCAGCGCCGGGATGCTGAGCTTGCGCGTCAGCTCGGTCTGGTCGAACTCCGGCGCCGCCCTGCGCAGCTCCAGCGGCACCTCCTCGCTGGAGGCGACCTGCGTCTCGCTCGGCAGCGTGTTCGTCGTCGGCGTGTCGGACGGCGCGATGGCCGGCATCTCGACCGACTGCTCCGGCGTGGGCGTCGTGGAGGTCACCGGCGGCACCTCGACGCTCTGCGTGGGCAGCGGCTGCGGGTTCTGTGGCGGCGGCGTCTGCGTGAGCGTCGGCGTCGGCGCGGGGGCGGACGTCGTCTTGCTGGGCTTCGGCGCCTTGGGGGTCTTGCTGGCCTTCGGCGGGCTCGCCGTGACCGTCTTGGTGACCGTCGTCTCCGGCGCCTCGTCCGGCGTGGTCGGGGTCGGCGAGCCGTCGGTGACGGTCACCGTGATGGTGGTCTCAGGGGTGACGTCGCCGCACAGCGTCACGTCGGGGTCGCACGGCTCGACGGGGTCGAGTAACACGGAGGCGCTCGCGCTCTGCACGATGAACGGCGTCGCTCCGACAGCCGTGAGCCCGAGCGCTAAGACGATCGCGGACACGGCCGTCGCCCGTGTGCGTGCCACCGGTGCCCTCCGCGTGGTCCCGTAACCATGGTCAAGGGAATACTAGCCGGGTAAAAGTAACAGTAAAGACGGAATTACAACACCTTTCTCCGGTTACGTCCGCGTTGTACCGTGACAACGGCCGAAAGGGCCGCCATCAGTACTCCGATACCCACGACCACCATGGGCAACGCCCCCGGACCGTCGATCGGGCTGGCCCATCGCACCCGCTCAACGGGCCTCATGGACACCGCCATCCCCCACGGCAACGGCGCCTTCCCACCGCCACCCTCCGCCTGGAACGAGTCAACCGCCCCGGCCTGACCTGGGGAGCTTCCGGTGGCGACAGGCAGCGGCGCTCCCGCGCCGGGCACCTGCGCCTGCCCCTCGGCCACCTGCGGCACACCAGGGGTGACCTGCGGCACGGCACCGCTCGTTTGTGGGGCGGCGCTCGTGGAAGTGCCTGGGACCGCATTCAACGTCCCGCCCGTAGCGGCCCCCTGCGCCGCCGCGCTCGGCACCACGCTGGGGATCGCGCTCGGAATGACGAGCCCCCCACCGACCCCGGGCACCGGCACCGGCGCAGCCGCCGCGTGGGCGCGCCGCGGCACGGCTCGGGCGCGTTGCGACGCGGCTTGGGTGCGTCGCGGCGCAACCTGCGGCAGTGTCCACAGCCCGCCCCTCACGCCGCTAGGGCCTGCGGCGCCAGGACCCGGCGAGCGGCGGTGCGGCCCCACCTGCGCCCGTGGGGTCGCCCTTCCGGCGCGCACCAGGGCACCCTGCGTGCGCGCGGGCGCGGCTTGCGGCCGCCCGGCTCCGGCCTGCACCGGCGCGGCGTGCGACTGCCCGGCGTGCGACTGCCCGGCGTGCGGCTGCGCGGCTCCCGCGCGTCCGGGTGCGATGTGCGCGGGCGCGGCCGCCGTGCGCACCGGCGCGGCCGGCGTGCGTACTGGCGCGGCCGGCGTGCGTACTGGTGCCGCCTGCGCGCGTCCGGGCACGGCCCCAGCAGGCAGGGGCACCGCTTGCGCCCGTCCAGGCGCCGCCTCCGTGCGCGCGGGCCGGGCGTGCGCGTGGGCGGGCACATGTGCGGGCGCGGCTTGCGACAAGGCCGCACCCGGGGCCGGGGCCGGGATGGTCGTCGTCTCGCCCGTGACCACCTCCCCGTCCCGAACGGCGGCGGTGCGGCTCATGGTGGTCAGCCCGCCGCTCTCGACGTCACGCACCCGGGCCACCGCCGCGAGCACCACTTCGCGCGCCCCCGCGGGCGTCCTGAGGGTGACGTCCACGGCGCGCTCGCCGGAGACCTTGCCCAGTGCGCACATCCGCGTCCCGGGCGGCGGCGCCCCTTTGGTCGCCGGCCGGCCGACGACGGCCAGTGCCCGCATGGTCAGCGTCCCCGCCATGCCGAGGTCGGAGGTCGCTCCGCCCGTCGGCGCCGCGCCGGTGACGGGGGTCGTACCGACTGGGGAAGCCGCAGGGGTGGAGGCCGGGAGGCAGGACACCTCCTGCAGCGCCTCGACGGGGCTGGCCGCGACCGCGACCCGCGCCCCCCGCGCCATCCCGTTGAGCCGGACCCGGAACCGCTGCGTGTCCCCGGTCCTGACCCACTTGCCGATCCCTTCGGCCCCGTTCACCCGTTCCAGCACCAGCGACACCCCGGCCGCCGCCACGGGCACGGAGGGCACCGCCGCCAGGATCAGCACCCCCGCGACGACCCAGCTCCTCCGCATGGCTCCCCACTCCCCCGCCGCGACAAATTACGCACAGTAATCATTGTGTCACAGAGAGGGATGTCCTAATCACGGAGGAGCAGATTCTCCACGGTCTTCATGATGGGCAGGTCGGCGCCCAGCCATTCGACGTCGTAGTACTCCCCTGGCCCGAGCCAGCGCAGCGCCAGATGCTCGCGCGCCTCGGGCTCGCCGGACGCCAGGGTGCAGAGCCAGACGCGCATGACGTACCCCTCGGCGAGCGGCCAGTCACCGCCGACGCGCGCGCCGACGGAGACCTCGACACCGAGCTCCTCCCGGCACTCCCGGACGAGCGCCGCCGCCTCGCTCTCCCCCGGGTCCACCTTCCCGCCGGGGAACTCCCAGCCGCCGGCCAGCGCGGCGGGCTGGGCACGCTGGGCGGCCAGCACCCGCCCGCCGTCGGCGACGATCACCGCGGCAACGACCACAACGCTCATAGGGTTGGATTCTGCAGCTTCTTGATCTGTTCGAGGACGTCGGGGTTCTGCAGGGGACGGGTGAAGCCCACGCGGTTGCCCCGGGCCTGGTAGCTGGTGACCTTGATGGGCCCGCACAGCCGGCACCTGGCCTCCAGCATCTTGCCCTTCGAGACGACGAGCCCCACGTGGCCGGGGCTGTCGGGCGAGGTGCCCGGCCCGGCGTTGAAGAACACCAGGTCCCCCGGCTGTTCCTCACCCTCTAACACCTTCACCCCGAACGGCCACTGCGTGAACGTGGTGCGCGGGATCTTCAGCCCCGCGGCCTTGTAGGCCGCGTAGATGACGCCCGAGCAGTCGAACGCGTCCGGCCCCGTGCCGCCCCACAGGTACGGCTTGCCGCGCTGCGCCAGCGCGAACTGCAGGATCTTGGCCACGAGGTCGCTCGGCGCGGCCTCGACCAGCGGCTCGTCGCACTCCTCCGACGCCTGCGGCGGCACCTTGACGTCGCCGGACTTGGCGTACCTCCTGGCGATCTCCTCGACCTGGTCGACGTACCACCAGGCCCGGTTGTAGACGAACAGCGCCTGCCGGACGTTCTCGGGGGCGCCGTTGCGCTTGAGCATCTTGGCGGCGCCGAGGATGGCGTCGGCCGGGTTGTAGATGTCGGCCACGCCGTCGCCGTCGCCGTCGGAGGCGTACCCGTTGACCGTGGACGACGTCGCGATCCTGGCCTTGCCGCCCCACGTGGAGATGAGGAACTGCATCGGCCCGGCCGCGCCGGCCGCGTTGGTGCCGCTCTGAACGCCGGGCAGGGTGGAGCGGCCGTGGTCGGTCTCGCGCTTGCCGACGGCGGCCAGGATGTTCCACTGGACGCCGATCTTCTTGCCGTACTCCTTGTACAGCTCCAGGTACTCGGTGGGGATGTCGGAGGCGGCCGAGTCGGAGACCTCCTCCACCTGCGTCTGGTCGTCACAGTCGACGCTCGTGCCCCCGCCGGACAGGAACGACGGCATCGACATCAGCAGCAGCGGCGACACGACGACCGCCACCAGGAGCAGCAGGCCCGCCGCGCCGATGATCAGCGCGAGCCGGGCTTTGGAGAGCTTCACTGGTCACCCTCCTGGCCCTCGTCGGACGGCAGGATGTCGTAGATGCGCCAGTCGGCGCCGAGCTGGCTCACGGTGACCGCGTACTCCTCCGTGGCCAGCTTGTTGCCGCTCTTGGCGGTGACCTGCCGGTTCGCGGCCACCACGAACACGATGGAGGACTTCTCGACCTGCCTGATCTCCTTCAGGTGGGCCGTGGCCGTCGAGACGGTCTGGTCGCTCCGGTTCTGCTCGACGAAGCCCGCCGAGGTGACCGTCCTGGTGAGGGTGCCGGCCAGCTCGGGCGTGGTGAAGACCTTCAGCCGCTGCGCGTACGCCGCCGGATCCTCGTCGTAGCGGAAGGTGCCGTACGCGGCGGTGAACCGCTCGGCGAGGTCCGCCGCCGCGGCCAGCTGCTCCTTCTTCATCGGCAGGTACGAGTAGATGTCGAACGGCGCCGCGCTCGCGGTCGCCAGCGGCGTGCTCGACGCCACGGCGGAGCTGGTGGCGACGCTCGCCGCCGGCTCCGGCGCGGCCTGCTCGGACGAGTCGGGCCACATCGTCAGGTAGATGCCGACCGCTGCGATGACCACGACGAGGGCGGCGAAGGCCACCCCTCGCCTGTCACCCGGCTGCGCCATGTTCAGTCCTTGTCCGAGTTGTTCGGCTTGAGCCAGAAGGGCACGTCGGGGCTGTCACCTCCGGAGCCGCCACCGTCGCGGCTGCTGCGCAGCCAGAGCGGAGGCGCCTCGGAGGTGCGGGACGACGGCTCATCCGAGCCGAAGATCCGGGGGCCGGACGACGCACCGCCAGACCTGGAGCTCCCGTTGCCGCCGCCGAAAATGCCGCCACGAGAGCCGTTCGAGCTTTCTGACCTGCGCGATCCGTTCCCGCCGCCGAAGAGGCCGCCGGAGCCGCCGGAGCCCGAGCCGCCGCCGAACAGCCCGCCGCCCGAGCCGCCGCGCGAGCGCGTCCCGCCCGTACGTGAGCCTCCCGACCCGCCGGAACGTGAGCCGCCCGAGCTCGTGGAGCCGCCGAAGCGCGAGGTGCGCGCTCCCGTGCTCCGCGAGCCGCCCGCCGAGCCGCCGGAGCCGCCGCGGCGCGCCCAGCCGCCGCCGGACGCCCCGCCGAACCAGCCGCCCGCCGAGGCGGAGCCGCCACCCGAGCCGCCGGAAGCCGAACCGCCGCCCGAGCCGGAGCCGCCCGAGGCCAGGCCGCCCGTGCCGGAGGAGGCGGCTCTGGGGCCGCCCGCCGCCCCGCCGCGCGTGCGGGCCGGGGTGCCGCCCAGGTTGAGCGGCGGCGCGGTGCCCCTGCGAGGTTCGAGCGTGGCGCGCCCGGCCGCCTTGCCGCCCTGCTGGTCGGTGTCGAGCGGCGCGGCCGTGGCCGGGATCCGGGTGCCCGCCGAGACGCCCTCCCCTTCCTCGCCGCGCGCCCGCAGCTGCCCGGCCGCCGCCGTGGTCGCCGCGCCCACCGGGTTGCCCGCCGCGGCCGCCCTGATGAGCGGCTCGGCCTTGCGCAGCCCCCACCGGCCGATCCTGGCCGAGGCGACCGGCGGCAGCGCGCCCGCCGAGCGTTCGAGCACGGACGAGCTCGCGGCCTCGCCCAGCATGCGGGTGGTGACCGTGTGGCCGCTCATCGAGGCGAACAGGTGCTGGAACGGCCGGCGGTAGAAGAACACCGCGATCGTCAGCAACGCCATGAACAGCACCTGCATGCCCCACGGCATGGCCGTCGAGATGATCAGCGCGTACCCGTACACGAGGACGCTGAGCACGATCGTCAGCACCGCCTGCCGCAGCAGCGTGCCGACCAGCATCTCCACCCAGCGCATGGCGATGATCCGGCCGCTGCCGGGATGCACGCCGATGAGCAGGAAGATCGGCCCCAGGATGAGCAGCAGCAGGAAGCCCACCTTCAGCACCAGCAGCGAGACCGCCACGAGGAAGATGAGCAGGCCCGCCACGATGGCCGCGATGAACGCCCCGACGGCGACGCCGAGCCGGTTCGACCAGTCACGGCCGGAGAAGGTGGCGTAGCGGGGATCGTTCCTCAGCTTGTCGGCGAGCGAGGCGTACTCCGACTGCCTCGCCCCCACGTCGGGGGCCGGCTGGCCGGCCACGGGCTGCGGGATCGACTGCATCTCCAGCACCTTGCGGCCCCAGTCGCGCACGACGGGCTGCTGCGGGTCGGCGGTGCCGAACAGGCCCACCAGCCACGGCTTGCAGACCAGCGTCGACCACAGCGCGTCGGCGTTCTGGTCCACGCCCGGCGTGCCGCTCTGGGCGTACCCGCCCGCCTTGACCTGCGGGTTGGCGTTGCCAGGCGGCGGCAGGCAGGACGCGCCGCCCGCGCCCGGCAGGCCGGAGAACGCGGAGTTGACCACCTCGCCGGTCTTGTCGGTGACGACCTTGCCCAGGCCGGTGAAGTCGCCGGGACGGCTGAAGAACCACACCGCCACCGTGACCGCCAGCACCATCCAGATCACGCCTTCGGCGGTGGTGGTGGCGCGCTTGCGGATCAGGCCGTACCAGGCCAGCCAGATGGCGCCGAGGATGACGATCGGGCGCAGGTACGGCCAGTACATGGCGTTGGACAGGTTCGTGACGATGTCGTCGACCACGTCCTTGATGGACTGCAGCGGCCCTTCCGTCGCCGCCGCCTGGTACGTGGTGATCGTCAGCCGGTCGACCGCCTTGGCCGCGGTGAAGATGCCGTTGGCCCACATGTTGCCGAGCACGGCCACGTAGTCGGAGCAGCTCAGCTCGTGCGTGTGCCAGAACTGGCCGCTCATGCCGAACTGGTCGTAGTTCGTGGTCGCCGGCTGCGGGCCGCTCTCGACGACCGGCGGCTGGATGAGGCCGTCGACGCCGCTGCCGACCGGCTCAGGGTAGAGCGGGCCCGACAGGTCGCAGGGAGCCGCCGCGGCGGGGGTGGAGGTGGCGCCCAGGACCAGCGGCACCACCAGGACAACGCCGATCAGCGCGAGAACCAGCGCCAGCCGTCGGGATAGCCGGACCTTCATGACCGTACCTCCTGCGCCCTGCCCACGCCCCCTTGAAGATCATGCCCGGTGCCATCGGGTTTGTCGTGCGTTGGATTCGTGTCGAGCCAGCGGAGCAGCTCCTCGGAGATCAGGTCTACTCCGATCCGGCCCGCCCTGCCATCCAGATCGCGGAATACGCATTCGCCGTTTCCCAGCGAGCGCAGCACGGCCTTGTGCTCTTCCGACGGCTCCACCCCGAGCAGGGACATGACGTGGTCCACTTCCACCCGTTCCGTGGACCTGAACGCGAAGACGGACGACAGGCAGTTGGTCACCTGTTCGTTGAGCAGGTCTCCCGCGTTCTGCGAGACCAGCACGAGAGCGGTGTTGCGGGAGCGGCCCATCCGGCTCACCTCGGGCACCAGCTTGGCGCCCTCGGGCGTGGAGGTGATCGCCCACGCCTCGTCCAGGAAGATCGCCTTGGGTGCGCGCCGGTCGAGGCCGTTCATCAGCCTGCGCGCGAACTGGGAGACCAGGTAGAGCAGCGCCACCGACAGCCGCTGCTCGTAGGAGTAGTCCTCCCTGCTCGTGGCCACGTCGGGCAGCGTCAGGCCGCCCAGCGTGAACACGGTCGTCCAGCCCTCGGTGTCGATCTGATCACCTCCCGACGGGTCGAAGCACAGCCGGGCCAGGTGCATCTCCGACATCGAGCGCAGCACCGCGCCCAGGTTCTTCGACGCCGGGTCGTCGGCCTGCTCCAGGAAGTCCACGACCTTGCCCAGCGACGGGTCCTCGCCGTTCGAGACCGCCGCCACCGCCTGGATCATCGCCGACTCGCGCTCCTCCGACATGCGGGGCAGCAGCAGCCGCAGCGTCTCCGTCGCCATCGTCTTCTTCGCCGCGATGTCGTCGCCGAACGAGAACGGGTCGAGCAGCCCCGGCGCCGCCGAGCCCAGCGGGATCACCCGCGCCTTGCGGCCCCGCTTCTCCAGCAGCCGTACCAGCGACTCCGCGTCGCCCTTCGGGTCGATCACCGCCACCGTCACGCCGCGCAACGCCATCTGGTAGATCATCAGCAGCGCGAGCGTGGTCTTGCCGCCGCCCGGCTCCCCGGTGATCGCGATGGCCGTCGGCCGGTTGCGGGTCGCCGCCACCAGCGGGTCGAAGTGCACGATGCTGCGCGCCCTGCCGACCGTCTCCCCGATGTACGGGCCCAGCCAGCCCTCGCTGCCCTCACCCAGCCGATCACCCAGATCGACCGTGGCCGTCGCCATGCCGCCCGCGATCGTGCGCAACGGCTGCCGCTGGGCGTAGGCGTTCAGGCGCACCTTCTCGCCCGGCAACGACTCGCAGAACAGCGAGAACTGGTCGCCGGTCGAGTTCACCACGTCGATGCCCATGTCGCGGTAGTGCTCCACCACCGCCTCCACCCGCTGCACGCAGATGTCCTCGGTCGGGGCCGAGACGATCAGGCGGTGCCAGCCGTACACGAAAGGCAGCCGCTCCTTCGTGATGCCGTGCTCCAGCATGCGGGCCGCGTCGATCTGCTCCGCCAGCGCCAGCGGCGCCTCCGCGCCCGCCTCCCGGATGTGGTGGTCCATGTCGCGGGCGTGCGCGAGCTTGCGCGCCACGTCCTTGGACGCCTTCACCGGCGGGATCAGCCGCATCCGCGAGGAGATCTCCACCGGGAACGGCAACTGGTCCGCGAAGTGCATCCACGGCTCACCGTCGGGGAACGGCATCAGGTCGGGGAACCTCGCGAACGACAGGTACGCCACGTACGAGTCGCCCTGCGGCTGCACGATCCGCAGCAACGACCTGCCGTTGTGGATCTCCCCCTCCACCAGCGACTCGATCTCGCCCCTGCCCCAGCGCCGGCGCGGGCTCGCCGACG
The DNA here is from genome assembly GCF_012034275.1 of Nonomuraea composti. Lineage (NCBI taxonomy): Bacteria > Bacillati > Actinomycetota > Actinomycetes > Streptosporangiales > Streptosporangiaceae > Nonomuraea > Nonomuraea composti. The sequence goes on along the minus strand of NZ_JAATEP010000005.1, from coordinate 235,832 downwards.
GCGGCGGATCACCCACCGCCCCGGCCGCCGCGTGCTGGAACAACCACGCCACCTCGACGGAGGTGGCGTGACGGGCGTACAAGGCGCTCGACGCGAGCGCCCGGCCGAGCCGCTCGGCCTGCTCCGTCCACCGTCCGATCTCGCTGTCGGGCACGTGGTCGTCCTCCATGCCGAGCACCCGCTCCGTCTTCTGGTAGAAGCCGAAGAGCTGCGACAACACGCCGCTGCCGAGCTGCTTGCCGCGCGGGCCGAGCCGCACGCCCAGGTAGACCTCCTTCGTCCAGAAGTCCTTCGCCCAGACGTGCCGGTACATCTCCTCCAGGTAGTCGCGCCAGCCGGGCCCCTCGTCGGACGTGGCGTTCAGCGCCATCGCCCACTCCGCGGCCGGATACGTGCGGTGCGCCACCCTCAGGTGGACCTCCGCGTCGGGCATCCTGATCGCCGCCAGCGCGATCGTGATGTTGGTGGCCAGCGCCTCGCGCTCCTCCGGCGTGACGAACTCGTAGCTGACCGTCGGGAGCCGGAAATACGCCCATGCGCAGGTGTCCGTGAGCAGGATGCGGTCGTCGAAGTAGCGGACCGCGAGGCGCTGGTGCGCTCGGGACGCCCTGCTCATGCCGCCCCCTCGGCGCACGAACGGGCCAGACCTGCTCGCTTGTTCACTTAACGCTCACCGATTCTCGTGCCCGGGGGGTCACTCGCCAACTCCTCTTCGCTCGTCCGTACGGTCTGCGCCGCGAAGCCCGCGACCACGACCCCGGCGAGGGCCAGATAGGCCCGCCGCCCGGCCGCGCGCAACTGCCCGGGATCGACCACCTCGGCGCCGCCAGGCGCCAGATCGTCCTCCCAGGGGACCCTGACGATGGCCCGGCACCGGCCTCTGGCCACCGACTCCGCCTGCTCGACGTCGGTCATCGAACGCCTGCTCACGCCGTTGACCACCATCACCGCCCGCCTGCGCAGCTCCGCGCAGCCGTGCCCGTCGAGCCACTCGTACGTCATCGCCACCGCCTCCGGCGCCTCCTCGCTCGCCGGAACCACCAGGACGAGCTGGTCCGCGTACGGCAACAACCGGGCCGCCAGGGCGGCGGCCGGGTCGATGACGGCCAGCTTGTAGTGGCGGTCGAGCAGGCGCATGGATTCGCCGAGCCGGTGGTCGGAGAAGAAGGACCGATCCGCGAGCCGCTGCTCCGCGCCCGCGTCGGTGTCCGCGCTGACCACCTCCAGGCCGGAGGCGGTCCGCGTGGTGTAACCCCGCATCGTGAGATAGCCGCTGACCCGGTCGAGCCCCGACAGCAACGACGTCAGGGTCTCGGGGGTCTCCGGCTGGATCTTGCTGGTCAGCGAGCCGCCGCCGGTGTTGGCGTCGACGGCCACGATCCTGTCGTCACGCACCTGGGCGAGGGTGTGCCCCAGCATCAGCGCCGTCGTCGTCTGCCCGGCCCCGCCGGTACACCCCAGCACGACGACCCGCCGGCCGCCGCTGAACACGCCCCTGGCCCGCGCCTCGTCGACCTCCGACCCGTCGGTCCGCACCCCGCCGCCCCCCACGACGACCTGCGCGATCCTCCGCCACCCGCCGGAATCCCGCCCCACGACGGACTCGACCCTGCGCACCTTCCCCTCACCGGGCCTGGGCCCCGGCACGGGCGCAACCACATCCCCGGCCTGCCCACCCCGCCCCGCGCCGGTCGGCTCGTGCGCGGTGCTGGCCGGCTCATGCCCTGTGTTGGTCGGCTCGTGCGCCACGTCTGCCCGCTCGGGCGGCGCATCGGCCCGCTCGGCCGCCACGGCATTCGGTTCGGGCGCCGCATCGGCCCGCCCGGCCGCCACGGCATTCGGTTCGGGCGCCGCATCGGCCCGCCCGGCCGCCACGCCATTCGGTTCGGGCGCCACATCGGCCCGCCCGGCCGCTACTCCGGTCGGCGCAGACGCCACAGCGGTCGCTTCGGGTTCCGCATCGGTCGGTCCGGGTTCCGTGCCGGCACGCATCGATGTGGCACCGGCCCGCTCCGGCGCCGGCCCGCGCGCCTCGCGGGTTACCCGGGCATCGGGCCTGCCGACGTCGCGAAGGCTCGCCGCCTCACGCCGCTCCTGGGGCACGTCATCGGCGGGCGCCTCCGCGCTCTGGACGCTCGCCGCCTCACGCTCGTCAGCCGGGCGCGTGGCCTCGTGAGCCCCCTCACGCTCGACCACGGCAGACGGCCCAGCCTCGGGCTCGGCGGTCGTCGGCGCTACGTCGGCGTCCGCCGCTGGTGCGGCGCTGCTGTCTTCCGTGGCCGGTTCCGGCTCCTGGGCCTCGCCGATCGCTTCGGGGATGGTCAGGGCCTCGGCGGGCGCCTCCGGTGCGGCGGCCTGCGACTGGTCGTGCGCCACGTCGTCCGGAGCCGGGCGCGACGGCGTCTCGGCGGTGGGTTCGCGTTGCTCTGCCGCCCCCCGCGTGGCGGGTCGGGGCAGCGGCTTGGCGTTCGGGTTGAGTGGGGGCCAGACGCGTTGCGACGCCCCCGGAAGCACCAGGCCCGTCTGGGGCAGCCGGGGTGGCTGGCCCTTTCTGTGCTGGTCCCTGGCGACCTCGTCCTCGCCCCGCCCCGGCCTTCTGCGCGCCTCAGGCTCGGCGGCGGTTTCTGGTGGGGCGTCGGCGCTGGCCGCGAGGCGGCGCAGCCGGCGCAGCGCCTCGGTGTCGATGGGCTTGCCGGCCGCGGGCTTGCGGCTCTCCGCGGTCGTGATGGGCACGCCGGCCTCGCGCGCGGCCACCGTCTCCGCGCTCAGCTCCTCATGAGCGCCCAAGGGGTCCGCGTCGGGCTCCTGCCCGGTGACCGTGTCTCCGACGCCTGTGTCCTCGGCAGCCGTTTCGCTTGTGTCAACGGCGCTCTCATCGGGGGCCTCCGCGACGCGGTCGTCCCGCTCGACGAGATCCGCCTCGACGTACTGCGTGCCGGACGATCCGTGGGCGGTGCCGACCGCTTCGTCCAGAAGGGACACCGGCCGCCCGGCACCCCCTTCCTCTAGCCACGTCGACGGTGCGGGGGCGCCTTGGCGTACCCGGCCCTTGAGGGCGGGGGCGGTGCCGCAGCGGGTGCCCCAGCCGGTGCGGGACGGCGGCTCGGCGACGGGGGCCTGGGCGGCGGCGGCTGCGGCGGCGGCGACCGCGGGGCGGACCTGGCGGGGCCCGGTGAGCCGCTGGCTGTCGCGCTTGCGCTGCGGCTGGCGGGCCTTGCGGTGCGTCTTGGTCTTGGTCTTGGCGCGGGCGGGCCCGGTGCGCCACACGCGCCCGGAGAACGTGACGGTCTCGGGCTCGGAGCTGGGCGCCAGGCGGTACCACGCCTTGGGCTGGCCCAGGTAGCGAAGCTGGGACTCCAGCAGCTCGGTGAGTCGCTTGCCCTCGATGACGGGACGGGTGGACAACCACGTCACGATGCCCGGCGGCACCAGGAACAGCACGTGCCAGGGCATCTGCACCGGCACGCCCACCAGGACCAGCAGGAGCGACCACGGGACGAACACCCCGACGAACACGCCGATCCAGACGATGGGCAGCGGCATCGGGAGCCGTAGGTCGTACAGCTTGTACAGCCGCTTCTCTATCCGCCAGATGTTCGTATACGTGGGCAGGTCCACACGGTCCTCCTCTCCACCCGCTCGTTCATGACCACCGCGAAGCGGTCTCAACCCTTATTTGATGCCCAGTGCGCCCGCGATGGCCCGCGCTGTCACCTCGATGATGTTGGGAACGTAGAAGATCACTCCGATGGCCACGGCCAATATCAGAAACTGCACGAAACGCGTGATCTCGCGGGTGAAGAGGAAGAAGAGCGCGACCACGGAGACGACAACGAGGAACAAGGGGGCGAAGAAGGCGCGCAGGAAGTTGGCGAGCCCTCCGGTGTCGATGCCGGTCGACACCGGGGTCGGTGTCGGCGACATCTCGATCAAGGTGAGCACTACGGTCTTCAAGGTCACTTCTTGTCCTCCCGGGGGGTACCTTGCGGCGGCGCGGCCGTGCCTCTATCCGGCGACGCGGCCGCCACCGCGGATGTCGGCGACGAACCACTTGTCGCCCTGCTTTTCCACGGTCAGGCGGTAGACCTGCTCCAGCGTGCCGCCGACCGCAGCCGGGTCGGTGGCGTTGGGAGTGGCCGGTGCGTCGCCGTTGTTCACGGCCCACACCACGACCGCCTGGATCTCTCTGGTGGCACCCCCCACAGGCACCACGATCTCTTTGAGCTGCGAGAAGGTGAAGGCGCCGCCGAAGCTGGGCAGGCTCTTGCCGGCGGCGACGTAGCGTTGCAGCGCGTTGGCGTCTCCGGACGCGTACTCCTTGAAGAACCCTTCGAGCTGGGGCTTGAGCTCGGCGGCGGCCGCGTCGTCGGTCTCGGGCGCGGCCACCTGGGGGAGGTCGGCCGGGGCCGGGGCGGGCAGGATCGCCGGGCGGCCCGCCACGACGAAGCGGCGGCCGGCGTCGTCGCCGGAGTAGTAGATCGGCACCGACAGCAGCATCCGGCGCGGGCCTGACTGGAACGCCACGCTGACCACGGCGTTGTGGGCGTCGCTGGGCTCGATGTCGTACGGCTGGATGGCGACGGCGGCCAGCTTGCCGTAGCCGTCCCAGCCCATCTGCGGGTCCATGCCCTCGGCCAGGAACGCCGCGAGCTTGTTGGACCTGCTGGCCGCGTCTTCTGGACTGAAATTCAGATAGACCCCCGCGAACTGGGCGGCGAAAGCCATGCCCCGGTCCGTGGGGAATCCCTTGTCGGCCTGGGCGGCGACATTGGACGAAGCAGGCTCTTGCTGCGTAAACCGCTCAAATGGGGCACGAATCCCATTCACCACGATAACCACAATAAGCGCCCAGAGAATGACGCGGCCGGTCCACACCAGCCACCGGCCGCCGCCACCCGACCAGCCGCCGCGCCGCGGCCGGCGGGGCGGCGGCGCCTCGAAGTCAGCCGTGTCAAGGGTTGCGGAAAGCCCGGGCCCGTCAGCGATCCGAGGATCGTGCTGGACGGTAGACCTACGAGCCATCACGCCTCCGCTCGCGCCGATCCCCCCGGCTGGCGCGGTGTCGTCCGTTGCCGATCCCCATCATCCGCGGTGAAGTAGTCACCCTATCCGGTCTCCGCCATTGTTCCGAGAAAGCCACGCCCATGCTGCGGCATGACCCTCCCCACCGGCAAACCGGGCCCGCATGACAGGCCACAGTGCCGATTCCTATCAGTCCCCGTTGCAATCGGCTTTTGACCAGGCCAGACGCCTAAAATCGCATAGCTCGGCAGCCACGGATTCCTGTCCAAAACAGGCATGGACCTGTCTCGACCTGCGGAATCGGCATGGGATCGGCACGGGTCGAATCATCGGAGGTTCGTCAGGCCGGCTCGGGATCCTGGGTCGGGCGCGCCGGGCGCCTGCTGTGGAGGTCGACGACGGTCGGCCGCACCGATCGCTCCAGCGAGCCGCGGAGGTCGGCCAGCATCTCGGCGGGCTCGCGCTCACGCATGCGCGTCGCCATCTCGATGCGCTCGTCCACCTTCCTGCGGAGGTACGCCTCGCGGTTGACCCGCAGGCCGTACATGAGCTCGACCCTGATCAGGGCCAGCTCCTCCTCAAGGCTGATGCCCGCGAGCGTGGGCGACGAGCGCCGCTTCCTGATGATGCGACGGAACATGAGGGCCTCCCGAGTCAGCGTGAACGCCGTGACGATTCGACGCGCGGGGGCCCAAAGTGGTTGACGCATCAGCTGTCCCGGCAGCAAACGTTCAGTCACTCCCGGGGAGTCAGACGTCTCAGCGGGCTTCGCCGCCGTCCGCCGTCGGTAACCTACCGTAGCGAAGACTCGCGCTACGTGATTGGACGAACGGCGGGCTCCCGCGTCGCCCCCCGGCAGCCGCCCTGAGGCGCGGTCAGACGTTGAAGCGGAACTCCACGACGTCGCCGTCACGCATCACGTAGTCCTTGCCCTCGATGCGCGCCTTGCCCGCCGAGCGGGCGTTGGCGATCGAGCCGGCCTCCACCAGGTCGTCGAAGGAGACGACCTCGGCCTTGATGAAGCCGCGCTGGAAGTCGGTGTGGATGACGCCGGCCGCCTCGGGCGCGGTGGCGCCCTTGCGGATCGTCCAGGCCCTGGTCTCCTTCGGCCCGGCCGTCAGGTACGTCTGCAGGCCCAGCGTCTCGAAGCCGACCCGGGCGAGCTGGCGCAGGCCCGACTCCTCCTGGCCCACCGACTGCAGCAGCTCCAGCGCCTCCTCCTCGTCGAGCTCCACCAGCTCCGACTCGATCTTGGCGTCGAGGAACACGGCCTCGGCCGGGGCCACCAGCGTCGAGAGCTGCTCCCTGAGCGCGGTGTCGGTCAGCTCGTCGGCGTCGAGGTTGAACACGTACAGGAACGGCTTGGCCGTCAGCAGGTGCAGCTCGCGCAGCTCGTCGCGGTCGAGGCCGCTCTCGAAGATGGTCTTGCCGGTCTCCAGGACGGCCAGGGCGGCCTCGGCGGCCTCCAGGGCGGCCTTCTTGTCCTTGTTGTTGCGCGCCTCCTTCTGCAGGCGCGGTACGGCCTTCTCGACCGTCTGCAGGTCGGCCATGATCAGCTCGGTGTTGATCGTCTCGATGTCGCGCTTCGGCGAGATCTCACCGTCGACGTGCGTCACGTCGGGGTCGCTGAAGACGCGGATGACCTGGCAGATCGCGTCGGTGTCGCGGATGTTGGCGAGGAACTGGTTGCCCCTCCCCTGCCCCTCCGAGGCGCCCTTGACCAGGCCCGCGATGTCGACGAACTCGACCTTGGCGGGCAGGATGCGGGCCGAGCCGAAGATCTCGGCCAGCACGGGCAGCCGGTCGTCGGGCACGCCGACGATGCCCACGTTGGGCTCGATGGTGGCGAACGGGTAGTTCGCCGCGAGCGCGTTGCCGGTCTTGGTCAGCGCGTTGAAGAGCGTGGACTTACCGACGTTGGGCAGGCCGACGATGCCAATGCTGAGACTCACGGACAGCGAGTTTACTTGCTGAGCACGTCCAGACAGGTCACGGGACGGTAGCCCTCGTCGGCGCGCAGGTAGCGGCGCGAGCTCGGCGGGCAGCGGGCGGGCGCGACCTCGAACGACAGGACCCTCGCCCACGCGTGCGGGGAGTCGCAGGGCACGCGCGTGACGGCGGAGCGGGCGATCACGTCGGTGGCGGGCTCGGCCACGCACGAGCCGCGGTCGAGCACCTGGCCGCCGCGTCCGAGGCAGACGACCTGGGACTCGCCGTCGAGGGTGTCGAGGGTGCCGTCGGGGCAGCCGGCCGGCTCGGCGGCGAGGGCGAGCGCCCTGCCGTACCATCCGGGGCGCGAGCAGGCCCGCTCGCGGCCGTCGAGCGTGACGCAGTCGCCCGGCCGCAGCACGCCACCGCCACGGCCGGGATCGCCCGGATGCGGCTCCAGGAAGTTGCGCACGCACGCCGTGCGGCCCGCCCCGACCCGCAGGACGGCGTCGGTGTCGGCCGGGCACTCGCCGGGCCCCGGCGGGTCGGAGGCCAGGGCCAGCACCTCGGAGTCGCCGCCGTTGCACGCGGTCAGGGCCAGCTCGCCGGTGACGCACGCGCCGGGCGTCCAGCGCAGCACCGGGCGGGGCTGCGTCGCCTTCCCCGAGCCCGCGATGACCGCGCCGGCCAGCGCGACCAGGGCCGCCGTCACGGCCAGACCCGCGGCGGCGAGCTTCGGTACCGTATCCATCCCCGTACTGTGCGTGACTGGTGACATGGCGCACAAGCGGAACGCCCAAGCGTGTCGGGAAGAATCGCGCCCGGCATCCTGCGATCATCGTTGGAGTGGACGTGGTGTCGCTTCTCATCGGTCTCGCCGTCGGCCTGCTCGTGGGGTTCCTGGTGGCCAGGACGCGGGCGGCGGTGCGCGTGGCCGAGGCCGACGCGCGGGCCAGGTCCGCCGCCGAGAAGCTGGTCTACGTCGAGGAGCAGCTGGCCGAGCGGTTCCAGGCGCTGTCCACGCGGGCGCTCGACGTCAACAACATCCGCTTCCTGGAGCTGGCCGAGACCCGGCTCGCGGCCAGCCGCGCGGAGGCCGCCGGCGACCTGGAGCAGCGCAAGCAGGCCGTCGAGCACCTGGTCGAGCCGCTGAAGGACGCGCTGGCCCGGGTCGAGTCGCAGCTGCGCGACACCGAGTCGGGGCAGCGGGCGGCGCGGGCGGAGCTGGCCCAGCAGATGGAGTTCGTCCGCCAGAGCCACGAGCAGCTGCGCGCCCAGACCACCGCCCTCGTGCGGGCCCTGCAGCGGCCCGAGGCGCGCGGCCGGTGGGGCGAGCTGCAGCTGCGCAGGGTCGCCGAGATCGCCGGCATGCAGCGCTACTGCGACTTCGACGAGCAGGTCACCGAGGGCTCCATGCGGCCCGACATGGTCGTCAGGCTCGCCGGCGGCAAGAACATCGTGGTCGACTCCAAAGTCTCGCTGGCGGCCTACCTGGAGGCCGCGGAGGCGTCCGACGAGTCGCTGGCGACCGTCCGCCTCGACGCGCACGCCCGGCACGTACGCGAGCACATCGACCGCCTGGCGGCCAAGTCGTACTGGCAGGGGTTCAACCCGTCGCCCGAGTTCGTGGTGCTGTTCATCCCCGGGGAGGCGTTCCTCGCGCCCGCGCTCGAACGCGACCCCGGGCTGCTGGAGTACGCCATGACGCGGCGCGTGCACATCGCCACCCCCACCACCCTCATCACGATGCTGCGCACCGCGCACTACGCCTGGCAGCAGGCCGCGCTCAGCGAGAACGCGCGGGCCGTGTTCGAGCTGGGCAAGGAGCTGTACGAGCGGCTGTCGTCCCTCGGCAGGAACGTCGAATCGCTGGGCAAGGCGCTGACCCGGGCCGTGGAGGCGTACAACAAGTCGGTCGGATCGCTCGAAAGCCGCGTGCTGGTCACGGCGCGCAAGCTGCACGATCTCGGCGTCGTCGACGGCGACCTCGACGCGCCCGACATGCTCGAAGGGCTGCCCAGGCCGCTGGCCTCCCCCGAACTGCTCGAAACCTCATCTCTGATAACCCACGCGAACGGTAAGTTGGCAGGCGGGTCGCAGTAAATGGGGGTGGGGCAGTGGTGGGTGAGAAGGGCAGGCGCTCGGCGGTCAGGCTGACGGCGCGCGGCGCCATCGCGCTCGCCCTGGTCGCCACCCTGGCGGGCTACGTGCTGGCGGCCGTGTTCGGCGTGGAGCAGATCGTCGGGGCCGCGTTCGTGCTGGCCAGCGTGCTCGGGGTGGTGCTGGTCAACCGGCGCGAGCTGCTGTCGCTGGTCGTGACGCCGCCGCTGGTGTTCTTCTGCGCGACGCTGTTCGTGGAGCTCGGGCGGGCGTTCGGCTCGGTGTCGATCGTGCAGTCGCTCGCGCTCGGCCTCTACACGTCGATGACGCGCGGGGCGCCGTGGCTGTTCGCGGGCTCGGCGCTGGTGCTGGGCGTCGCGTGGCGGCGCGGGCTGCGCGACAACGTACGGGAGCTGCGCGAGGAGCTGAAGGCGGGCGCGGAGGTGTCGCGCCCGCGCCAGCCGTTCGTGCCGGAGCCCGAAGGGTACTTCGAGCCCAAGGTGTACGGGACCCCGCGCGGCGAGGACTGATTTTCAGGAGGCGCGCGCAGGATCAGGACGCGCGCAGGTCCTTGCGCAGCTCGTGGGGCAGGGCGAAGCGCATGCTCTCCTGCACCGGCTCGACCTCCGTCACGTCGCCGAACCCGTGCGCGGCCAGCTTCGCCAGCACCTCCTCCACCAGCTCCTCCGGCACCGAGGCGCCGCTGGTGACGCCGACCGTGGTGACGCCCTCGAACCACTCGTCGCGGATGAAGTCGGCGTTGTCCACGAGGTACGACGCCTGCGCGCCGTAGTCCTTCGCCACCTCGACCAGGCGCTTGGAATTGGAGGAGTTCTCGGACCCGACGACGATGACGAGCTGCGACTCGGCCGCGATCTCCTTGACCGCCGTCTGCCGGTTTTGTGTGGCGTAGCAGATGTCGTCGCTCGGCGGGTCGATCAGCGTCGGGAAGCGCTCCTTGAGCCGGGCCACGGTCTCGGTCGTCTCGTCGACCGACAGCGTGGTCTGCGACAGCCACACCAGCTTGCTCGGGTCCTTCACCTGCACCTTGTCGACCGAGTCGAGCCCGTCGACGAGCTGGATGTGGTCGGGCGCCTCACCGGAGGTGCCCTCCACCTCCTCGTGGCCCTCGTGCCCGATCAGCAGGATGTCGTAGTCGTTCGCCGCGAATCTCTTGGCCTCGTTGTGTACCTTCGTCACCAGCGGGCAGGTGGCGTCGATGGTACGCAGGCCGCGCTGCCTGGCCTCCTCGTGCACCGCAGGCGAGACACCGTGGGCGGAGAAGACCACGATCTCCCCCTCCGGCACCTCCTCGGTCTCGTCGACGAAAATGGCGCCCCTGGCCTCGAGCGTCTTCACGACGTGCGTGTTGTGGACGATCTGCTTACGGACGTAGATGGGGGCGCCGTACTGCTCCAGGGCCTTCTCGACCGCAACCACGGCTCGATCGACTCCGGCACAGTAGCCCCGCGGCTTGGCCACGAGGACTCGGCGGGAAGAGGGGGTCTGGGGCTCCATACTTCTTATGCTACGTGGAGCGGCCATCTGGCCCGCGCGTGCGTGGTTGCCCACGGTTTGCCAGACTAGCCGTCCCATACTGACCTCCCAGGGAGACGTTCATGTCCCTCAGCGACGTGATACGCAACATCGCAAGAACCGTCACCAACAAGGACGAGCTCAAGGAGAAGGCGAAGGACCTGCCGCTGCTCGTCGTCCAGACCACGCTCAGCGCCGCCGGGCAGGCCCTGCTCGTCGTCGACCGGGTGAAGAACTCCATCAAGGGGCTCGGCGGCAAGGAGGAGCGCGAGGAGGAGTACGACTCCCGTCCCACCGCCGCCGAGCAGGTCGCCGCCGCTCCCGCCGCTCCCTCCGAGACCGCCGAGGACAAGGCGGAGGAGAAGCCGGCGCGCAAGGAGCCGGTCATCTTCGCGCCGCGGTCGAAGCCCGCCGAGCCGAACGGCGTGGCCAAGACCAAGCCCGACCCCGTCATCTTCACGCCCGCCAAGTCGGAGCCCGCCCCGGAGCCCGCGCCGGAGCCGGCCGCCAAGGCTGCCGAGCCTGAGACCGCCCCCAAGGCCGCCGAGCCCAAGGCCGCCGAGCCCGAGGTCGCCGCCGAGACCGCCACCGAGAGCAAGGCCGCCACCGACACCATCGCCGAGCCCGAGGCCGCCCCCGCCGAGCCGCAGGCCGCCGAGGAGGCGCAGGTCGCTCCCGCCGCCCCCAAGGCTGTGGAAGAGCCCGCCGTGGAGGAGCCCGCCGCCAAGCCGAAGGCCGCCAGGAAGCCCAAGGCCGAGCCGAAGACCGGGCCGGAGACCGGGCCGGAGACTGGGCCCAAGCCCGCCGCCAAGACCGCGAAGACCACCAGGGCGTCCAAGGCCACGAAGCCCGCCGAGCCCGCCACCGCGCCGGAGCCCGCCGCCGCCACCGCCGAGCCCGCCGCGGCCCTCGACCCCGCGGTCGCGCCCGAGCCGGCCGCCGCGTCCGAGCCGGCCGTGGCCCCCGCCGGCGTGAACCTGGCCGAGCCGCTGCCCGGCTGGCCCAGCCTGACCGTCGCCTCCCTGCGCGCCAGGATGCGCGGCAAGACGGCCGAGCAGATCGGCGACTTCCTCGCGTACGAGCAGGCGACGACCGCACGTCCCGACGTCATCAAGATGTTCGAGAACCGTCTCGCCAAGCTGCAGGCCGGCGAATAGGTCACCCCCACCGCGTAGTCTTCCGCCATGACCTCGAAGACCACGCCTGAGTCTCCCCTGCCGATCCGCACGGTCCTGCAGATGGTGGGCGGCTGGATCGGCAGACTCGGCACGGTCTGGGTCGAAGGAGAGATCACCGACCTGAGCGCGCGTGGCGGCACGGTGTTCCTGACCCTGCGCGACCCGGTCGCCAACGTGTCGGCCAGGGTCACCGCCCCACGCGGCGTCTACGAGGCGACGGTGCCCCGCCCGTCGAACGGCGCCAGGGTGGTCCTGCACGTCAAGCCCGACTTCTGGGTCAACCGAGGCTCGTTCGCGTTCACCGCGCTGGAGATGCGCCCGGTGGGCGTGGGCGAGATGCTGGTCAGGCTGGAGCGGCTCAGGCAGTTGCTGGCCGCCGAAGGGCTGTTCAACGCCGACAGGAAGCGGCGGCTGCCGTTCCTGCCGGGCACGATCGGGCTCATCTGCGGCCGCGACTCGGCGGCCGAGCGCGACGTGCTGGAGAACTCCCGGCGCCGCTGGCCGGCCGTCCGGTTCAAGGTCGAGGAAGTGGCCGTCCAGGGCCCGTACGCGGTGACCGAGGTGACGGAGGCGCTGCGCAAGCTCGACGCCGACTCCTCGGTCGACGTCATCGTCGTCGCCCGCGGCGGCGGCTCCCTTGAGGACCTGCTGCCCTTCTCCGACGAGACGCTCGTGCGAGCGGTGGCCGCCTGCCGTACACCGGTGGTGAGCGCGATCGGCCACGAGCAGGACAGCCCGCTGCTCGACCTGGTCGCCGACGTGCGCGCCTCCACGCCGACCGACGCCGCCAAGAAGGTCGTGCCCGACGTCGGCGAGCAGCTCACGCTCGTGCGCCAGCTTCGCGACCGGGGCCGCAGGGTGATGAGCGGCTGGCTCGACCGCGAGATGTCCTGGCTGACGTCCGTACGCTCGCGGCCCGCGCTGGCCGATCCCGTACGCGAGCTGGAGCGCCGGGCCGAGCAGGCGGAGGCGCTGCGCGACCGGGCCAGGCGCTCGCTGTCGTCCTCCCTCGACCGCGCCGCCGACGACCTCGCCCACCTGCGCGCCCGCCTCGTCGCCCTGTCGCCCGCGGCCACGCTGGAACGCGGCTACGCCATCGTGCAGCACCCGTCGGGCGAGGTCGTCCGCCTGGCCAAGGACGTCACGCCCGGCACCCTCCTGACCATCCGCCTCACCGACGACCGCGTCACGGTACGCGCGGAGGACCCCGAAGCCTGACCGCGTCCTACGGCGTGGGGCGGGTGACGGCCGCGACCAGGGCCTCCAGCCCGGCCTTGACCCGCTCGACCGTCATGCCCCGCTCCTCCCGCTGGCAGGCGATCAGGTGCGCGTTCACGGGCGCGAGCAACGCGTCGGCGAGGTACACGGTGTCGGCCCCCGGGCACACCTGCGCGAGCAACGTGGCCAGGTGGACGTGGTGCACGCGGTACGGCCCGGAAAAGCGCCTCGCCGTACCCTTCTCCAGCAGCAGGAACAACGCCTCGTCCGCCAGGATCCGATCGGCGAGCGCGTGCAGGAACGCCACGATCCGCTCGCGGGCCGGCGCCCCGGGGCCGAGCGGCGGCGGCCCCGACAGGAACGCCGCCTGGAAGCGCCGCTCCCGCTCGTCGAGCAGCGCCAGCAGCAGCCCCGTACGATCGCCGAACCGCCGGTAGACGGTGCCCACGCCGACGCACGCCTCGCGGGCCACCTCGTCCAGCGAGAGGTCGCCGGCGCCGCTCGCGGCGACCATGCGGGACGCCGCTTCGATGATCTTCTGCCGGTTCCGTGCGGCATCGGCCCGCTCCGGTGGGGGTTGCCCGAGAACGGGCAGAGATCGACGTTCGCGCACGGGCGCAGCATACCGGTTGTAAGCGGAGAATTCTCCGGTTAATCTTGCTCAAGCGGAGAACTCTCCGATTTTCGACCATGAGGAGCCCAGGATGCCCAGCGACTTCAACCAGCAGATCATCGACGAGTTCCGGGCCAACGAGGGCCGGGTCGGCGGCATGTTCGAAGGCGCCCCGCTGGTGCTGCTCACCACCACGGGCGCGAAGAGCGGCAAGCCCGTCACCACCCCCGTCATGTACCTTGCGGACGGGGACCGCTACATCGTCATCGCCTCCAACGCCGGCGCCGACAACCACCCCGCCTGGTACCACAACCTGCGCGCCAACCCGGGGGCGACGGCCGAGATCGGCACGGAGACGTTCGAGGTGAAGGCCGAGTTCGTGGAGGGTGAGGAGCGCGACCAGCTCTACGCCCGCATGGTCGCCCAGGCGCCCGGCTTCGCCGAGTACGAGGCCAAGACCACCCGCCGCATCCCCGTCGTCGCCCTGTACCGCACCGCCGCCTGACGTCCCCGCCGGCGCTTTCACGGCCTCGCCCGCACGTTGCGCACCACGCGACCAGGACGGCCCAGCACGATCCCGCGGCCAGCACGATGCCGAGGTGCAGCCGCCGGAACTCGTCGCCTGACCACCCTGCTGTCGCTGCCGCAGCTGCGGCGCGCTGGACCCGAGCGGGGCGCTGCGCGGGCATGATGTGGCTTGGCGGGCGCGGCCCGGGGCCCGCGCGCCGGCTAGAAGGGTGCGTCGTTGGGGTGGCCGGACGTCGGGTCGGAGCGGCGGGCCATGGCGGCGGCGAGCTTGACGCGGGCCCCCTGGAGCCATTCCTCGCAGACGGCCGCCAGCTTCTCCCCCCGCTCCCAAAGCTCGATCGACTGCTCCAGCGTCAGCCCCCCGGTCTCCAGTCGCCGCACCACCTCGGTGAGCTCCTCGCGGGCCTGCTCGTAAGACGGAGTCTTCTCGCCTGATTCGTCTGCCACGGCCACCACCCTAGACCGCCCCGGGAGCGCCGCCGGACAAGCGGCCGTCAGCCCTTGGGGCGCTGCTGGAGCTGGGTGGCCAGCTGCTCCAGTTCGGGCCAGTCGGCCGTGCCGGTGATGACGAGCGTCACGTCGGGCAGGACCCGGACGAGCGAGCGCTGCTTCTTGTCCTCGCGGTAGCGCTGCTCCCACGTGGCCCCGCCGATCTGCCGGGTGCCCTGGGTCTTGTCGGTGTTGGTCATGCGGTTGGCGAAGCCGGCCGCGGGCTGCTCGTTGCTCTGGGCGAACATGGCGTGCTCGCGCTTGGCGGTGGCGTAGCCGAGGTAGAGAACCTGGGCGCCGCCCTCGCCCTTGGCGATGCGGTTGCTGTTGGGCACCCAGCCGGGAGGGTCCTGGCGGGGGGCCCACACGCCGAAGGGCACCGTGTGGCCGAAGTTGGCGACGGTGATGGAGTAGTCGAGCCGCGGGATGTGCTCCTCGCGGCTCTGCGGGGCGACCAGCAGGAACAGGCCGGCTCCCGCGAGGCACACGAAAAGGGCTACCGCGTAGCCGTACAGACCTTGGGTGAACCGTCGCACAGTTGGCGAGGTTACCCGTTGGAGGGCGTGGTCGCCGAAGTGGCCGGGCGGATCTGGCCGATGATGGCCAGCACCTCCTCGGCCAGCCCGCGGTCGCCGGAGCGCACCACCTCGGACACGGCGGCCGCGAGCGCCCCGGTGACCACGACGACGAGGGCGGGCTCGTTCTCGAACAGCGCCGCGTTGCGCTGGGCCCACTTGCGCAGCCGATCGCGCATGACGACCTCGAAGCCGGGCGGCCCGTCGCCGCGCAGGAACAGCGCGGCGGTCTCGCGTTCCTCCAGGCAGCCGTCCAGGTACGCGCGGGCGGCGCCGACGAACACCCGCATGGGGTCGCTCTCGCCCTCGGCGCGGGCCGCGCGCACCGCCTGCTTGGTGCGCTGGGTCTGCCTGGCCTGGAACTCCTCCCACAGCGTGAGGTAGAGGTCGGCCTTGCCGGAGAAGTGATGGTAGAGGCTGCCCACGCTGGCGTCGGCCCTGGACACCACGTCCGTCACGCCCGCTTCCGCGAACCCCTTCGAGACGAAGACCTCTCTGGCGGCGGCGAGCAGCGAACTGCGCGTGGCGGCGCCACGCTCGGACGTACGCGGCTGGGCGACCGCGTTCTCCACATCAGGGCTCATTCGGGATCTCCTCCACGGCGGGGGCGCCACGCTCCATGT
The DNA here is from genome assembly GCF_012034275.1 of Nonomuraea composti. Classification (NCBI taxonomy): domain Bacteria; kingdom Bacillati; phylum Actinomycetota; class Actinomycetes; order Streptosporangiales; family Streptosporangiaceae; genus Nonomuraea; species Nonomuraea composti. Next base: position 220,021 of record NZ_JAATEP010000005.1, on the reverse strand, counting down.
TGGAGGCAAGATCCTTGGCGCGCACAGGGTATGACGCAAATCCGCGTTCTCCCTCAGCAGATTATCCGTTCGCTGAATCTCCGGCGATTCTCGGTAAGTCATCCGTTGCGGGGTGAAGGCTCACTTCTCGCCTGACGTGAGCGCCGCCGCCCGTACTCCCGCCTCCACCTGCGCCTGGGCGGCGCCGTTCAACGCCACTCCGGCCGGGCAGAGACCGGCAACTACCATCGAGGGAGATCCCGCGAGGAGGGCCGTTCATCATGTCCGACCAGACGTCCGTGCCACCGGCGCTCGCCACGAGCGAGCACGCCCCCGATCGAAACCTGGCGCTGGAGCTCGTCCGCGTCACAGAGGCGGCCGCGATGGCGGCGGCCCGCTGGGTCGGCAGAGGTGACAAGAACGGCGCCGACGGCGCCGCCGTGAACGCCATGCGCCAGCTCATCAACACCGTGTCGATGAACGGCGTCGTCGTCATCGGCGAGGGCGAGAAGGACCACGCCCCCATGTTGTTCAACGGCGAGCAGGTCGGCGACGGCAGCGGCCCCGACTGCGACGTGGCCGTCGACCCCATCGACGGCACCCGGCTGACGGCGCTGGGCATGCCCGACGCGGTGTCGGTGATCGCGGTCAGCGAGCGCGGCTCCATGTACGACCCGTCGGCCGTGTTCTACATGGAGAAGCTGGTCACCGGCCCCGAGGCGGCCGACGTGGTGGACATCGAGGCCCCCGTGGCCGACAACATCAACGCGGTGGCCAGGGCCAAGCACTGCTCGCCGTCCGACGTGACCGTGGTCGTGCTCGACCGGCCCAGGCACGAGCGGCTGGTCAAGGAGATCAGGGAGACGGGCGCGCGGATCAAGTTCATCACCGACGGCGACGTGGCGGGCGCGATCATGGCGGCGCGCGCGGGCACCGGCATCGACCTGATGCTCGGCATCGGCGGCACGCCGGAGGGCATCGTGGCGGCGTGCGCGCTCAAGTGCCTGGGCGGGGTGATCCAGGGCCGGCTGTGGCCGCGTGACGACGCCGAGCGGGCCAAGGCCATCGACGCCGGGCACGACCTCAGCCAGGTGCTCACCACCAACGACCTGGTCCGCTCCGACGACGTGTTCTTCGCCGCGACCGGGATCACGCACGGCGAGCTCATGCAGGGTGTACGGTTCCGCGCCGGCTCGGCGGTGACGCAGTCGCTGGTGATGCGCGGCCGGTCGGGCACCATCCGCAAGATCGACAGCGAGCACCAGCTCTGGAAGCTGCGCGCCTACAGCGCGATCAACTTCGACACCGCAGGCTGACCCAAGGTGGAGGAGCGTCAGCGGCGGCGCTTGCGGCGGGGTGGTTCCTTGACCTTGACCTCGCCCGCGAAGTTCGTCGTCCGCACCTCCACGACCGGCGCCCCCGGCTCGGTGGGCTGCTTGGTGAGCCGGACCGTCTTGTCCTTGGCCACCCTGATCACTTCGAGCCCTTCGGGCACGTGGATCTCCAGGCCGCCGAAGACGAGGGTGGCGTTGATGATGATCCGCCGGTTCTGCAGGATGGCGTCGCGGAAGTCGAGCTGGGTGGTGCCGAACATGGCCGTCACGCCCAGCTCGGCGGGCACGACCCACCGTCCGCCGCGCTGCTCCTTCTTGAAGATGGCGGCGACGGGGCGGCCGTCGAGGTTGAGTGGCTGCTCCTCGGCGGGGAGCAGGTCGGTGGTGAGGGCGGCCAGCTCGCCGAGCGTGCGCGCGGAGTAGAGCACGCCGAGACGTTCTTCGAGCTCGTCGAGGGTGATCCGGCCGTCGGCGTGGGCGTCCTGGAGCACCTGGGCGATGCGTTCGCGGTCGGCGTCGGACGCGCGCAGCTCGTGGGGCTGCGGCACGTCGCCGGCCGCTTGGGGACGGCGAGCGGACACCCATTCCTCGGCCAGCCGCTCGCCGACTTCCTGCAGCTTGGGCAACCACGATCCCGCGCGTTCGTTCACACTTCTGACGATATCCGGCTCTGGCCCAGTTCGCTCGTGCCGATTGACCCGGTGTCAGCGGATTCTGGCCAGCAGCGCGGCCATCTCCTCCGCGAGGTCCTCGTTCACCTCGGCGTGGCGGTTGAGCAACCGGTACCACATCACCCCGAACACGAGATCGACGGCGAGTTCCAGGTCGACGTCGGCGGGCAGGGCGCCGCGGGCGAGGACGGCGCGCAGGGCGGTGCGGCGCGGCCCGATGATCCGGGCGCGCAGGTCGGCGGACAGCTCGGGGTCGGACTGGGCGTCGGCCATGAGCCCGACGACGATCTGCCCGGCGACCCCGCGGGCCAGCGTGAACGTCTGCTCCAGGAACGCCACGAGGTCGGCCCGCGGGTCGCCGCTGTCGGGGGTCGGGGCGACCTGCTCGGCCAGGACGTCGGTGAGCGCTTCGAGGAGGACCTGCGCCTTGGTCTGCCACCAGCGGTAGACGGTCTGCCTGCCGCTTCCTGCCGCCTCGGCGATGCCCTTCATCGTCACCCCCTGGTAGCCGTCGCGGGCGCACAGGTCGAGCGCGGCCCGGAGGATCGCCTTCCTGGCCTCTTCGCTGCGTGGTCTGCCAACCATGGGCGCCACTTTACAAGACATTGTGCCTCGTTTATATTCGAGGCAAGATGTCTCGTATTTGGAGGAAGCAGTCATGCGAGTTGTGATCGTGGGTGGCACCACCGGCATCGGCCTGGCGACGGCCGAACGCCTGGTCGAGAGCGGCGCCGAGGTCTTCATCACGGGCCGCTCCGAGGAGCGCCTGGAGTCGGCGTTGAAGCGGCTGGGCCGTCGCGCGGAGGGACAGGCCGCCGACGCGCGTGACGGGGCGGCCATGCGGGCGTTGTTCGAGCGCGTCGGCGCGTTCGACCACCTGGTCGTCACCGTGACGGGCCGTGGCGGCGCCGCGCCGCTGGCCGAGCTGACCGCCGGCGGCATCGCCGAGGCCGTGCAGGGCAAGCTGATCCCTCATCTGATGACCGCGCAGGCCGCGCTGGCGGCGGGGCTGAGCAGGCAGGGCTCGATCACGTTCGTGTCGGCCGCGTCGGCGGGCGCCGCCTACCCCGGCGTCTCCCTGCTGGCGGCCGTGAACGGCGCCATCGAGGCCACGGTGCCCGGCCTGGCGGTGGAGCTGGCGCCCGTCCGGGTGAACGCGGTCTCCCCCGGCGTGATCGACACCGACTGGTGGGAGGGTCTCGGGGACGAGGCGCGGGCGGCGTTCATGGCGGGCACCGCCGCGACGCTGCCGGTCGGCCGCGTCGGCACGCCCGCCGACGTGGCCCGCACCATCGAGTACGCGGTAAGCAACACGTTCCTGACCGGCACCGTCCTGACGATCGACGGCGGAGGGCGGCTGAAGACCGCGTGACAGCCCGTTTCTCACGAATTTCTTAGGAATCTCCGTCCGCGCACGGCCGTTGTCCCGGACACAGGGAGGTGGGCGTGCATCAACCGGCGCGATGGGGTCTCGGCGCGGCAGGCGTGGGCAGTGCGGTCGTTCTGGGCCTCGACCTGACCAGCTTCGACGAGACGAACCCGTTCAGAAGGACCATCAGCGAGCACGGCCTCGGGCCCGACGGCTGGGTCTTCGGGCTCGGGGTGGGGCTGCTGGCGGCGGGCTCGCTGGCCATCGGCGTGTCGCTGGCGCGCAAGAGGCTGGCCGGGGTCGTCGGCACGCTCGCGCTGGCAGGCTGGAGCGTCGGGCTGTTCCTCACGGCCTGGTTCGAGAAGCACGACTGGTCGGTCGGGCCGAGCCTGAGCGGCAGCATCCACCGGGCGGGCAGCTTCATCGCCTTCCTCAGCCTGCCGCTGGCCGCCGTGATCATCGCCCGGCCGTGGCGGCACCGGGAGCGGTCGAGGGCCACGCTGGTGGCGTTCGGGCTCGGGATCTGCTCGGTGCTGTGGGTGGTGGGCATCGGCGCGGCGGTGCTCGTCGGGGCCGAGAGCGGGCTGCCCTGGTACCGGGTCATGCCGCTCGGGCTGGTCGAGCGGGGGCTGGCCGTAACCGAGGTGGCGGCGCTGCTGGCGCTCGGCGTGTGGGCCGCCGCCGAACACCGGCTGGAGCCTCCGGAACCTGCCGCCGCCCGGTCGGAGGCCGACGGTCAGGGGCGGAGTGTGGCGATGAGGTCGTCCACGTAGCCCTGGAAGACCGTCACCATGTCCACCCGCTCCGGGTCGATCAGCCACTGCGTCTGCAGGCCGTCCATCATGGCGATCAGCCGGTCGGCGTGCGCCTCGGCGTCGAGCCCGGCCCTGAACTCGCCACGTTCGACGCCCCTGTGCAGGGCGGCGGCCACCGTCTCGCGCAGCCGCCGGTAGCGCCGCCTGGCCCAGTCGTGCCCGGGATGGCCGGGTGTGACGGCCTCGCCGCTGATCACGGAGAACAGCTGCACCAGGCCCGGCACCCGGGAGTTGTGCTCAACGACGCGGGCCATGGCGCGCAGCGCGTCGACGCCGCCGGCCCCCTCGATGTCGAACGTGCGCGCGTCGAGCTCGTCCCGGTAGTCGAGCACCGCGATGAGCAGCAGCTCCTTGTTCCTGAAGTGGTGCAGCAGCCCGGCCTGCGACAGCCCGGCCCGCTCGGCGATGCGGGCCAGCGACGCGCCGCGGTAGCCGTGCTCGGCGAACTCCAGCAGCGCGGTGGCCAGGATGCGCTCCCTGCGCGCCGCACCGGTCGCGTAGCCCCGTCTCACCCGGCGCAGCCTATCTCGTGCTGGCGCGGGGACTTCGGCAGCCGTTAACCTGACCGCGCCTCACGTTTGATGACCCCCCGATCAGGAGGCCACTGTGCCGTCCGCACGTGATCGCCAGGCCCGCGTCGCCACGTACGTCGTCTACGCCGTGCAGGGCCTGTCCTTCGCCTCGTTGCTCATCCAGGTGGCCAACCTCCAGGCCAGGCATCGGCTCGACGAGGGCTCGCTGACGATGTTGCTGCTGGTCGTGCCGGTCTTCGCCGGGGTCGGCAGCGTGGCGGCGGGCACGTTCGCCGCCCGGTTCGGCAGCAAGCTGCTGCTGCGGATCGCCCAGCCGGCCGTGGCCGCCGCGGTCGTGCTGGCCGGGCTCGCGCCGAACGTGCCGCTCCTGCTGCCGGTGCTGCTGCTGTTCGGGGTGGCGGTCGGCGCGGTGGACGCGGGCATGAACATGCAGGGCGTGGCCGTCGAGCGCCGGTACGGCGTGGAGGTGCTGAACGGGTTCCACTGCGTGTGGAGCGTGTTCAGCATGGCCGCGGCGCTGTGGGCGTCGGCGGCCGCCGGGCTGCCGCTGCAGGTCATCATGGCGGTGCCCATGGTGCTCGCCGTGGCCGGCTCGCTCTACGCCGGGCCGGGCCTGTGCACGCGCGAGGAGGAGAAGGTCGAGGCCGCGAGCACGTCCGCCGCCGGCCGCTTCCCGTGGCGGCCGATCATCCCGCTCTGCCTGGCCATGGGCTTCCTGTACGTCGGCGACTCCGCCGTGTCCAGCTTCAACACCGTCTTCATGAAGGACGTGCTCGGCGCCGGCCCCGCCGTGGTCCCGCTGGCCTACGCCGCCTACCAGGCGACCACGCTGGCCGTCCGGCTCGGCGGCGACTTCGCCGTGCGGCGCTACGGTCCGGCCGCCATCGTCAGGATCGGCGCTGTGATCGCCACGGTCGGCTTCCTCGGCGTCGTGCTGGCCCCGACGCAGCCGCTGGGCATCGTCGCGTTCGGGCTCACGGGCGTGGGGCTGTCAGTGGTGGCGCCGCAGTCGTTCTCGGCGGCGGGCCGGCTGGACCCGGCGGGCACCGGCGTGGCGATCGCCCGCGTGAACCTCTTCAACTACATCGGCTTCATCGTGGGGACCGCCCTGGTCGGCGGCATCGCGGACGCGGCCGACCTGCGGGTGGCGTTCGCGGCGCCGCTGGTGCTGGCCGCCGCGATCATCGCCCTGGCGCCGGGCTTCGAGCCCAAGCGCGCCCCTGCCACGACCTGACGCGCCCCACGACCGGACGCCCGCCACACGACGCGCCTCCCGATCCGACGCCCGCCGCCTGACGCGCCTCCCCATCCGACGCCCGCCACACGACGCGCCCCGCCACCTGGCGGCGGACGCGGTTACCGGCGGACCTCGGCGACCTCGACCGGGCGGCCCTCGCGCAGCGACAGGTCGGCGGCCTCGGCCACGTAGAGCGCTTCCAGCGAGGCCTCGATCGAGCACGGGCTGCGGTCGCCGGTCAGGAACGCGTCGAGCTCCGCCCGGTAGGCGGTCTCGAAGCGGGTGACGAAGTCCGGCCACGGCGACTCCGGGGCGGGCAGGCCCTCGGTGCTGTGGAGCGGGGCGCGCGGGCCGAGGCCGACGGCCCAGGTGCGTTCGGTGCCCGCCAGCTCCATGCGCACGTCGTACCCGCCGCCGTTGTAACGCGAGCCCTGGAGGGTGGCCAGCGTGCCGTCATCGAGGGTGAGCAGCGCGGCGCTGTTGTCCACGTCGCCGGCCTCGGCGAAGAACGCGGCGCCGCGGTTGGCGCCGCGCGCGTAGACGGACGTCACCTCGCGGCCGGTCACCCAGCGCAGGATGTCGAAGTCGTGGATGTGGCAGTCGCGGAAGATGCCGCCGGACGCCGGCAGGTACGCGGCGGGCGGCGGCGCGGGATCGGCGGTGACGAGGTGCACGCGGTGCAGCTCCCCCAGCTCGCCGGCCCGCAACGCGCGCGCCGCCGCCACGTAGCCCGGGTCGAACCTGCGCTGGAACCCGATCTGCACCCGGTTGCCCGCCGCGGCCGCCAGCACCTCGACGGTCTCGGCGACCGTGCCCGCCACCGGCTTCTCGCAGAAGACCGGCAGGCCCAGCCGGCACGCCTTCACGATCAGCTCCGCGTGGGTGCTGGTCGGGGTGGCGATGACGACGGCGTCCGCCTCGAACGCGTCGCCCGGCCGGCCGTAGGGGGAGCTGCGGACGGGATCGCTCACGATCAGCTCGTCCGCCAGCGGATGCGCGGCCAGGGTGGCGGCGTGGAAGGCACCGATCCGGCCCAGGCCCAGCAGTCCCACACGCATGCGCGCCTCCCGTCAGGACGTCCGGCCTTCTTTCTAAGCGAGCGGATCTCTTTCAGTCAACCGCTTGTCCTGACATGCTGACCTTCCACGCGCGAACGACCTCCGCCGCGCGGTGCGCCGGCAACCGGGCGAACCCCACCACCACGGCCTCCCGTCCGGGCCGGTGCCGCATCGGCCCGACCGGCTCGGCCGACATGCCGAGCCGGCGCGCCGCCTCGGCGGTGCGTTCCTCGTCCCAGCCCGGCGGCAGCTCCAGGTACACGTGCAGCCCCGCCTCGATGCCCCTGACCGTGATCCGCGGCAGCTCCTGCGCCAGCGCCGCGACCAGGGCGTCACGGCGGCGGCGGTACTCCCTGCGCATGCGCCGCAGGTGCTTGTCGTAGCCCCCGGTACGCAGGAAGTGCGCCAGCGCGTACTGCTCGATCACCGGGGAGCCCAGGTCGAGCTCGCCGCGCGCCCGCCGGATGGCCTCGGCCAGGTCGGGAGGCGCGGCCACCCAGCCGAGCCGCAGGCCGGGGGCCAGGGCCTTGCTCACGCTGCCCGACAGGATCACCCGGTCGGGCGCCAGGCCCTGGAGGCAGCCGACGGGGTCGCGGTCGAAGCGGAACTCGGCGTCGTAGTCGTCCTCCAGGACGACCCGGTGGCCCGCGTACGCCCACTCCATCAGCGCCGCCCGGCGCGGCGGCGAGAGCACCACCCCCGTCGGGAACTGGTGGGCGGGCGTCACCAGCACGGCGTCGCCGCTCAGCGCGGCCACGTCGAGGCCCTGCTCGTCCACCGGCACCGGCACCAGATGCGCGCCGGCCCGCCGCAGCAGCGGCACCTGGCGGTGGCTGGTCGGGTCCTCGACGGCCAGCCGCAGCGCGCCCTGCTGGGTCAGCACGTGCAAGGCCAGGCTCAGCCCCTGCGCCACGCCGCCGACGATGATCAGGTTCTCCGGGCGCACGTCGGCCGCCCGGACGCGCCGGAGATAGGCGGCCAGCTCTTCTCGCAGCTCAGGCACGCCGCCAGGGTCCCCGTAATCGAAGGCGTCCGAAGGTACGGTGGTCAGGACATGCCTGACGGCCGCGAGCCAGCGTTCACGGGGGAAGTGGCCGAGGTCGGGGGAGGTAGGGCGATGGCCGTAGTACGAGTAGCAGATCTGACCCATCGGCGCCCGCCGGGGCGCGGGCGTGGCCTGCGGCCGCGCGGGCTCGGGCGGCGGTTTGGGGACAGGGCTCTTGGGCGCGACCTGGGTGCCGACGCCCACCCTGGAGACCAGGAACCCCTCGGCGACCAGCTGCTCGTACGCCTCCACGACCACTCCCCTGGAGACCTGGAGATCGGCGGCGAGGTCGCGGGTGGCGGGCAGGCGGGTGCCCGGCGTGAGCCGGCCACCTCGGATGGAGGCGCGCAGCTCGGACGCGACCTGCCCGGCGATGCCACCCTTGCCGCGGTCTATCTGGATGTGGAGGTCGGCCATATTGGTCCTGTCTCCCGGCCGGACATTGGACTGTTTACGCGAACCATTGTCTCCCTAGCCTTCATCGCATGAGAAACGGCATGAAAAACGGCATCATGGGCGCCGCCGCCGCCATGTTCCTGGTCGGGACGCTGGCAGGGGTCTCCGGGCTCGTCGGTGCCTACCCCATATACGGCGGCCAGGCGGTCCGGTATCTCGTGGCCGCGGTCATCCTGCTGATCATCACGAGGGTGATGGGGCTGCGGTTCGTGCGCATGACGGGGCGCGAGGTGCTCTGCCTGCTCGGGCTGACGCTGCTGGGCCTGGTGTTCTTCAACGTGGCCGTGGTGGAGTCCACGCGCGCCTCCGGGCCCGCGCTGGTGGGCACCGTGCTCGGCACCGTGCCGCTGGCCCTGGCGCTGGCCGGGGGCCGTCCGGCGCCCCGGCTGCTGCTCGGGGCCGGCGTGGTGGTGGCCGGGGCGACGCTGGCCACGGGGCTCGGCAGCGGCACCCCCGAGGGCCTGCTGTGGGCGCTGGGCGCGCTCGTCGGCGAGGTGAGCTTCTCCCTGCTGGCCATCCCGCTGCTGCCGAAGCTGGGGCCGATCCGGGTGTCGGCGTACTCGACGACGCTGGCCGTGCCCATGCTGGCCGTGGTCGGGCTGGTCGACGCGGGCACCGGCATGCTCAGGGTGCCGACGGTCGCGGAGGCGCTCGGGTTCGCCTACCTGGCGGTCGTCGTGACCGTCGTGGCGTTCTTCCTCTGGTACAACTCGCTGCCCAAGCTGGGGCCGGGGCGGGCCGGGCTGTTCGCGGGGCTCATCCCGGTGGCGGCCATCGTCACGGGGGCCGTGCTCGGGGTGGCGATGCCCACCGCGTACGACCTGCTGGGCGCCGGGCTCGTGGTCGCCGGCATCCTGATCGGCCTCAGCGCGGAACGGGCGGGCGCGAAAGCGGCGGTACGGCCGTCCGAAGCCTGACGGCCGATCCTCGAACGCCCGCCGGCCGACCCTCCGAACACCTGGCGGCCTTGCCCTCCATCCGGTGCGCGTAATCTCTTGAGCGACCGAAAGGATGGACATGGCCGACTTCGACTACACCGACCTGCTGCCGCTCGGAGCCGACGAGACGGAATACCGGCTGATCACCGCCGAGGGGGTGCGGAAGGTCGAGGCGGCCGGGCGGACGTTCCTCGAAGTGGACCCCGAGGCGCTGCGCCTGCTGACGGAGACGGCCATCCACGACATCTCGCACTTCCTGCGCGCCTCGCACCTCGCCCAGCTCAGGAAGATCGTCGACGACCCCGAATCGAGCGGCAACGACCGCTTCGTCGCCCTCGACCTGCTGAAGAACGCCTCCATCTCGGCCGGCGGCGTGCTGCCGATGTGCCAGGACACCGGCACCGCCATCGTCATGGGCAAGCGCGGCCGCCACGTGCTGACCGACGGGCAGGACGCCGAGCACATCTCGCGCGGCGTGTACGACGCCTACACCAAGCTCAACCTGCGCTACTCCCAGATGGCCCCGCTGACCATGTGGGAGGAGAAGAACACCGGCAACAACCTCCCGGCCCAGGTCGAGCTGTACGCCGAGGACCCGCACGGGCACCCCGACGAGTACAAGCTGCTGTTCATGGCCAAGGGCGGCGGCTCTGCCAACAAGTCGTTCCTGTACCAGGAGACCAAGGCCGTGCTCAACGAGAAGCGCATGATGGCCTTTCTGGAGGAGAAGATCCGCTCGCTCGGCACGGCGGCGTGCCCGCCGTACCATCTGGCGGTCGTCGTGGGCGGCACCTCCGCCGAGTACGCGCTGAAGACCGCCAAGTACGCCAGCGCCCGCTACCTCGACTCGATCCCCACGGAGGGCTCGCCGTCCGGGCACGGGTTCAGGGACCTGGAGATGGAGGCCAAGGTCTTCGAGCTGACGCAGAAGCTGGGCATCGGCGCGCAGTTCGGCGGCAAGTACTTCTGCCACGACGTGCGCGTCATCCGCCTGCCCCGGCACGGCGCGTCCTGCCCGGTCGCCATCGCCGTCTCCTGCTCGGCCGACCGCCAGGCCCTCGCGAAGATCACGCCTGAGGGCGTGTTCCTGGAGAAGCTGGAGACGGACCCGGCGCGGTTCCTGCCGGAGACCACCGACGAGCACCTGTCGGACGACGTCGTCTCGATCGACCTCAACCGGCCGATGCCGGAGATCCTGGCCGAGCTCACGAAGTATCCGGTGAAGACCCGGCTGTCGCTGACGGGCCCGCTGGTCGTCGCCCGAGACATCGCACACGCCAAGATCGCCGAGCTGCTGGACAACGGCGGCGAGATGCCGCAGTACCTCAAGGACCACGCGGTCTACTACGCCGGCCCGGCCAAGACTCCCGAGGGCTACGCCTCGGGCTCGTTCGGCCCGACGACGGCCGGCCGGATGGACTCGTACGTGGAGCGCTTCCAGGCGGCGGGCGGCTCGATGGTGATGCTGGCCAAGGGCAACCGCTCGAAGCAGGTCACCGAGGCGTGCCAGAAGTACGGGGGCTTCTACCTGGGCTCCATCGGCGGCCCCGCCGCCCGGCTGGCCCAAGACTGCATCAAGAAGGTGGAGGTGCTCGAATACCCCGAGCTGGGGATGGAGGCGGTGTGGAAGATCGAGGTGGTCGACTTCCCCGCGTTCATCGTCGTGGACGACAAGGGTGACGACTTCTTCACCGACAAGACGGGGCCGGTGCTCACGATCGGCCGTCGCTGAGGGGCGCGGCAGGACAGGTGGGGGGCAGGGGCTGGCTCGACCCCGCCGGCCGGGGTCTCCCGGCTGCGCTCAGGCCCGGTGGCCCGAGAGACGATCACGCGGCCACCGGGGCCCGGTGCGGCGCCACGACGGTGCCGTCGGGCAGCAGCAGCCCGGTGTCGTCGAACAGCACGACGCCGTTGCAGAGAAGGCTCCAGCCCTGGTCGGGGTGGGCCGAGACGACGTGCGACCGCTCACGGTCGAGGGAGTCGGCACTGGGGCAAGCGGGGTAGTGGCTGCACATGGCGCACCTCTCAGATTGCGCTCCGGGTTGCGGGTCTTCAAAAGGGCAGCGTGCGCCCTGACGGTGTGCGGAGGTCCAGGGCGGCTCTGGTCGGCTTCTTCGGCCGGCGGCGAACCTGGGTCTGGCGCATCCTCATCACGTCCTCAGTGGTCGGTCTTCAGTGGTCGGGACCTCAGGCGTGCTGCTCTCAGTCTGACGTTCGCCACCGACACTTTCGTGGATGACGGCCAGCGAGGAAGCTCGCCTTCTTTCCTGCTCCTAACCATGCCCCCGTCCCCTTACGGCACCCTTACAAGTCGCTGACGGCGCCCCGTGGTTCCTGTCAGTCAGCCTGCCGTACACCTGAATGTCCCCTACCAGGCATCATGCACAAATATTCCGCCCGCAGTTGTGCTGAGCGGCACAAACGGCCGATGAGCTGCGGAAACGCGCTGAGAGTGGTAGGCGGGAACGCCGCTTCCGAACGGGTGCGGACTTCCGGATGACCGCATCGGCTCGACGCGGCGCGGCCCGCGTACTACCTTCGGTGTCGCAACGTCCGCCCCAAGAGTCCGTCGCGAAAGCGCATGGCCTCACCAACAGGGAGGATGCGGCCAGGTGGTTTGCTGACGTGACGAGTCAGACGGGTTGACTTAAGTTCGCAACAAATTATCGGCCCCGCCTCTACTGGTCGGTTTACACAAATAGGTAAGCTGCCTGCCATGCGTGCGCCCTCCGGATACCTCCTCGCCGCGCGCTATCGGCTGATGGAGCCGGTTGGTCGCGGCGGCATGGGCACCGTCTGGCGGGCACATGACGAGCTGCTCGACCGCGACGTGGCGGTCAAGGAAGTGCGCCTGCCCACCGTGCTCGACGAGGAGCTGCGCGCCGAGCTGTGCGCGCGCACCGAGCGCGAGGGCCGCGCGACCGCGATGGTCGCGCACCCGTCCGTGATCACCGTCTTCGACGTCGTCACCGAGGACGACCGGCCGTGGATCGTGATGGAGCTGCTGCGCGCCAAGTCCCTTGAGCAGCTCATCCAGGAGGAAGGACCGCTCCACCCGCGCCGGGCCGCCGAGATCGGCCGGCAGATCCTCGGCGCGCTGCGCGCCGTGCACGCCAAGGGCATCCTGCACCGCGACGTGAAGCCCAGCAACGTGCTGGTGACGGAGGACCGCGCGGTGCTCACCGACTTCGGCCTGGCCGCACTCGAAGGTGACGTTTCCATCACCCAGGCGGGCATCGTTCTCGGATCCGCCGGATACATCGCTCCAGAGCGGGTGCTCGGCGCGAAGGCCAGCCCCGCCGCCGACCTGTGGTCGCTCGGCGCGACCCTCTACACCGCCGTCGAGGGCAGGGGCCTGCACGGCAGGCGTACGGCCGCCGCCGCGCTCGCGGCACTGACCAGCGGCGAGCCGATCCCCATGACCAAGGCGGGCCCGCTGGCGCCCGTGCTCGACGCGCTGCTCCGCATCGACCCCGCCACCAGGCTCGACTCCGTGCGCGCCTCGCTCATGCTGACCAGGGTCGCCGCCGGCGGCTCCGCCGAGGAGCCGCTGAGCCCGCGCCGGCCCGCGTCGCCGATCCCCATCCCGCAAGGCCCTTTCGTGCGCAGGCCCGCGCACCGCGGGCTGCACCGGGCCGACCCGCCCGCGGGCGCCGTGAACGTGCCCCCGCCCCGGCAGGAACGCAAGGCCGGTGAAGGCGTCCACAGGAAGCGCGTCGAGCCCCGGCCCGCACCGTCGGCTTATGCCCGTTTCAAAGCGACGGTGATAAAGTTGTGCCTTCCTCGGCGGTTCTGGCCAAGAGAACTTCGCAAGCGAGGGTAAAGCACTTCCCAAGCGAGAATCGATATCTTCTTCTCATGCCGGAACAGCAGACACGCCTGCTCGCGGAGCGCTACGAGCTCATCACCCCGCTCGGGCGGGGCACGATGGGCACCGTCTGGCGCGCCCGCGACCGCGCGCTCGGGCGCGAGGTGGCGGTCAAGGAAATCCGCCAAGACTCGAGTCTCACCGAGGAACAGCGGGCCGAGCTGCGCGAACGTATGGTGCGCGAGGGCCGCCTCGCCTCCCGCATCAGCCACCCGTCGGTGGCCTCCATCCACGACGTGCTGATCCAGGACAACAGCCCCTGGATCATCATGGAGCTCATCGAGGCCCGCTCGCTGGAGCAGGTCATCGAGGAGGAGGGGCCGCTGCCGCCCCGGCTCGTGGCCGAGATCGGCGTCGACCTGCTCGGGGCGCTGCGCGCCGCGCACGCCCAGGGCATCACCCACCGCGACGTCAAGCCCGGCAACGTGCTCATCACCGAGAGCGGGCGCGTGGTGCTGACCGACTTCGGCATCGCCAAGGCCGAGGGTGACTCCCGGCTGACGAAGACCGGCATGGTGATCGGCTCACCCGGCTACACCGCCCCGGAACGTGCCAGGGGCGAGTACACCGGTCCCGAGTCCGACCTCTGGTCGCTCGGCGCCACCCTTTACTTCGCCGTCGAGGGGCGGCCGGCGTACGAGCGCTCCACCATCGCGGAGACGCTGGCGGCGCTGCTCACCGAGAGCGCCGACCCGCCCACGCGGGCGGGCCAGCTCAGGCCCGCTCTGAACGGGCTGCTGAACAAGGACTACCGGCAGCGGCTCAGCGCTGCCAAGGCGGAGACCCTGCTGCGCATGGTCGCCGACACCCCGACGAGCGAGATGCCGGTGCTGACGGCCGAGGCTCTTATGGCGCAGGAGGCCGCTTTGCCCGATCCGTTCGCCGCCCAGCAGAACCCCGGAGGCCCTCAGGGCCCCGCAGGCCCCGGCGCGCCCCGTCAGGGCCCTGGAGGCCGCGCCCCGGCCGGGCAGGCGCCCTACGGGCCGCCTGGGCAGCGGGCGGGGGCTCCTGGTCCCGGCCCGGGCGGCCCCGGTCAGGGTCCTGGCGCTCCTGGGCAGGGGCCCGGCGGCCCGGTGCCCGCGGGCGCCGGCGGGCCGGGCGGCCCCGCTGTGGGGCACGCGATGCAGGGCATGAGCGGGCCGCAGCCCACCGGGCCGAACGCCTTCAGCGGCCCCAACGCGTTCAACGGGCCGGGCGCCTTCGGCCCGGGACAACGGCCGCCAGGAGCCCAGGGCCCCGCCGGCTCAGGCCCGAACGCCCCCACAGGACCGCAGGCCGCACCGCGCCCGGGTGCCCCGTCGGGGCCGCAGGCCGCAGGACCGGGCGGCGCGTCCGGACCGCAGGCCGCAGGACCCGGCGGCCCGTCGGGGCCGCACGCCGCGACAGGGCCAGGCGCACGGCCAGGCCCGCAAGGACCGACCGGGCCGCAGGGACCGGCGGGGACGCAGGGGCCGGGGCGTGGGGCGCATGCGCCGACCGTGCCGCAGGCCGCCTCCGGCGGTTACCCGCAGGGGCAACCCTCCAGCGCGCCCGCCGGGCCGGAGGGCGACTACGACCCCGAGCGGACGGTCAGCATCTCCCGCCCCAAGGGCCCGCTGCCCGGGGCACAGCAGCAGGGCGGCCGGCCGGCGCAGCACCTCACCGACGACAGCTCGAACGCGACGACCCGCATCCCGAAGGGCTCGCCGGGCCAGCAGGTCTACCCGGTGCCCGCTCCCCCGCCCGGCCAGCCGCAGCCGCACCCCCAGCCCCAGCCCCCGTCAGGCCCCCAGCCGCAGCAGCAGGGCGGTCCGGGGCCGCAGTTCGGCGGGCACGGCCTCGGCACGGACCTGTTCGCGATCGCGGGCCCCGAGGAGCAGCGCCCGGCGGGCAACCGCAACGGCATGCTGGTGCTCATGGCGGTGGCCGCCGCGGCCGCCGTGGTGATCGCCGTGCTGATCGTGGCCCTGTTCTCCAGCTAGGAAGGCGGGCGGGGGGCCTTCCGGCCGTCCGGGGGCTCGTGGGTCAGACTGGACGTCATGAGCGAGTTCCGGATCGAACATGACTCGATGGGCGAGGTACGCGTGCCGTCCGGCGCCAAGTGGCGGGCGCAGACCCAGCGGGCAGTGGAGAATTTCCCGATCTCAGGCCGGCCGCTGGAGCCGTCGCACATCGCCGCGCTCGGCCTGATCAAGGCGGTGGCGGCCGAGGTCAACGGCGAGCTGGGCGTGATCGACAAGGACATGGCCGAGGCGATCGCGCAGGCCGCCGCGGACGTGGCGGAGAACGAGCACGACGCCGACTTCCCGATCGACGTCTTCCAGACGGGTTCGGGCACCTCGTCGAACATGAACGCCAACGAGGTGATCGCGACGCTGGCCGAGGAGCGGCTGGGCCGCCCGGTGCACGCCAACGACCACGTGAACGCTTCACAGTCGTCCAACGACGTGTTCCCGACGTCGATCCATGTGGCGGCGGCGACGGAGGTGACCTTCCACCTGCTGCCCTCACTCAGGCATCTGGCGGCGGCGCTGCGGGAGAAGGCGATCGAGTTCGACGGCGTGGTGAAGTCGGGGCGCACGCATCTGATGGACGCGACGCCGGTGACGCTGGGCCAGGAGTTCGGCGGGTACGCCACGCAGGTGGAGCACGGCGTCGTCCGAGTGTCGGCGGCTTTGGAGCATGTGCTGGAGCTGCCGCTGGGCGGCACGGCGGTGGGCACGGGCATCAACACACCGCAGGGTTTCGCGCAGGAGGCGATCGCCAAGCTGCGTGAGGCGACGGGCATCCCGTTCCAGGAGGCGGCCGACCATTTCGAGGCTCAGGGGGCGCAGGATTCCATCGTGGAGCTGTCGGGGCAGCTCAAGGTGGTGGCGGTGTCGCTGACCAAGATCGCCAACGATCTGCGGTGGATGGGCTCGGGGCCGCGCGCCGGGCTCGGGGAGATCAACCTGCCCGACCTCCAGCCGGGCTCGTCGATCATGCCGGGCAAGGTGAACCCGGTGATCCCCGAGGCCACGGCCATGGTCGCGGCCCAGGTGATCGGGAACGACGCGGCGATCACGTTCGCGGGCGCGTCCGGCAACTTCGAGCTGAACGTGCAGCTCCCGCTCATCGCGCGCAACATCCTGGAGTCGATCAGGCTGCTGGCGAACGTCTCGCGGCTGCTCGCCGACCGCTGCGTGGCCGGCATCACGGCGAACGTGGAGCGGCTGCGCGAGTACGCCGAGTCGTCCCCGTCGATCGTCACCCCGCTGAACAAGTACGTCGGCTACGAGGAGGCGGCGAAGATCGCCAAACAGGCGCTGGCGGAGCGCAAGACGATCAGGGAGGTCGTCATCGAGCGCGGCCACGTGGCTGAGGGCAAGCTCACGGAGGAGCAGCTCGACGCCGCGCTCGACGTCCTCTCGATGACCCGGCCTCAGAAAACTAGGCCCTGACCGAGCGCACGGCGGCGGCCTCCTGCCGGGTGGCGTGGGCCCAGCGGGTGAGCAGGGAGAGCGCGGCGCCGGAGTCGACGGCGTCGGCGGCCCTCTTGTAGCCGGCGGCCAGGGCGGGGGTGAGCTCGGCCGCCGGCGGGGTGCCGTCGGCGGCCACCAGGGCGGCGGCGGCGTTCAGCAGGACGATGTCGCGCACGGGGCCGCGCTCGCCGGACAGCACGGCGCGGGCCACGCCGGCGTTGTGGCGGGCGTCGCCGCCGCGCAGGTCATCGATGCGGGCGCGGGGGATGGACAGGTCGAGCGGGTCGAAGGCGGCGGGCGTGACACGGCCCCGGCGGACGACCCAGATGGACGAGGGGCCGCAGGTGGTCAGCTCGTCGAGCCCGTCGTCGCCGCGGAAGACGAGCGCGGAGCAGCCGCGCTCGGCGAGCACGCCCGCGATGGTCGGCGCCATGGAGGCGTGGAAGACGCCGACGGCCTGCGCGGAGGGCAGCGCGGGGTTGGTGAGCGGCCCGAGGAAGTTGAAGACGGTGGGGACGCCCAGCTCGCGGCGCGGCCGGGAGGTGCGTCTCAGCGCCGGGTTGAAGGCGGCGGCGAAGCAGAACGTGATGCCGACCTCGTCGGCCACCCGCACCACGGCGGCGGGCGGCAGGTCGATGACCACGCCGAGCTCTTCGAGGACGTCCGCCGCGCCCGCCATGGAGGAGGCGGCCCGGCCGCCGTGCTTGACCACCTTGGCGCCGGCGGCGGCGGTGACGATGGCGGCCATGGTGGAGACGTTCACGGTGTTGGCGCGGTCGCCGCCGGTGCCGACGAGGTCGACGGGGTCGCCGGGCACCCGGATGGCGAGGGCCTTGGCCAGCATGCCGTCGGCCAGGCCGGACACCTCGGCCACGGTCTCGCCCTTGGCGCGCAGCGCGACCGCGAACGCGGCGATCTGGGCGTCGGTGGCCAGGCCGGACATGATCTGGTCCATGGCCCAGGCGGCCTGGGCGGCGGTGAGGGACGCGCCGTCGAGCAGCGCGGTGAGGATCCGTGGCCAGGTGGTGGTCATGAGTGCCCCCTTCGTGTCTGGTCTCGACGGGGGGCACCCACAGCAACGGTGACGGCCGCCTCGTCGAGGCGGCCGTGTGCGTATCGCGCCGGAGGTCCGCCTAGGAGGCGGGCCACCACAGGAACGAGTACGCGATCATGCCGTCACCTTAGCAGAAGCGCTTGATCCACATAGCGAGCCAGTCATCTATGTCGCCGGCACCCATGCGTCGCGGCGGGGTGAGCGCTTAGGGTGGCGAGGTATGGCGAAGGAGCTGAGGGGGCGCACCGCGCTGGTGACGGGGGCCGGGGCCGGCATCGGGGCGGCGTGCGCCCGGCGGCTGGCCGCGGCCGGGGCCAGGGTGCTGGTCGTCGACCTGCGGGCCGAGCCCGCCGAGAAGGTGGCCGCCGAGGTGGGCGGCACCGCGGTGGTGGCCGATCTGAGCGATCCGGGCTTCGTGGCGGCGCTGCCCGACGAGCCGGTGGACATCGTGGTGAACAACGCGGGGTTCCAGCACGTGGCGCCGATCGAGGAGTTCCCGCCCGAGGTGTTCGCCACGATGCTCAGGGTGATGGTCGAGGCGCCGTTCCTGATCGCGCGCAGGGTGCTGCCCGGCATGTACGCCCGGGGCTGGGGCCGGTTCGTGAACATCTCGTCGGTGCACGGGCTGCGGGCCTCGCCGTTCAAGTCGGCGTACACGACGGCCAAGCACGCGCTGGAGGGCTTCTCCAAGGTCGTGGCGCTCGAAGGGGCCCCGCACGGCGTGACCTCCACCTGCGTCTGCCCGGCCTACGTGCGCACGGGGCTGGTGGAGGCGCAGATCGCCGACCAGGCCAAGGTGCACGGCATCGCGCAGGACGAGGTGGTGCGTGACATCATGCTGGCCCCCGCGGCGATCAAGCGCCTGATCGAGCCCGAGGAGGTGGCCGAGCTGGTCGCCTACCTGTGCGGGCCGGCGGGGGCGTTCATCACCGGGGTGTCGCTGCCGGTGGACGGTGGCTGGACGGCCCGGTAGTGAGCATCCGGTTCCTGGAGTTGCTGGCCAGGGAGGCGTCGGCGGTCGAGTTCGAGGGGCCGATCATCCAGGCCAGGGCGTCCGGCGCGGACCCGGCCACGATCGAGGAGCTGGAGCGGGCCAAGGTCGAGGCGCTCAAGGTGCGCGACCTGCTGAAGCGGCGGGCCAGGCGCGAGGCGGAGCTGTCGGCCCTGTACGACACGGCGGGCGACCTGGCGGCGCTGCGCGACCTCGACGCCGTGCTGGAGGCCATCGTGCACCGGGCCAGGCAGCTCCTGGCCACCGACGTCGCGTACATGACGCTGCACGACCCGGAGCGGGGCGACACCTACATGCGGGTGACCGACGGGTCGATCTCGGCCAAGTTCCGGGCGTTGCGGCTGGCGATGGGGCACGGGCTGGGCGGGCTGGTGGCGCAGACGGCGGTGCCGTACGCGACGGCCGACTACTTCGCCGACGCCCGCTTCCGGCACCGTGAGCACATCGACGACGCGGTCAAGGAGGAGGGCCTGGTCGCCATCCTCGGGGTGCCGCTGCGGCTGGGGCAGCGGGTGATCGGCGTGCTGATGGCGGCCAACCGCAGCGCGCGGCCGTTCCACCAGGAGGAGGTGTCGCTGCTGGCCAGCCTGGCCGCGCACGCCGCGGTCGCGATCGACAACGCCCGGCTGCTGCAGGAGACCAGGAACGCGCTGGAGGAGCTGTCCCAGGCGCACCGGACCGCCAGGGAGCACGGCGAGGCCGTGGAGCGGGCCGCGATGGCGCACGACCGGATGACGTCGCTGGTGCTGCGCGGCGGCGGCATCGAGGACGTCGCGGCCGTGGTGACCGACGTGCTGGGCGGCTCGCTGGCGGTGCTGGACGACCTGGGGCGGGCCATCAGCGGCGACGTGGGCGAGCTCGACTCCGGGGTGTTCGAGGCGGCGCAGGCGTCCAGGGCGCTGGGGCGCACCGTGCGCAGGGGCGATCTGCTGATCGCGTCGGTGGACGTGGGCGGGGAGCCGCTGTGCACGCTGCTGCTGCGCAGCGACGACGCCGACGAGCGGATCCTGGAGCGGGCGGCGCTGGTGTGCGCGTTGCTGCTGCTGTTCCGCAGGAGCGTGGCCGAGGCCGAGGGGCGGGTCAGGGGCGAGCTGCTCGACGACCTGATCTCGCGGCCCGGCTCGCCGGGGCTGGCCGACCGGGCGCGGCGGCTGGGCATGGACCTGGGCGCGCCGCACGTGCTGGTGGTCGCCAAGCATTCCGGGCAGCGCGAGCGGGCGGCGTTCTGGGCCTCCTCGCAGGCGACGCTGCGGCACGGGCTGGCGGCCGGGCGGGCCGACGAGGTGGTGCTGCTGCTGCCGGGCGACGACGCGGGCGGGCTGGCGCAGCGGGTGGCGCGCGAGCTGACGGCGTCGCTGCACAGCCCCGCCACGGCGGGCGCGTCCCGCGCGGGCGACCCGGCGAACGTGGCCGCCGCCTACCAGGAGGCGCGCAGGTGCGCGGAGGCGCTGATCGCGCTCGGGCGGGCCGGCGACGGGGCCAGCGCGAGCGAGCTGGGCTTCGTGGGGCTGCTCGTCGGTGACGGCCGCGACGTGCCCGGCTTCGTCGCGCGGACGCTGGGCCCGGTGATCGACTACGACGCCCGCAGGGGCACCGCCCTGGTCGACACGCTGGCCGCGTACTTCGGCACCGGCGGCTCGCCGTCCCGCACGGCCGAGGCCATGCACATCCACGTCAACACCGTCACGCAGCGCCTCGACCGGATCGGCAAGCTGCTCGGCGAGGGCTGGCCGGCGCCGGAGCGGGCGCTGGAGATCCAGCTCGCCCTCCGCCTGCACCGGCTCGGCCACACAGACACGCCCGACACTATGGGCCCCAGCACCATATGAGTGACCCCGGTCACAACCTACGGTGACCGGCATGGCCACTTCCATCAAGAAGATCGTCGCCGCGAGCCTGATCGGCACCACCATCGAGTGGTACGACTTCTTCCTGTACGGCTCGGCAGCCGCCCTCGTGTTCAACAAGCTCTTCTTCCCTGAGTCCGACCCGCTGACCGGCACGCTGCTGTCGTTCCTCACCTACGCCGTCGGATTCGTCGCCCGCCCGCTCGGCGGCCTGGTCTTCGGCCACTTCGGCGACCGGGTCGGCCGCAAGACGCTGCTGGTCGTCAGCCTGCTGATGATGGGCACGGCGACGTTCCTGATCGGCTGCCTGCCGACGTACGAGACGCTGGGCCCGGCGGCGGCGCTGGTGCTGACGGCGCTGCGGCTCGTGCAGGGCTTCGCGCTCGGCGGCGAGTGGGGCGGCGCGGTGCTGATCGTCTCCGAGCACGGCGACACGGCGCGGCGCGGCTTCTGGGCCTCCTGGCCGCAGGCGGGCGCCCCCGGCGGCAACCTGCTGGCCACCGGCGTGCTGGCGGCGCTGGCCGCCTGGCAGTCGGACGAGGCGTTCCTGGCGTGGGGATGGCGGGTGCCGTTCCTGCTGTCGGGCGTGCTGGTGCTGATCGGCCTGTGGATCCGGCTGACGATCACCGAGTCGCGGGTCTTCCAGGAGGCCCCGCCGGAGCCGCGGGCCCCGATCGTCGGGGTGCTGCGTCACCACAGCAAGGACGTGCTGGTCGCGATCGGCGCCCGGCTGGCGGAGAACATCTCGTTCTACCTGCTGACCGTCTTCGTCATCACCTACGCCAAGCAGACCGGCATCGACAACTCCACGGTGCTGAACGCGGTGCTGGTCTCCTCGGGCATCCACTTCGTGACGATCCCGCTGTGGGGGGCGCTGTCCGACCGGCTCGGCCGCCGCCCGATCTACCTGTCGGGCGCCGCCGGCATCGGGGTGTGGATCTTCGCGTTCTTCCCGCTCGTGGACACCGGCAACTTCCTGGCGATCACCCTGGCCGTCACGGTCGGCCTGCTCTTCCACGGCATGATGTACGGCCCGCAGGCGGCCTTCTTCTCCGAGCTGTTCGGCACCAGGACGCGCTACACCGGCGTCTCCATCGGCGCGCAGCTCTCGGCCATCGTGGCCGGCGCGCTGGCCCCGATCATCGCGGTCGCCCTGCTCCAGAAGTACGCCAGCAGCGTGCCCATCTCGGCCTACCTCGGGATCGCGGCGCTGCTCACCCTGGCCTCGGTGTACGCGGCCCGCGAGACTCGGGGCAGCGACCTGGCCGAGAGGACTTACGTGAAATGAAGGTCACCACGCCGAGGCTCACCCAGCACGTCCTGACCGTCGAGGGCAGGACCGCCGGCGAGCCCGTGCTGTTCGTGCACGGCAACGTCTCCTCCGCCGCCTTCTGGCGCGACGCCATGGCCGCGCTGCCGGACGGGTACCGGCCGCTGGCGGTGGATTTGCGCGGGTTCGGCGAGACGGACCCGGCGCCGGTGGACGCCACGAGGGGCCTGCGCGACTACTCCGACGACGTCATCGAGCTCGTGGAGGCGCTGGGCCTCGACCGGGTGCACCTGGTGGGCTGGAGCCTGGGCGGCGGCATCGTGCTGCAGGTGCTGCGCGACCGCCCTGAGGCCGTCGGGAGCGTCACGCTGGTCAACCCGATCTCCCCGTACGGCTTCGGCGGCACGGAGGGCCCGGACGGGCGGCTCACCCACCCCGACGGCACGGGATCGGGCGCCGGCGCCGCGAACCCCGACTTCGTGACCCGGCTCCAGGCGGGCGACCTGTCCGACGAGTCGCCCACCTCGCCGCGCAGCGTCTTCCGCTCCGCCTACGTCAACCACCGCCCCATCCCCGACGAGGACTTCTACGTCCGGGCGATGCTCACCACGCGGGTCGGCGACGCCCACTACCCCGGCGACGCCGCGACCTCCGCCGCCTGGCCGGGCGTGGCGCCGGGCAAGACCGGCGTGCTCAACGCCTGCGCGCCCACCCACTTCCGCCTCGGCGACCTGCACGAGATCGGCCCCAGGCCGCCGATCCTGTGGATCAGGGGCGCCGACGACGTGATCGTCTCCGACACCTCGCTGTTCGACCTCGCCCACCTGGGCGCGCTCGGCCTCGTGCCCGGCTCCCCCGGCACCCCGGCCCAGCCCATGGTGAGCCAGACCAGGGCCGTGCTGGCGCGGTACGGCGCGTACCGGGAGGTGGTGCTGGACGAGTGCGGCCACAGCCCGCACCTGGAGCACCCGGAAGAGTTCCAGCGGCTGCTGGCCGAGCACCTGAGGGAGGCGTAGATGCTGGTCGCGCTCACGCTCGTGGCGAGCTTGCTGACCCCCGTGCCGCGGCTCGCGGTGCCGGGCGCCGAGCACGTGGAGATCGCCGCGCTCGGCGACCTGACCACGGCCGGCACGACGCGGACCGGGCACACCGACCCGGCGGACTGGGCCGGGCTGCACTCGGCGGCCACGGTCAACCCCACCGGCGTGCCCGGCGTCCAGATCGACGGCTACTTCCCCGACACCTCCACCGGCAACGCCACCCACGGCTGGAACCACGACTCCCAGTTCGTGATCAGGCTGCCGGACGAGTGGAACGGCGGCCTCGTCGTCGCCGGCACGCCCGGCAACCGGGAGCAGTACGCCAACGACTACACGATCTCCGACTGGGTGCTGTCCAAGGGGTACGCGTTCGCCTCCACCGACAAGGGCAACGTGGGCGTGAACTTCCACGAGGACGGCCGCCGCCCCGGCGACGCCATCGCCGAGTGGAACGAGCGCGTCACCCAGCTCACGGTGGCCGCCAAGGCGGTGGTCAGGCAGCGGTACGGCAGGAAGCCCGCGCGTACGTTCGCCGCGGGCATCTCCAACGGCGGCTACCTGGTGCGCTGGCAGCTGGAGAACCGGGGCCGGCTCTACGACGGCGGCGTGGACTGGGAGGGCACACTCTGGCGGGTCAAGGGCGACAATCTGCTCAACTTCCTGCCGCCCGCGCTGAAGGCGTACCCGGACGAGGCCGGGGTGCGGGCGGCCGGGTTCGCCGCGGGCTCGGAGTTCCTGTGGCCGTTCCACCGGCAGTACTACTGGGAGCTGACCCAGCAGCTCTACCAGAAGGAGCTGGACCCGTCCTACCAGGGCGCCGCCGCCGACTACGACTACGACGAGCGCCGGCCGTACGCGGCGGTCGCGAAGATCGCGCTGACCGGCCGGATCACCAAGCCGCTGATCACCCTGCACGGCACGCTGGACACGCTGCTGCCGATCTCTCGCGACTCCGACGTGTACGCGAAGATGGTCGGCCCGCACCGCCCGTTCCGCTACCACCGGGTGGAGGGCGGCAACCATCTCGACAGCCTCGTGGACGTCTACCCCGACCGGCTCAAGCCGATGCTCCCGGCCTTCAGGAGCGCCTTCGAGGAGCTGGAGGGCTGGGTCAGTCCGTGAGGTAGCGGTGCCTGCCCGCGCGCGCCAGGCGGACGATGTGCCGCGCGCCGGGCAGCCTGCGGCCGAGCCGGTGCAGGAACGTGTCGCGGCCCAGGGGCGAGCGGCGCCCGGGATCGACGGCCGCGGCCGGCCTGACCTCGATCCTGCCCCGGTGCATCTCCAGCGCGAACCGCAGCCCCACCTCCTCGTCGGAGGAGCGCAGCGTGCACTGCCAGCGGCCCGGCCCCAGCTCCTCGGCGCCGGGCATCAGGCGCTTGATCGGCACCTTGGCGACGAGCTGCCCGGCGAGCCGGCCCGGCACCCCGGCCTCGACCAGGGCGGGCGCGCTCACCTCGCGGCCGCGCCTGCCGGTGTTGCGCAGGACCAGCTCCAGCGCGGGGCCGCCGCTCGGCGGCACGTACGGGACCGGCAGCACGACGTACAGGTGCCGCCCGAGGTGCTTGACCGTCACCCCCGGCGACACCAGCTTGATCGACTCGGAGAACGAGCGCGGCTCGATGGCCAGCCCCAGCTCGCCCGCGTCGCTCCAGCACGGCACCACGAGGCGCATCCTGGGCCGCTGGGCCAGCACACCCAGGCAGTTGAGCGGCCCGTCGGGGTGGCTGACGCGGCTCCTGGCCTGGCTGGCCCCGCTGAACATGCGCACGTGCACCTCCCACTGGCCGGGCCGCAGCGGCCCGCCCAGGGCGGCCGTGGTGACGTCCAGCCGGGTCTCGCCCTTGATGCGCACGCGGACCCGGCGGCGGCCCGCGGGGACGCGCTCGACGCGCTGGGTGAGCGGCAGGAAGTGCACGACGCCCGTCTCGGTGTGGCGCACGTACAGCTCGATGCGGGCCCGCTCGACGTCCTTGGTGATGTCGGTGGCGTCCGGGGGCAGCTTCCTGGTCTCCAGGGAACGCGGCGGGATCCAGTGCAGGCGGTCGCCGTCCACCTGGTACCGGTCGGGGCTGCCGTCGCCGGCCAGCACCTCGGCGGTCAGCCCGAGCACCAGGACATGGGCGTCCCAGCGCACCTCGGTGAGGTCGGCGCGCAGGCCCGCGCGCCTGGTCGAGTTCGACATGAGCACGATCTGGTCGAGACGGCCCATGCGCACGTACGCGGCCACGACGCGCAGCTGCACCGGCAGGTACCGGTCCAGGCGCTCCGGGAAGCGCCGCCCCACCAGCTCCTGCACGACGCGGAAGTGCATGCCCCGGTCCACGGACGAGTCGGCGAACCGGGCGGTCAGCAGCGGGCGCAGGACGGCGTAGCGCAGCCAGTACGCGTACATGCGGTCGCGCTGGCGCCCCTCGCCCACGTAGGTGTCGATGTCGTCGAGCAGCTTCAGCAGCTCCTTGACGATCGCCCGCGGCTCCTCCTCGACGCGCGGGCGCTCGCCCAGGTGGCAGCAGACGTGCTCGGCCAGCACCGCGACCACCTTGGCGTGCAGGTAGGCGCGCAGTACGAACGCCTGCTCCCCCATCCGGCTGCCCGGCACGGAGAAGCCCAGCTCGTGCTCCTCCAGGAAGGCCCGCCGGTAGAGCTGCTGCGGGTAGAGCAGGGTGAGCAGCCGGTCACGCAGGATGTCGGCGCGGCCGGTGCTGCGCGCGAAGGCGGTCATCGGCGGCCCGAAGTCGCGGACCAGGCGGCCCACCAGCACGTCCGCGTCGGACTCCACGGCCCGGTCGTGCATGCGCTCCAGCGCGTCCCGCTCCAGGCGGTCGCCGGGCTCCAGGAAGTACACGTAGTCGCCGGCGGCCGCGGCCAGGCCGACGTTGCGGGCCCGCGAGGGCGAGCCCGTGTACGGCAGGTGCAGCGCGCGCACGTTCTTCCTGACGGAGGCGAGGGTGTCGAGGCGCTCGGCCGTCCCGTCGGTGGAACCGTCGTCCACGACGATGACCTCGTACTCGTCCGGGGGCATGGTCTGCTCCAGCGCGGAGCGGACGCACGCGTCGGCGGTGTCACCCGGATTGTGGACATTGATGATCACACTGACCTTCACACCCATGCGGCCAGCGTGCGCCCGTATACAGGATCGGGCGCGACGGCTTGCCGATTGGGGAAGGAAAGTTGACCCGCTCCGGACCTAATACCAACCGACGGACCCAGCACCGACCCCGGCTCAGTACCGACCGGCGGGCCCAGCACCGACCCCGGCTCGGTACCGACCGGCGGGCCCAGCACCGACCCCGGCGGGCTCAGTACCAGCCGACGGACTGCGAGTGGCCCCAGGCGGCGCAGGGCGAGCCGTAGCGGCCCTTGATGTAGCCCAGGCCCCACTTGATCTGGGTGGCGGCGTTGGTCTGCCAGTCGGCGCCCGCGCTGGCCATCTTGCTGCCGGGCAGCGACTGCGGGATGCCGTACGCGCCGGAGTAGCGGTTCATGGCCCGCTCGTTCCAGCCGCTCTCCTTCTGCCAGAGGCTCTCCAGGCAGCCCCACTGGTCGGCGCCGAACCCGAACGAGGCCAGCATCGCCTTGGCGGTGGCCTTGTTACTGCCGGGGGACGGGTTGCTGCCGGGCGGGAAGTTCTGTGCCGGGAAGCCGTCGCCGCCGGGCGCCTTCTTCGGCACCACCCAGTCGAGGCCCTTGCCGGCCGCTCCCGAGCGCTCCTTCTTGAGCTGGTCGGCGCGGTAGGCCTGCTCGGCCTCGGCCTTGAGCAGGTCGGCCTCGGGGTCGGGCGCGTACAGGTCGCCGCTGGCGAGCTTGCCGAGGTCGGTGAGCGACATCGGCGTCTGCTTCGGCTCGTTGGCGTTCTGGACGGCGCGGTAGGCGACGAAGCCGCCGCCACCGATGACGATCACCAGCAAGAGGGTGCTGATGATGACGCGCTTGGGAGTGAAGCGCGAAGGCCGGCGCGCCGAGGGGAGGTCTTCCTTCGGGGGGCGCTCGCTCAACTGCGGACCGGGGCTCACGAATCATGAGCTTGCCCTGTCATGGGGGGTGGTCCGCAACCTAAACGCGGGAATCGCTTGGCGTAAATTTCACCAACCAGCAGGTAACCTCCGCGTTTCCGGAAATATGTGACTTTGGTCACAGCGCGGAGGGGCTCCCCTTCGCACCCCCGTCGCCGAAGGGAAGCCGTTTTCAGGGTCCCCGCCCATCTTCTGGATCTCATCCACGCCGTGTCACAGTTTGGTGACACATACCGGGTATTCGGGACAAGGAATAATAATGTGCGCGTGGCTGGCATCCTCCTCGTAGAAGACGACCCCTCGGTCCGCACGGCTCTTGAGCTGGCGCTGACCAGGCAGGGGCACTCCGTCACGTCGTACGCGACGGGTGAGGAGGCGCTCGACCACATCAGGGCCCGGCGCCCGGAGATCGCGATCCTCGACGTCATGCTGCCCGGCATCGACGGCGTCGAGGTGTGCCGCCGCATCCGCAAGCTCGACCAGCTCCCCGTCATCCTGCTCACGGCCAGGGGCGACGACCTCGACGTGGTGGTGGGCCTGGAGGCGGGCGCCGACGACTACGTGGTCAAGCCGGTCGAGCCGCGCGTCCTGGACGCCCGCATCCGCGCCGTGCTGCGCCGCGCCGAGTCCGCCGCCTCCGACCGCATCACGTTCGGCGACCTCGTGATCGACCGGGGCGCGCTCAAGGTCACGCTGGCCGGCAAGGAGATCCACCTGACGCCGACGGAGCTGCGGCTGCTGCTGGAGCTCGTCCGGCACCCCGGCCAGGTGCTCAACCGCCGCTACCTGCTGCGCGCCGTCTGGGACCACACGCACATCGCCGACTCCCGCCTGGTGGACGCCTGCGTGCAGCGCATCCGCGCCAAGATCGAGCCCAAGCCGGCCGAGCCCGTCTTCATCCACACCGTGCGCGGCTTCGGCTACCGGTTCAGCCCTCCGTGATGGCGCGCCTGATCCCCCGCGCGATCCCCCGCCCCACGGGCCTGCGCGCCCGCCTGGTCATCACCTTCACCCTCGTCGCCGTCACCGCCTCCCTGCTGGTCGCCACCATCGGGTACGAGCTGGCCAAGACCGCGCTCATCACCAGGACCGAGACGACCTCGCTGGAGCTGGTGACCAGGGAGCTCAGCAGCATCGACTTCCCCATCGGCAAGCTGCGGCCCGGCGAGGCCGCCCCCACCTCCAGGGAGCTGAACCGGGTCGCCCACGCGCTCAGCGGCCCCGGCCGCAGCGCGCTGATCGAGTACGGCACCATGATCGCCTCCGAGGGCCCCCTGTCGATGAGCGACGTCCCCAACGAGCTGCACGGCAGGGCCAAGCAGAGCGTCGTCACCCAACGCAAGATCATCGACAACGAGCTCTACCTGATCGTCGGCGCCGAGGTCTACCGCGACGGCTCCGCGGGGCCGGAGGCGACCGGCCTGCGGGCGTTCGTCTTCTTCCCCATGCACGACGACGAGCGCCAGCTGGAGGCGCTCAGGACCACACTCGCCTGGACCGGCCTGGTCATCGTGCTCATCGCCCTGGTCGTGGCGCTGCTGTCGGCCCGGCAGGTGCTGCTGCCGGTGCGCCGGCTGAGCGCGGCCGCCCAGGCGCTCGGCCAGGGCCGCCTGGACACCCGCCTGCCCGTGCACGGCCAGGACGAGCTGGCCGGGCTCACCGCCCGCTTCAACGACGCCGCCGCCGCGCTGGAGCTGAGCGTGTCGGAGCTGCGCTCGCTGGAGGCCATGTCCCGCAGGTTCGTGGCCGACGTCTCCCACGAGCTGCGCACGCCGCTGACCGCCATGACGGCCGTGGCCGACATGCTCTCCGACGAGGCCGAGCACCTGCCGGAGGCGCCCGCGCAGGCCGTCCGGCTGGTGCTCAGGGAGATCGAACGCCTGCGCGAGCTGGTCGAGCACCTCATCGAGATCAGCCGCTTCGACGCCGGCACGGCCACGCTCAACCTGGAGCCGGTCAACGTGGCCGACTCCATCCAGGACTGCCTGGAGGTGCGCGCCTGGACCGACAAGGTGACGGTCACCGCCTCCCAGGGCCTGACCGCCAACCTCGACCCCAGCCGCTTCGACGTCATCGTGGCCAACCTGGTCGGCAACGCGCTCAAGCACGGCCTGCCCCCGGTCGTGGTGAGCGCCAGGGCCACCGAGAACGGCCTGGAGGTGAAGGTGCGCGACCACGGCAAAGGGATCCCGCGCGAGGCGCTGCCGCACGTCTTCGACCGCTTCTTCAAGGCCGGCGCGGGCCGGGCCCGCAGCCAGGGCAGCGGGCTCGGCCTGGCGATCGCCCGCGCCAACGTCCAGCTGCACGGGGGCACCATCTCCGTACGCCCGCAGAGCCCGGGCACCCTCTTCACGGTCTGGCTGCCGCACATATGAGAGCTCTCGTCGCCGTCGTCCTGCTGCTGGCCATGACCGGCTGCGGCATCCTGCCCACCGACGTCCAGGACCGGGGCAGCGCCCCCACCGTCCGGATCCCGCCGCCCACCAAGACGATCTTCCTGCTCAGGAACGGCAAGCTCATGCGGGAGCCCGCCGACGTCGAGGACGACACCGTGGACAGCGTGCTGACCGCGCTCTTCGACGCCTCCGCCCACCCGCTCGGCGACCGGGACACCGCGTTGCGCGGCTTCACGTACCTGCGGACCAGGAACTCCATCAACCCGCCGCAGCGCGACGAGATCCAGCTCCCCCGCACCTCGACGCTGACCGTCTACATCAGCGGCGACGGCACGCTGACCAAGCTCGGCATGGCGCAGATCGTCTGCACGGCCCAGCAGGACGCGGCGTTCGAGGTCGTCAAGATCGTGCGGGAGAACGAGGGCCGCCCCCCGAAGGACGAGGGGCGGCACACGTGCTCTGAGCTCAACTGAGCACCACTGCTCGGTGCTCAACTGAGCATCACTGCTCAAAGGCTCGACCGAGCACTACATCGTGATGTCTTCCAGCATCTCCGTCACCAGCGCGGCGATCGGGGAGCGCTCCGACCTGGTCAGCGTGACGTGGGCGAACAGCGGATGACCCTTCAGTTTCTCCACCACCGCGACCACGCCGTCGTGCCGCCCCACGCGCAGGTTGTCGCGCTGGGCCACGTCGTGGGTGAGCACCACCCGCGAGTTGGCGCCGATCCGGCTCAGCACCGTCAGCAGCACCCCGCGCTCCAGCGACTGCGCCTCGTCCACGATCACGAACGCGTCGTGCAGCGAGCGGCCGCGGATGTGCGTCAGCGGCAGCACCTCCAGCATGCCGCGGTCGAGCACCTCCTCGATCACCTCGGGCGAGGTGATCGCGCCGAGCGTGTCGTAGACGGCCTGTCCCCACGGGCCCATCTTCTCGCCCTCGGTGCCGGGCAGGTAGCCGAGCTCCTGGCCGCCGACGGCGTAGATGGGGCGGAAGACGATGACCTTGCGGTGCTGGCGGCGCTCCAGGACGGCCTCCAGGCCCGCGCAGAGCGCCAGCGCCGACTTGCCGGTGCCGGCCCGGCCGCCCAGCGAGACGATGCCGATCTCCGGGTCCATCAGCAGGTCGAGCGCGATGCGCTGCTCCGCGGAGCGGCCGTGCAGGCCGAAGACCTCGCGGTCGCCGCGGACGAGGCGTACCGACTTGTCCGGCTGCACCCGGCCGAGCGCCGAGCCCTTGGCCGACAGCAGCCGCAGGCCCGTGTGCGTGGGCAGGTCTCTGGCCTCCTCCATGTCCGCGGTGCCCGTCTCGAACAGCGTCTCGACGTCTTCCGCGGTCACCTGGACCTCGGCCATGCCCGTCCAGCCTGATTCGTGCACCAGCTCGGCGCGGTACTCCTCCGCCGCCAGGCCGATCGAGGCGGCCTTGACCCGCATCGGCAGGTCCTTGGAGACAAGGACGACGTCGCAGCCCTCGCTGGCCAGCGAGCGGGCCACCGTCAGGATGCGCGTGTCGTTGTCGCCGAGGCGGAAGCCCGCGGGCAGGATGGACGGATCGCTGTGGTTGAGCTCTACCCTGATCGTGCCGTCCCCCGTCGGCATCGCCTCGTCCAGCCTGCCGTACTGAACGCGCAGGTCGTCCAGGTAGCGCAGGGCCTTGCGGGCGAAGTAGCCGAGCTCCGGATGGTGTCGCTTACCTTCCAGCTCCGTGATGACCACGATGGGAAGGACCACGTCGTGCTCGGCGAACCGGGTCATCGCCGCCGGGTCGGCTAGCAGGACCGAGGTGTCCAGCACGTACGTGCGCTTGGCCGACTGGTGAGTAGGGTTGCTCGAGGACACTGCCACACGTTCTCCCCCGGGCGCCCATAGGTGCGGGCACCCTGCAGACGAGGTGGGAATCGGACCGGACCCGCGTCCCCGACCGCGAGCTGCCGTCGGTGCCGGAGTCCGGCCCCCCTCGGCAAGTGTTGGTGCAAAGGCGGGCCCTCTCCGAAATGTCCGACCTGTGACCGGACACTTCCAACGTTACGTCCTGGATACCCGATTGTCGTGTCAGGAACCGTAACGCCGGTGTCTCGCAGCGTAATCGCGCAGCGCCCGCAGGAAGTCGACCCTGCGGAAGTCCGGCCAGTAGGCCTCGTGGAAGTAGAACTCGGAGTGAGCACTCTGCCAGAGCATGAAACCGGACAGACGCTGCTCGCCCGAGGTCCGGATGAGGAGGTCCGGGTCGGGCTGGCCGCGAGTGTAAAGATGCTCCGCGATGTGCTCGACATCGAGTACCTCCACGAGGTCCTCGATGCTCGCTCCCCTGCTCGCGTGCTCCTGGAGCAGTGAGCGCACCGCATCGGCAATCTCACGTCTTCCTCCATACCCAACTGCAACGTTCACAATCAGGCCCGGACGGTGTGATGACGCTTCTTTTGCATTTTTTAGGACATTGGCGGTTCTGTCCGGCAGCAGATCGAGCGCGCCGACGGGGCTGATCCGCCAGCCCTCCGCCACCAGCTCCCGCGTCACGTCCTCGATGATGCGCAGCAGCGGCTCCAGCTCTTCCCTCGGCCGGTTGAGGTTGTCGTTGGACAACATCCACACCGTGACCACCTCGACGCCGAGCTCGCGGCACCAGCCCAGCAGCTCGGAGATCTTGTCCGCGCCCTTGCGGTGACCGGTGGACACGTCACGCAGGCCCATGGCGCGCGCCCAGCGGCGGTTGCCGTCGATGATGACCCCGACATGCCGGGGGATGCTGTCCTTCGACAGCTTGGCCTCCAGCCGGCGCTCGTACAGCCGGTAGACCAGATCGCGCAGGCCCACGGAGTGCCTCCCCAGCGGTGACTTGTGCCCCTTGGCCGCAATGCCCCAACAGGCAATTATCACCGCGAAACGCCCGTGCCTGCTCCGTCTACACTATTCCTCCGCAGAGTCTCTACCTTTCAGACACCCTTCCGCCTCGTCCACGAGCTCGCGCACGAACACCGACAGCTCCGCCGAGGTGAGGACCGCCCGCATGCCCACCCCCGTGGCGCCCCACGCCTCCACGAACGCCCTCCTGGTCACCCGCCACTCCCCCGGCCCCGGCTGCCAGACCGGGATGGTGCGCAGCTGGCAGCGCAGCTCGCCGCCGCCCAGGCCGGCCCTGGTCAGGTAGCGGAAGGAGAACAGCTCGCCGTCGGGCCCCTCGCCGGGGAACCGGTCGTCGGGGTCGGCCCAGCGCCTGGCCGCGCCCCGCCCCTGGCGGGCCTCGTCCACCCCGCGCGCCAGGCGCGCCAGCAGGTGGCCGCAACGCTCACCCACGCTGCCGTACGGGGTGCCGTCGCGGTGCAGCTCCAAGGTGATCTCGTACGGCGCGCCGACGCTGTCCGTGCACGCGACGGGCGTTACGGACAGATAGGACCCATCGACACAGCGTAGACCTCCCATGCCCTCCCCCGTATCCCCGCCCCTCCGCGCTAAACCCGCTGTCCCCCAGGCGTGCTCGCCGAACCCGCGGCTACCACGCGTGCTCGCGCCAGCCCGGCGGCTGGTGCCACTCCGTCCAGCCGTGGCCCACGCGCCCGTCCGCGGTCTCGTAGGCGCACAGCGCCCTGGCGAACCGGGCCGCCACGCCCTCCGGCGAGGTCAGCGTCACCGGGGCGAAGGCGACCGGCCGCACGGTCGTGACGCAGCCGGGGAAGCGCAGCACCGACTCCACCGGCCGGTCACCGTCGAACACCGTGGCCGCCCCGAAG
Organism: Nonomuraea composti; assembly: GCF_012034275.1. Classification (NCBI taxonomy): domain Bacteria; kingdom Bacillati; phylum Actinomycetota; class Actinomycetes; order Streptosporangiales; family Streptosporangiaceae; genus Nonomuraea; species Nonomuraea composti. Next base: position 186,916 of record NZ_JAATEP010000005.1, on the reverse strand, counting down.
CCCTCGACGTGCGCCAGGTCCCCCTTGGCCGCCAGGAACGCCGGCCAGGGCAGCTCCATGCCCACGTTCGCGCGCATCCCGTGCAGGTACGTGCCGTCGTCCAGGCGGGCGCTGCTCCACAGCCACGAGATCGACCACCAGTCGCGCACGCCCCAGCTGTGGTCGCGCTCGCCGTGCCCGCGGAACGGCAGGCCGCCGATCGTGCCGGTGACCTCGCAGGGGACCTCGTAGCGCGGGGTGAGCGCGTAGCCGTAGACGCCTCCCGCCGTGCGGAACTCCAGGTCCAGGCTGAGCTCGGCGGAGCTCAGCCGGATGTGCGCGCGCTCGAAGGGGTCCGTCGCGGCGTGCGCGGCCGTGTAACCCGGGCCCGCCACCGCCAGGTCGCCCCGGGGCAGTGCCGCCTCGTGGTCGATCACCTCGGCCCGGTCGCCGTCGGCCGTGACCAGGCAGGCCCAGTACCAGGCGCGGCCCCACGCCGGGTAGAGGCCGAGGCGGACGTAGCCGCCCGCCCTGCCGTCCTCGGAGACGAAGTGGTAGTACCAGGACTCGTTCCACAGCGGCTCGCCGCCGGGGGCGTGCCGCCGCTCGTCCTCCGGGCCCAGGGGCCACTCGCCCATGTTGACGATCCGCATGCCGCCTCCCAAGCGCTTGCTGCCGAACCCGGCCGGGATCAGCGTATGCCAGGCAGGCGCGACCACCAGCGGCGCTTCGGGGGCGGCTCGCCGGGCATCCGGCCGCGCTCGCGCAGCCAGGCGGCGAAGTCGTCGGCGTCGGCGCGGTAGCCGGGCGGGGGCGTGGCGCGGGCCTGCGCGTACGCGGCGAACTCGGCGGCCAGGCCGGGGCCCGCCGCCGCGGCCGCGTCCGGGCGGAGCCTGGCCACGATCGCGCGCCGCTTGGAGATCAGGCTGACGGCCTGGGCACGCATGCGCTCCGGGTCGAAACCCTCGGGCACCTCCGCCCCGGCCACCAGGGCCGCCACGACCCGCCCCTGCGCCTCCGCCAGCCGCCTGCGCCGCTCCTCGCCCTGCTCCCGCGCCTCCTCCGGTGAGACGCGCTCACGTGCGGCGTCCTCTCGTGCGGCCTGCTCCGATACTTCCAGTGGTGGGGCGGTGAGTTGCGGCGGCTGCGCCGGCGGCCCCTGTGCGCCGGCGAGCCGCCGCGCCTCCATCGGGGTCATCGCGCCTGCCCCGGCACCACCATCGCGGCCCTGATCCTGGACAGCTCGTCCGCCAGCACCGCGTCGCTCGGGTACTCGTCGTCCCACTCCAGCAGCACCCCGGGCGGCGTGACCCGGGAGCACAGCTCGGTCAGCAGGTAGAGGACGGCCTGGGGGGCCGTCGTGGTGTGCGTGTCGTGCCAGATGCCGTGGTGCTCGTAGCCGCCGGCGACGTGGACGTACGCCAGGTGCTCCAGCGGGAGCGTGTCCAGCGCCGCCACGGCCGGCAGGCCCAGGTTGACCTGGTTGGTGTAGAGGTTGGCCACGTCGATCAGCAGCCCCACGCCGGTGGCGGCGACCAGCTCGGCCAGGAACTGCGCCTCGGTCAGCTCGTCATCGGGCCAGCCGAAGACGGCCGCGACGTTCTCCAGGGCCAGCGGGACGGGCAGCGCGTCCTGGGCTCTGCGCACGTTCTCGATGACGACCTTCAGCGACTCGCGGGTGCGCGGCACCGGCAGCAGGTGCCCCGCCTCGATGCCGCCGCCCCGGACGAACGCCAGGTGCTCGCTGACCAGCGGCGCGTCCAGGGCCTGCGCGCACGCGGCCAGGTGGGCCAGCCGGGCCGGGGAGGGCGGCTCCGCGCCGCCGACCCCGAGCGAGACCCCGTGGGGGATGACCGGCAGGCCCCTGGCCCGCAGGACGCGCAGCGACTCCGGCAGGCGGCCCGGCCGGATGTTCTCGGCGACCACTTCGAGGAAGTCGACGCCGCCCATCCGCTCGATGGTCAGGTCCAGCTCGGACCGCCAGCCGATGCCCACTCCCAGGCTCGCCATGGTCAGCTTCCCCCGCCGCAGCCACCACCGCCGCAGCCGCCGCCCCCGCCGCAGCCCGACGATCCGCTTCCGCAGCTCGACGAGCCGCCACCGCAGCCGTAGGAGCCGCCGCCGTGCGAGCCGCCGCCGCCGTACCAGGCGCCGCCGCGCCGGGACGAGCCGCTGCCCGCGTACGAGCTCCTGGGCCGCCGCTCCCGCTGGGGCGCCCGCCGGCTGAGCTCGGCCCGCAGCTTGGCGTCGCGCAGCTCGCCGAGGCCGTAGAGCGCGAGCGGCACCGGCCCGTCGGCGCCGGGGGCGTGGGCTCGCCTGGCCGAGTCCAGCGCGTCCCGGCCGGACTCGGTCAGCGCGTGGCGCACGATGCGGCGGTGGTTGCCGAGCACGGCCTCCGCGCCGATCATCGTGCCCAGGAAGACGAGCGTGGCGAGCAGGGCGTGCAGGTTCGGGGCCAGGGCCATGGTCAGGCCCTCGATCGCGAACCCGGCGTACGCGGGCACCGACAGCGCCCGCAGCCGTACGCTCAGCCTGCGGGCCTGGACGAAGGCCCCGTCGGGCAGCAGCAGCCCCTGCGCCGTGAGGCGCTGCTTGATCTCCTCCATGGCGAGGCTCCTGACGGCCTCGATCCTGAGCGACATCACGGGCAGGCCCGAGCGGGTGGCGACCACGCCCAGCACCGCCTCCTCGATGGGCTCCCGTGCGGTCGTGCTCGCGATGACGCGGTGCACCCGTCCACCGCGTGAGACGCGGAGCTCGTGCCGCTCCGCGAGGATGGCGATGGCCGTGTCGGCCACCCTGTTGGGGCCACCGACCAGGTACGCCAGGTCGTAGTGGCCGAGCTCCCCCAGCCCGGATCCCGTGGCGGCCGACCTGATCGCGGCGTGCGCGCGGGTGATGGCGGAAGTGGTGACGGCGGCGTAAGCCGCGATGGCCACCGATACGATGAGCAGGAACAGGTCCATGTGCGGCCTCCCCTCGTGCGGCCGATCAGCCTGCGTGCCGGAAAGACACTTATCCGCAAGGTAGAGGCCGGGGTGCCGGGGGCCGGGGTTTTGCTCGTTTAGCTCCCGCCGGTTACATCACCGTGCCGTGGCGGCGACACGCGAACGGCGCCGGCCGTCACGCGGACGCCGGCGCCGTAGGCGCTCCTCAGGCGAAGCTCAGCGGAAGCTCGGACGGAGCTCACACGGAGCTCACACGGAGCTCGGCCGGAGCTCAGCCCAGGCGGTCGAGCAGGGCGTTGTACTCGTCCCACAGCTCCTTGGGAAGGTGGCTGCCGAACGTGTCGAAGTGCGCGGGGATCAGCGCGGCCTCCTCGCGCCACACGTCCCGGTCGACGGTCAGCAGCAGGCGCAGGTCATCCTCCGACAGGTCGAGGCCCTGCGTGTCGAGGTCGGCGGGCAGCAGGCCGATCGGCGTGGGCACGGCCTTGGCCTCGCCGTTGAGCCGCTCCACGATCCACTTGAGCACGCGGCTGTTCTCGCCGAAACCCGGCCAGACGAACTTGCCCTCGTCGTTCTTCCTGAACCAGTTGACGTAGTAGATGCGCGGCAGCTTGGCGCCCTCGCGGCGGCCGATCTCCAGCCAGTGGCCGAAGTAGTCGCCCATGTTGTAGCCGCAGAACGGCAGCATGGCGAACGGGTCGTGGCGCAGTTCGCCGACCTTGCCCTCGGCGGCGGCGGTCTTCTCGGAGGCGACGTTGGCTCCGAGGAAGACGCCGTGCTGCCAGCTCAGCGACTCCGTGACCAGAGGCACGGCGGTGGCGCGGCGGCCGCCGAACAGGATCGCCGAGATGGGCACGCCCTTGGGGTCCTGCCACTCGGGCGCGATGGTCGGGCACTGCGCGGCGGGCGTGGTGAAGCGGGCGTTGGGGTGGGCGGCCGGCTCGTCGCTGTCGGGCGTCCAGGAGCGGCCCTTCCAGTCGGTCAGGTGGGCCGGCGGCTCCTCGGTCAGGCCCTCCCACCACACGTCGCCGTCGTCGGTGAGCGCGACGTTGGTGAAGATGCTGTTGCCCCACAGCGTCTCGATAGCGTTGGCGTTGGTGACCTGGCCGGTGCCGGGCGCCACGCCGAAGAAGCCGGCCTCCGGGTTGATCGCGTACAGGCGGCCGTCCTCGCCGAACCGCATCCAGGCGATGTCGTCGCCGATCGTCTCGACCTTCCAGCCCGGGATCGTGGGCTTGAGCATGGCGAGGTTGGTCTTGCCGCAGGCGCTGGGGAAGGCCGCGGCGATGTAGCGGGTTTCCCCTGAGGGCGGCGTGAGCTTGAGTATGAGCATGTGCTCGGCCAGCCAGCCCTCGTCGCGGGCCATCACGCTGGCGATGCGCAGCGCGTAGCACTTCTTGCCGAGCAGCGCGTTGCCGCCGTAGCCGGAGCCGTAGGACCAGATCTCGCGGGTCTCGGGGAAGTGGCTGATGTACTTGGTGGAGCTGCACGGCCACGGCACGTCCGCCTGGCCGGGCTCCAGCGGGGCCCCGACGGAGTGGACCGCCTTGACGAAGTCGCCGCGCTCCTCGATCAGCCGCAGCGCCCTGTCACCCATGCGGGTCATGATCCGCATGGAGACGGCGACGTACGGGGAGTCGGTGATCTCCACCCCGAGCTGGGAGATCTCGCCGCCCAGCGGGCCCATGCAGAACGGCACCACGTACATGGTGCGGCCGCGCATGCAGCCCTTGAACAGCTCGCCGAACGTCTGGCGCATCTCGCCGGGCGCGATCCAGTTGTTGGTGGGCCCGGCGTCCTCGCGGCGCTCGGAGCAGATGAAGGTACGGTCCTCGACCCGCGCGACGTCGGTGGGGTCGGACTTGGCGTAGAAGCTGTTGGGCCGGGCGGCCAGACGCGTGAGCGTGCCCTGCTCCACGAGGAGGTTGGTGAGCCGAGTCCACTCCTCCTCCGACCCGTCGCACCACTCGACGCGGTCCGGCTGGGTGAGGGCTGCGATCTCGTTCACCCACGCGGCCAATTGGCTATTGCTGGTGGGCGCTTCTACTTCCACGGAAACGGACACGACTTGACTCCTCCACTCTCTCAGGGCCCAGTCATCATTAACGACGAAGCACCCAGAAAGCCAATTGGCGTAGACCTGTCGGCCGGGCGTGTCGCCGCAGGCAGCGGCCCTGATGATTGGGGGAGCCTACCCAGCCGCGAAGGATTTAAAAGAGCAATTTCCAGCACCTTCGGAGGCCAGTGGTCCAGTCCAATTAAGCTGGTCTAAACCAATTAGCGCAGTGGTTTAGTCCTTTCCGTGAGCCGTTTCCGCTGGACGGTCTATGAATGGACGTCGGGCCCCGCCGAGCGGACGCGGTCGACGTGCTGCAGGGCGTCGCGCAGCTCGGCGAGCCATTCGTCGGCGTTCTTCCCGACGAGGCGGACGCACCAGGCGAGCGCGTCGCTGCGGCTTCTGGCCACGCCGGCGGCCACGAGCGTGTCGAGCACCTGCCGCTCGGCCTGGCGCAGCCGCGTCATCACGGGCACGGAGAGTGTGGTGAACATCACAGTCTCGCCGCCGCAGACCACGCCCCACGACACCTTCTGGCGGAACCGGCGCTCGGCCTCCCTGGCGATCTCGATGCGCCGCTCCCGCGTCTCCTCCCTGAACCGCCTGGCCAGCCCCTCGATCAGGGCCGGCCGCTCGGCCTCGGGCGTGTCGGCGGGGGGGTCGGGCAGGGTGCCGAGCACCGCGATCTCCTCGCGGTCCCTGACGATCTCGGGCGCTGCGGTGAACCAGCCTTCGGGCAGGCGGCCGGTGAACCAGGCCCGCACCTGCGCGGTCGTGTCGTCTGTTGCCATGTAATCATCATTACACTCTTGCGGGCCGCAACGCACGCAGGGCTAGGAGGACCTGCCGTGGAGGAAAGGCTCAGCGGACCTTGGCCGCCGCTATGGGGCTGACCCGGACGACGCCCGCCAGGTTCCTGGTGTTCACGGGGACGATCTTCACGACGTCACCGGTACGGGGTGCGTGAAGCATCTTCCCGTTACCCCAATAAATCGCCACATGGGAGATGTAGTCGGGGTTCGTCGGGTCGTTCCGCCAGAAAAGCAGGTCACCGGGCTGCGCCTGCGACAGCGGCACCTGCGGCCCCGTCACCCACTGCTGGTGCGTCACGCGCGGCATCCGCACCCCCGCCTGCCCGTAGGCCCACTGGACCAGACCGGAGCAGTCGAAGGTGTCGGGACCCTCAGCGCCCCACACGTACGGGCGGCCCAGCTTGGAGACCGCCGCCCGGAGCGCCACCGTGAGCTGCTCGCCGGACATGAACGAGCCCGCCGGCCAGCTCCGCTCGGTCACCTTCTGCCGCGGCTGCGGCAGCACCGGGTTGACCGTGGCCACCTGCGTGCCCTTGCCCAGCACCTTCTTGATCTTCCTGGCCAGCGTGTCGGAGTTCGCCTTCGGCGCGCTGACGATGAGCGCGTTGTCGCGGGGCAGCCCCAGCGCGCGGCCGACCTCCTTGGACACGACCGCGTCCACGGCGCCGAACCCCGTGGTGGCGTACGCGCCGATGCGCAGCTGCCGGGCCCCGCCCGCCGACACCCGGCTGTGCAGCGTCAGGCCGCCGTCGTTGCCGAGCACGAACGAGACCGCCACGTCCCCGGCCGCGACGTTCTGCCACAGCGCGTCGGACGAGGCGGTCACCTTGGGCGTGTAGGACCGGAACGTGGAGGGGTTGACGGCCAGCGTCTGCACCCGCTTGCCGTCGAGCGTGACCGAGGCCGCGTCGGCCAGCTCCAGCGCCCGCACGCCGGAGAGCCTGGCGACCTTCTGCAGCATCTCGTTCGTGAACGGCTTGTTGGTGAGCACGAACAGGTTCGGCTTGTGCAGCTTGCTCAGCGGCGCCACCGGCTGCCCCGTCGTGACCGGCTGCTGGGCCGGCGGCTGCGTCTGCCGGGCGGGCGGCCGCAGGGGCCGCTTCTGCGCCAGCGGCGTCTGCCTGGGGGTGGCGCGCACGGCCTCGCCGGGCGCCAGCGAGGCGTCCGGCCGGGTCAGTAACAGCACGTCGGCGGTCAGCACCGCGACCAGGGCCACCACGATGAACGGCACCAGCTTGTACGTGTTGCGCCGCTTACGGCTCTTGACCAGGAAGCTGAGGTCCTGCCGGATCCCGGAGCCCTGCGCGTACGGACCCGCCCCATGAGGCCCATGCGGCCCATGCTGAGCGGGCCCATGCCAAAACGCCGCCGGGCCAGCGTGGGCCCGGCGGTCGTGGTCCGTGGGGGTCAGTTGCCGATGTACGGCACAGCCTCGAGGATCTCGACGGTGTTCTGCCGTCCGTTGGGCAGGGAGTAGGTGGCCTTCTCTCCGATCTTCTTCCCGTTGATCGCCGCCCCGAGCGGGGACTTGGGCGAGTAGACGTCGATCGGCGCTCCGCTCTCCTCGCGGGAGGCGAGCAGGAAGGTGACCTCGTCGTCGTCACCGACGAACCGGATGGTCACGGTCATGCCGGGGCCCACCACGCCCTCGGCCTTGGGGGCCTCTCCGACCTGGGCGTTGTCGAGAATCTGCCGGAGGTGGAAGATCCGGGCCTCCATCTTGCCCTGCTCGTCCTTGGCGGCGTGGTATCCACCGTTCTCGCGCAGGTCGCCCTCTTCACGAGCGGCCTCGATCTTCTTGGCGATGTCGACGCGCCCGGGGCCGGAGAGATACTCGTACTCCGCCTTCAGGCGGTCGTACGCCTCCTGCGTCAGCCAGGTGACGTTCTCATCGCGAGAGTCGGCCACGGGTTCTCCTTGCTTGCCTAGGGGGCCCTGAGATCACTTGAGGTTGCGTACGGTTGAATTGCGAAAGGCTAACAACTTAACCGCTCGAACGCTTCCCCAAATGTCTCACTATACGAGATTGCAGTACTGGATGTGGACGGAAGTCGCCTGACCGCTCGTGTCGAGGCTTTCCTTGAGCTGCTTACTACCCTCACCAGCCGCGATTCTTACTTCCTTGCTGCCCACTTCCGCATGATTGACGTCCAGAGCCCTGATCCGGCAGACGGCCACCCTATCGTCTGGCTTGTATACCTCAAAGGTGATCTCGGCGCTGCTGGGACCGTTGACTTTGAACGTCACGACCTGCGCCGGCGCCTCCGACCCGCCGGCCGTCATCGACCACATGACGTAGCCCCAGCCACCGGCGATGATGGCCACCAGCACGCCGATCACCACGTGGACGACCAGCCGGCCACCTCGTTTGGGTCGGTCTGGGAAGTCGTCGGGCGTGCCGAGAACTGGCCCGTTCCCGGCATCTCTGGTGACCATGGCGGAATCTCCCTGCACTCCCTCGGCGTTATCCGAGACAATTGTCGCCCGCGAGGGGTGTGCCCTCGCGACCGCCCAGCAGAAACTAACCTCTCTGGGCGACTGACCGGTCCCTACTGAGGAGCATCGAGCCCGTGAGTGCACCGCTGAGGCTGATGGCCGTTCACGCCCACCCCGACGACGAGTCGAGCAAGGGCGCCGCCACGATGGCGCGTTACGTGCGTGAAGGCGTGGAAGTGCTGGTCTGTACCCTCACGGGCGGCGAGCGCGGATCCGTGCTCAACCCGAAGATGGACCGGCCCGAGATCGTGGCGAACATCGCGGAGGTGCGCAGGGCCGAGATGGCCAGGGCGCGCGAGATCCTCGGCGTGGAGCAGCGTTTCATGGGCTTCGTGGACTCCGGGCTGCCGGAGAACGAGGACGAGCCGCTCCCCGAGGGCTGCTTCGCGCTGCAGAAGTTGGAGGACGCCGCGGCGCCGCTGGTGGCCGCCGTCCGCGAGTTCAGGCCGCACGTGATCATCACCTACGACGACGACGGCGGCTACCCGCACCCCGACCACATCATGACCAACAAGGTCTCCGTGGAGGCGTTCGAGGCGGCCGGCGACCCCGACCGCTACCCCGGCACCGGCGACCCGTGGCAGCCGCTCAAGCTCTACTACCAGATGGGCTTCACCAAGGAGCGCTTCGAGGCGCTGCACGAGGCGATGACCGAGCGCGGCCTCGGCTCCCCGTACGCCGACTGGATCTCCCGCTGGGAGGACCGCCCCGCCAAGTGGCCGGTCACCACGCGCGTGCCGTGCGGCGACTACTTCGAGATCCGCGACGAGGCGCTGAAGGCGCACGCCACCCAGGTCGACCCCGACAGCTGGTGGTTCGTCTGCCCGCGCGAGCTGCAGCAGGAGATCTGGCCGACGGAGGACTACCACCTCGCCCGCTCGCTGGTCGACACCGAGCTGCCCGAGGACGACCTGTTCGCCGGCATCCACGCCGACGAGGTCGAGCCCGCCTGCCACTGACGACTCCTCTGGCCGGACCATCACCCCCTGGTGGCAGACTGGAGGGGTGATGGTTCTAGCAGCAGGTGAAGTGAGCCCGGGCCTGCTCGGGTTCGTCGTCGTGGCCTTGCTCGGGCTCGCCCTGTACATCCTGATCAAGTCGATGAACAAGCAGATGTCGAAGATCCAGGTGCCCCGCGAGGGCGAGGCCGAGGGCGAAGCCCGCGACGAGGAGAAGGCCAAGAAGTAGATGGCGATCGAAACAGTCGACAACTCGGCGGAGAGCCGCTTCGAGATCCTCGTGGACGGCAAGGTCGCCGGGTTCGCCGACTACCTCCTGCTGCCCACGAAGATCGTCTTCACGCACACCGAGGTGCTGCCCGCCTACGAAGGGCAGGGCCTGGCGGGCCGGCTGGTCGAGCACGCCCTGCGGGCGAGCGCCGACACCGGCCTGCGCGTCGAGCCGCGCTGCCCCTACGTGGCCAAGTACATCCAGCGCCACCCCGAGTTCCAGAGCCTGGTGGACGCGTAGCCGTCCTGTATCCGGGTCACTCCGAGGAGGGCGTCCAGGCGCGTTCCAGCGCCTTGGGCAGCCCCCACCAGCCCAGCGGGGTGAGCACCTCGTCCTGGTCGACGATGCCGAGGTGGCGCCACAGGCTCACCACCGACTCGAACAACCCTTCCGTCGCGTCGAGGTCGTCGTCGTCCTGCTCGTCGATGTCGATGTCCTCCGACTCGGCGATGAGCCGGGCCATCCGCTCCGGCGAGGCCAGCACCCCGGGCCCCAGCCGGACGAGCGCCGCCACCCCCGCCAGCCAGTCGGCGTGCTGGATCGCGCAGAGGTTGGCCAGCGCGGTGTCCTCGTCGCTCAGGTCCCCGTCGAGGTCGGCGAACTCCTCCAGCATGTCCTCGCCGTCGGACAGGTCCGAGATGGGCCCCGCCACGCCTGCCGCGACCGCCAGCCACAGCTCCACGTCGTCGTCCGGCACCGGCCGGTCGCCGAAGCCGGCGCAGGCCCGCAGCACGTTGGCCGGGTAGCCGGGCAGGGCGAGCAGCGCGCGCAGCCGTCCGGCGGCCGCCGTCAGCTCCGCGACGGGCAGCTCGGGCTGCTTGGGCAGCTCGGCCATGATCCGCCGCAGCTCCGACAGCGCGAACGCCTCCTCCTCGTCCCACGCCGCGAACAGCTCCTCGTCCTGCTCGTCGCTGACCGCGAACCCGGGCACCCGCCCGTCGGGCAGCGGCGTGCCCAGCCAGCGCTCCTGCAGCTCCTCGTAGGCCGCGCGGGCGTCCTGGTCGCCGGTCGCCAGCGCGTCGGGGTCGATCTCCCCCGCCTCGACCCGCTCCTCCAGGTACGCCACCAGCCGGGCGAACATCTCGGTCGCCACGGGCCCGCGCTCGTCCTCCTCCGGCCAGACGAAGTAGCTGGGCGTCATGAGGATCGGCTCGGTGCCCGTGGACTCCACCCACCGCTGCACGTCACCCACCGTGGCCACGCCCGCCTCGATCGAGCTGAGCGTCGACTTGGCCGACTCCCAGAAGGCGAGGGAGAGCGGGTTGCCCGCCGACATCATGGCCCGCCGCAGGTCGGGCAGCGCCACGAGCGCCACGCCCGACGGCACGGCGAGCAGCGCGCGTGCCACGTCCCTGCGCGTGAGGGCCGACGCCGGACGACCGGCCTGGGCGCAGACGAAGTCCATATCCACGTGCGTAACCTACGCCGTACCGGCCTGCCAAGTCATCGCCGCCCGCCCGGCTAGGGTGGGCGGTGGAGGTCCCTGATGAACCGCTTGAAAGACGCGACGAGCCCTTACCTGCTGCAGCACGCCGACAACCCCGTCGACTGGCATCCGTGGGGTGAGGAGGCGTTCGCGGAGGCCAGGCGGCGTGACGTGCCGCTGCTCATCAGCGTCGGCTACTCGGCGTGCCACTGGTGCCACGTCATGGCGCACGAGAGCTTCGAGGACGCCGAGACGGCGCGGCTGATGAACGAGCACTTCGTCAACATCAAGGTCGACCGCGAGGAGCGGCCCGACGTCGACGCCGTCTACATGGGCGCCACGCAGGCCATGACGCATCAGGGCGGCTGGCCCATGACGGTGTTCGCGACGCCCGACGGGCACCCGTTCTACTGCGGCACGTACTTCCCGCGCCCCCACTTCCAGCGCCTGCTCACCGAGGTCCACAACGTGTGGACGGGCGACAGGGAGTCGGTGCTCAAGCAGGGGGCGAAGGTGGTGGAGGCGCTCAACACGCACACCACGCTGCCCAGCGGGCCGCTGCCGGGCGAGGAGACGCTGCGGCAGGCCGTGCACAACCTGCGGGAGTCGTTCGACGCGGCGAGCGGCGGGTTCGGCGGGGCGCCGAAGTTCCCGCCTTCGATGGTGCTGGAGTTCCTGCTGCGTTCGGGCGAGCGCGAGATGAGCGGCAAGACGCTCGACGCCATGGCGCGTGGCGGCATGTACGACCAGCTCGGCGGCGGGTTCGCCCGGTACAGCGTCGACGCGCGGTGGGTCGTGCCGCACTTCGAGAAGATGCTCTACGACAACGCCCTGCTGCTGCGCGTCTACACGCACTGGTGGAAGGCGGGCGGCGGCGAGCTGGCCCGGCGGATCGCGCTGGAGACGGCCGACTGGCTGCTGCGCGAGCTGCGCACGCCTGAGGGCGGCTTCGCCTCGGCCCTCGACGCCGACAGCGAGGGCGTGGAGGGCAAGTTCTACGTCTGGACGCCCGGCGAGCTGCGCGAGGTGCTCGGCGAGGACGACGGGCGGTGGGCGGCCGGCCTGTTCGAGGTGACGCCCACGGGCACGTTCGAGCACGGCACGTCGGTGCTGCAGCTCCTGCGCGACCCCGAAGACCAGGCGCGCTACGCCGACGTGCGGGCCCGGCTGCTGGCCGCCAGGGAGCTGCGGGTGCGCCCGGGGCGTGACGACAAGGTCGTGGCCTCCTGGAACGGCCTGGCCATCGCGGCCCTGGCCGAGACCGGCGCCGTCTTCGAGCGCCCCGACCTGGTGGCGGCGGCCACGGCGGCCGCCGAGCTGATGGCCGCCACGCACGTGCGCGGCGACCGGCTGCTGCGCACGTCCAGAGACGGCAGGCCCGGCAAGAACGCCGGGGTGCTGGAGGACTACGCGAACCTGGCCGAGGGCCTGATCTCCCTGTACGGCGTGACGGGCGAGCCGCGCTGGCTGCGGCTGGCGGGCACGCTGCTCGACACCGTGCTCGCCCGCTTCTCCGACGACGACGGCGGCTTCTACGACACCGCCGACGACGCCGAGCGCCTCTTCCAGCGCCCTCAGGACCCGACCGACAACGCCACCCCCTCCGGCCAGTACGCGGCCGCGGGCGCGCTGCTCTCCTACGGCGCGCTGACCGGCTCCACCCGCCACCGCGAGGCCGCCCAGGCGGCGCTCGGCACCGTGTCGGTGCTGGCGGCCGGGCACGCGAGGTTCGCCGGGTGGGGGCTGGCCGTGGCGCGGGCGGCGCTGTCGGGGCCCGTGGAGGTGGCCGTCGTCGGGCCGGCCGACGATCCGCGTACGGCGGCGCTGCACCGGGAGGCGCTGCTCGCGGACGTGCCGGGGCTCGTGGTGGCGCTCGGCAGGGGCGACACCGTCGACCGGGGCACGGGTGACGCGCTGGTGCCGCGCGAGGCCGCCTTCCCCGCCCTGTTGGAGGGGCGGGGGCTGGTGGGCGAGGCGCCCGCCGCGTACGTGTGCAGGGGGTTCACCTGCCGGATGCCGGTGACGACCGTCGAGGAGCTGCGCGCGGAGCTGACCGCGGGCTGAGCTGACCGCGGGCTGAGCTGACCGCGGGCTGAGCTGACCGCGGGCTGAGCTGACCGCGGGCTGAGGGGCTGAGACGGCGGGTCAGCGGCCGCCGCCCGGTTGTTCCTGGCGGCCGCCCCTGCCCTGGTCCACGCCGCCCTCCGGCACCGACGGCTGGTCGGGCAGGTCGGGGTCGGGCGGTGAGGTCTGCTCCGGCTGCTCGTCGGGCCCGCGCCCGCCGTCGTCCGGGGTCTCGGTCACGGGTGGCTCGTCGGAGAACGGCGGCGGGGTCGTGCCGGGCTCGGGCCGGTCGTCCCAGCCGTCCTGGCTGGGCGGCGGGCTGTAGCCCTGGTCGGGCTGCTGGGTGTCGCGGTCGGGCTCGGAGTAGCGGGAGGTCCAGCCGTACTCGGACGGCTCGGGGAACTCCTCGACGGGTTTGCCCTCCATCGCGACGGTCATGAACTCGCGCCAGATCTGCGCGGGCAGCTGGCCGCCGAACTGGGTGCCGTAGCCGGGGATGGTGACGGTGGCGTTGTCGTCGCGGAACATGTTCACCGCGACCGCGAGCTGCGGCGTGAAGCCGTTGAACCAGACGGACCTGGAGTCGTCGGTGGTGCCGGTCTTGCCGGCCACCGGGCGGTCGTAGAGGCGGGCGGCGGTGCCGGTGCCGTACTTGACGACCTGCTGCATCGCGTACGTCGTGTCGGCGGCGGCCTGCCCGCCCACCACCTTGGTCTCGACGGGCTTGACGACCTCCTTGCGGCCTTCCGCGTCGGTGACGGACTTGACCACGTGCGCCTCCACGTGCACGCCCTTGTTGGCGAAGGTGGAGAAGCCGGAGGCGTTCTGGACGGCGCTGACGGAGGAGACGCCGAGCGGGAAGGAGGCAGCCTCCTTCTGCTTGTCGAGCTGCTCGGCGGGGATGCCGGCCGCCTCGGCGACCTTGGCCACCTTGTCCAGGCCGACCTTCTGGCCGAGGTCCACGAAGGCGGTGTTGACGGAGTTCTGGGTGGCGCTGATGAGATTGATCTGGCCGTAGGAGCGGTCGCCGTCGTTGGGGATGGCCTGGGAGGCCGAGGCGACGCGCAGCGGCGAGTTGCCGTCGACGCGGTCGGACAGCTCGAAGCCGTTGTCGAGCGCGGCGGCCAGCGTGTACGGCTTGAACGTGGACCCGGCCATGACCTTGGCCGAGAAGGCGCTGTCGTAGTACCGGGACTGCGACGGCTTGCCGCCGTAGAAGGCGACGACCTCGCCGGTGGCGGGGTCGACGGCCGCGAGGCCGGTACGCACCTTCTTGGGCGTGTCGTCCGGCAGGGTGTCCTCGACCGCGCGCTGGGCGGCGGTCATGAGCTTCTTGTCGAACGTGGTGACGATCTTGAGGCCGCCGCTGTTGATGTCCTCGTCGGTGTAGCCGCGCCGGTTCAGCTCGGCGGTGACCTGCTCCAGCATGTACTGGGCCTGGCCCTTGAGCTCGAACGGCTTCTTCGGCGTGGTCAGCTCGGGGAACTGCTGCGCGGCCACCTGCTCGGCCGTCAGGGCGCCGGTCTGGCCCATGGCGTTGATCACCGACTGCCAGCGCTCCCTGGCGGCGACCAGGTCGGTGCCCTTGGGGTCGGCGAAGCGGCTCGGCTGCTGGATCACCGCGGCGAGGTAGGCGCCCTCGGACACGGTCAGCTCCTCGACGTCCTTGCCGAAGTAGGCGCGGGCGGCCGACTGGATGCCGTTGGCGCCGCGGCCGAAGTAGATCGTGTTGAGGTACTGCTCCAGCACCCAGTCCTTCGACTTGGACTGGTCGACCTTCATCGCGATGAGGATCTCCTTGAACTTGCGGGTGACGGAGCGTTCCTGGCTGAGCCCGCTGTAGTAGTTGCGGACGAGTTGCTGGGTGATGGTGGAGCCGCCCTGGAGCTGCTGCCCGGTGAGGGTGGACCAGACGGCCCGGCCGGTGCCCTTGAGCGAGACGCCGGCGTCCTCGTAGAAGGAGCGGTTCTCCGCCGCGATGACCGCGTCGCGCACGTGTTCGGGCACCCTGGCGAGCTCGACCTTCCTGCGGTCGACGCCCTGCCGGGCGAGCACGGATTTACCGTCGCGGTAATAGATCACCGAGCCCTGCGCGGTCGCCTGCTTCTGCGTCGTGTCGGGAATGGGAGTCAATGCCCAGGCAATGGCGAAAAGCCCCGCCAGTACGACGATTCCCGTGCCTATGGAAACCAGGAGAACCCGGAGAATCCGCCGCCGCTTCCGCATTCCTTTACCACCGCCACTCCGCACCCTCGACCCCCTCGTCAAGCCTCGTCCAACCCCCGCAAGCTGGGCGAATGGTAAGGGTAAACGATCGACAACGGTGCCTAGTCCCCTGTCGATAGTACGTCTATCGCCCCTCCCGACGCGGAACATCGGCGACCAACGGCAGCACCCGATAGGGAACCGGCGTGTCGAGCGCAATGATCGAATTCGTCCGCAACACTCCCTGCACATCGACGATTCGATCGATGACGCGCTGTAAATCGGCGTTCGTCCTGGCGACCACGCGGCACAAAAGATCGCTGTCGCCGGTGATCGTGTGCACCTCCAGCACTTCGGGAATGCGGGCCAGCCGGTCGGCCACCGGATCGTGCCCGGCCACCTGCCTGATCTCCATGCTGACGAACGCGGTGACGTGGTAGCCGAGCGCGGCGGGCGACACGTCGGGGCCGAAGCCGGTGATCACTCCCCGCTCCATGAGCCGGTCGAGCCGGGCCTGGACCGTGCCGCGGGCCACGCCGAGCCGCCGCGAGCACTCCAGCACGCCGAGCCGGGGCTCGGCGGTCAGCAGGGCGATCAGCCGGGAGTCGAGTTCGTCGATCGTCGTCATGCTGTACAGAACTACCGCACTGTTCGCCCGAACACTAGGCAGATTGTCTACTCATTCAAGTAACTCTTGCGCAACTCGTCCAGCCAAATCAAGAGTTAGGGGTATGAGTGATGTCTTTCCGGTCAACGGCATGCACGCCGTGGTGTTCGCTGTCGGGAACGCCCGGCAGGCCGCCCACTACTACTCCACCGCCTTCGGGATGCGGCTCGTGGCCTACAAGGGGCCGGAGAACGGCAGCCCCGACGTGGCCGCGTACGTGCTGACCTCGGGCAGCGCCACCTTCGAGCTGCGGGCTTCACTGCGCCCCGGCACGGACCTGGCGCGGCACGTGGCCGAGCACGGCGACGGCGTCATCGACCTGGCCATCGAGGTGCCCGACGTGGAGGCCGGCTACGCCTACGCCGTCGCCCACGGCGCGAAGGGCCTGGCCGAGCCGCACACCGTGGAGGACGAGCACGGCAAGGTGGTGCTCGCGGCCGTCGCCACGTACGGCGAGACCCGGCACACCCTGGTCGACACCTCCAACTACGGCGGCCCCTACCTGCCCGGCTACGTCCCCGCCGAGCCGCTCGTCGCGCCGCCCGCGACGAAGAACGGCCGGCTGTTCCAGGCGATCGACCACTGCGTCGGCAACGTCGAGCTGGGCAAGATGGACGAGTGGGTGGAGTTCTACCGCAAGGTGATGGGCTTCACGAACATGGCGGAGTTCATCGGCGACGACATCGCCACCGAGTACTCCGCGCTCATGTCGAAGGTCGTGGCCGACGGCACGCGCAAGGTCAAGTTCCCGCTCAACGAGCCGGCCATCAGCCGCAAGAAGTCGCAGATCGACGAGTACCTCGAGTTCTACCGGGGCCCGGGCGTGCAGCACATCGCGCTGGCCACCAACGACATCCTGACCACGGTCGACCACATGCGGGCCGCCGGCGTGAGCTTCCTGCAGACGCCCGACTCGTACTACGACGACCCCGAGCTGCGCGCCCGCATCGGGCAGGTGCGCGCCCCGATCGAGGAGCTGAAGAAGCGCGGCATCCTGGTGGACCGCGACGAGGACGGCTACCTGCTGCAGATCTTCACCCAGCCCGTCCAGGACCGGCCCACGGTCTTCTTCGAGCTCATCGAGCGGCACGGCTCGCTCGGATTCGGCAAGGGCAACTTCAAGGCGCTGTTCGAGGCGATCGAGCGGGAGCAGGAACGCAGGGGCAACCTTTAGTTTGTCCCGACTTGGTGGGGGTCATCCAGACATCATGGGATTGCCGCCACCGGGGCTGGCGGGGCGCTGGCGACGGCTGTTCGCCGGCGTCCTCGACCTGCTCATCGTCAACGTCGCCGTCGGTCCGTTCACCTGGACGAGCTGGAGCCCCGTCTGGGACGGGAGCAGGGACGGCACGCAGCCCTACCCTGTTGAGCACACCTTCGTGGCCGGCCTCGTCGCCTTCCTCTACTTCTGGCTGCTGCACGCCTTCTGGAACGGTCAGACTCTGGGCAAGAAGCTGTTCGGTCTCCGTGTCGTGTCCGAGTTCGGCGGGAGAATAGGCGTGGGGCAGGCAGCGGTCAGGCAGGCCGTGTTCACCGCGCTCGGCTGGCTGTGCTGCGTCGGCTCCCTCGTGGACCTCGGCTGGATCCTCTTCGACCCCCGCAAACAGGCCGTACACGACAAGGCCGCCAGGACGGTCGTCGTGAACGCCTGACTCAGCGTAATATTCAGGTCACGGACTGAAGGGGGCTCGTTACTCTCATGCGTTCCAAGAGACGCGGGGTGGCCATGCTCGTCACGCTCGTCAGCGTGCTGGCCTGCTCACCCGCCGACGAGCCCACCCCGCCCGCCGCCGGGCAGAGCGTCGCCGACCGGCGCGCGGGCGCGCCCGGCATCGGCGACCCCGACTTCCCGCGCGACGGCAACGGCGGCTACGACGTCACCCACTACGACCTCGTCGTCGACTACACGCCCGCCACCAAGCGGCTCGACGGCGTCACCACGCTCAGCGCCGCCGCCAAGCACGAGCTGACCAGCCTCAACCTCGACCTGGCCGGGCTCGACGTGCGCGAGGTCGCCGTCAACGACACGCCCGCCGCGTTCACCAGGAAAGGCGACGAGCTGACCGTCCGGCCCGCGCGGGCCATCCCCGACGACGCCTCCTTCAAGGTCAAGGTCGTCTACAGCGGGCTGCCCAAGCCGGCCAACGACAACGCCAACCTCGGCACCTACGGCTTCATCCCCACCGCCGACGGCGCGTTCGTGGCCTCCGAGCCCAACGGCTCCAAGACCTGGTTCCCCAGCAACGACCACCCCGCCGACAAGGCCACGTTCGACTTCACGATCACCGTGCCCGCCGGGGTGACCGCCCTCGCCAACGGCGAGATGGTCGGGCAGCCCGTCACCTCCGGCGGCAAGACCACCTACCGCTGGCGCGAGCGCCACCCGATGGCGACCTACCTGGCCACGGCCACGCTCGGCAAGTTCGACCTGCGCCAGGGCAGCACCGCCGCCGGCATCCCCAACCTCGCCGCCACCGACCCCAGGTTCAAGAGCTCGCTCGGCCCGCTCTACACGCTCTCCGGGCAGATCACCGACTACTGGGCGACCGTGTTCGGCCCCTACCCGTTCTCCTCCACCGGCGGCATCGTCGACGACTACTCCGCCGGCTACGCCCTGGAGAACCAGACCAAGCCCCTGTACGGCGGCTTCCAGCCCGACGAGACGATCATCGCGCACGAGCTGGCGCACCAGTGGTTCGGCAACAGCCTGACGATCAAGCGCTGGAAGGACCTCTGGCTCAACGAGGGCTTCGCCACCTACGCCGAATGGCTCTGGGCCGAGCACAAGGGCACCAAGACGGCGGAGGCCACGTACAAAGAACTGCTCAAGCGCCCCGCCGCCGACCCGATGTGGAAGTATCCCCCGGGCCGCGCCAAGCCCGACGACCTGTTCAACCAGTCCGTCTACATCCGCGGCGGCATGACCCTGCACGCGCTGCGCAGAGCCATCGGCGACCCCACTTTCTTCACCCTGCTCAAAGCCTGGACCTCCGCCCACCGCTACGGTCACGTGACCACCGAGCAGTTCGTCGCGCTCGCCGAGCGGCTGTCCGGCAAAAACCTCGACGCGCTCTTCGACGCCTGGCTCTTCCAGCCCCGCAAACCCGCCTGACCTGCGCGGAAACGCTCCTCGTCGCCCGGTCCAAGTAAAGGTGTAAGGGCGAACGACGAAGGGAGCGAGGCCAGTGCGCCTCCACGAGGACCCTGCGGCCTTTGAGGCCTTCTACCGCCGCCACGTCGATGCCGTGTTGCGTTTCGTGGTCCGGCGAGTGAGTGATCCTCACCTCGCCGCCGACCTGACGGCCGACATCTTCCTGGCGGCCCTGGACTCCGCGCACACCTACGTGCCCGGCCGGGGCAACGAGACAGCCTGGCTGTACGGCATCGCACGCAACGTCGTGTCGGCCCGGCACCGCCAGGCCGCGCGCGAGGCACGCGCCACCGGCCGCCTGGCCGGGCGGCGCCTGATGGACGACGACGACCTCGCCAGGATGGAGGAGCGGATCGACGCCGAGCGGCAGATGCGCAACGCCCTGAAGGCCATGGACGGCCTGCCGGAGGGCGAGCGCGCGGTGCTGGAGCTCGTCGCCATCGACCAGCTCACCGTCGCCGAGGCCGCCAAGGCGCTCGGCATCAGGCAGGTCACCGCGCGAGTCCGCCTGCACAGGGCCCGGCGCGCCCTCGAACGCTTCGCGTCGCCCTCGGCCGTGTACCTGGAAGGACAGGCATGAGCAACTTCGAAGAGCGCCTTCTCAGTGCACTCAAGGAAGAGATCACGACGAGGAAGGCGGAGCACACGATGACGACGGTGACACCGGCCCCGGGCCGCCCCCGGCGACGGGTCGCGGGGCTGTCCGCCGCGGTGGCGGGGGTCGCGGCGGCCGCCACCGCGGCAGTCCTGGCCGGCGGCCTGCTCGGCGGGCCCGCGTACGCGGTGACCCGCGGCGCCGACGGCAAGGTCAGCGTGGAGATCAACACGTTCACCGACCCGGAAGGGCTCGAAGTCGCGCTGGGCGACGCGGGGATCCGCGCCGTCGTCGACTACCTCCCGCCCGGCCAGACCTGCGAGAAGCCGCGCGGCGAGCCCGCCGGCGACACCGCCGGCCGCTTCGCGGCCCGCATCGGCGCTGGGAAGGGCGACAAGACGCTCACCTTCACGGTCGAGGACGGGCAGGTCGGGGCCGGCCACACGCTGGTCCTGACCGTCTCCAAGAGCAAGGAGGGCGACGACAAGGCGCCCACGGCACTGGACCTGAGCGTCGTCAAGGGCGCCGTCTCCCCCTGCCGGGCCGTCCCGCTGCCCGCACCCACCGGGGACGGGGCCACGAAGGGGCAGGACGAGGGGCCCGGGTTCGACACGAGCACGGAGCAGCCGAGCCAGGGGCCGACCCTGGACAGCAAGACCGGCTGACGCCCTCTCCTGGGCCCGGCGGCACCCTCCCGAGCAGCACGGGGGCCGCGGGGCCCGCCTCCGCGTCTTGCGGTCAGGCGTGCTGGACCGGTCGTCTGACGTCCTGGAGTGGCGGGGTGCTGGAGCGGCGAGACGTCCTGGGGTGGCGGGGCGTCAGGTGCCCTGGGCCGGCCAGTAGGTGCCGTCTGCCAGCAGCAGGGCGGCGGCGCCCACCAGGCCGGCGTCCTGGCCCAGCGCGGCGGGCAGGACCCGCACGTGGCGGGCGAACCCCATCCTGGCGTGCTCCCGCAACGCCTCCTCCAGCGGGCCGAACAGCGGCGCGCCCGCCTGCGACAGGCCGCCGCCGATGGTGATGACGTCGAGGTCGCACAGGTGCGTCACGGAGGCGAGGGCGACCCCGAGCGCCCGGCCGGCACGGCGCATCGCCCGCGCCGCGACCGCGTCCCCCGCCCGCGCGTCCGCCGCGAGCTGCCGCGCCGTCACGGCCCGATCCTCCGCGTACGCCCCGTCCGCCGCCGCAGCGGACCCGATGCCGTCACCGTCCGCCGAGCCGCGCAGCGCCACCGCGGACCCACCGCCGCCACCGTCCGCCGAGTCAAGCAGCACCGCACCAGCTCGGGCAGTCTCGCGGTCTGTCCCGTCGCGGAGCGTTGCGGTGGGGGACGCGGCGGAGGCGGTGCCGGGGGTCCAGCCGTGGGACAAGGCCCAGGTGACCAGGGCCGGGCCTCGGGCGATGGCCTCCAGGCAGCCGTGGCCGCCGCAGCCGCACCGCGGGCCGCCCGCCGGTTCGACCACCACGTGGCCGATGTGGCCGGCGTTGCCGGTGCGGCCGTGGTGGAGGCGGCCGCCGAGGATGAGGCCGCCGCCCACCCCCGTGGACACGACCATGCCGAGCATGTCCGTGCTGTCCCGCCCGGCGCCCAGCCAGTGCTCGGCCACGGCCAGGCAGACGGCGTCGTTGTGCAGCCGTACCGGTGAACCGGGGAGCAGGGCGGTCAGGCGGGCGCGCAGGGGGAAGCCGCGCCAGCCCGGGATGTTCAGGGGCGAGACGGTGCCGTCGGGCCAGGTGAGCGGGCCGCCGCAGCCGACCCCCACCCCTTCGGCGCCGGGGGCGAGCGGGGCGATGAGGCCGGCGAGCGTCCGCCACAGGGTCTCGGCGTCGGCGCCCTGCGGTGTCGCGACCCGCCTGGTCGCGGTCACGGTGCCGTCGTGGGCGACCAGCCCGGCGGCCATCTTGGTGCCCCCGACGTCGACGGCCAGGATCACGTGCGTCGGCCGTATACGCTCACGACCCGCCCGACGTGCTGGAGGAGAACACCAGGACGGAGGCCGTGAAGCCGTGCACGTGGTTGTGCCCGGCCACCGGGCCGACCTCGCCGGCCGAGAAGAAGCCGGCCACCCCGATGGGCCCGAGGGTGTCGCGGAGGGCGACGGGGTCGTGGTCGGCGGTGCCGAACATGGCCGAGCCCCGCCCGTTGCAGGAGAACAGCAGCGCCCCTTCGACCCGGCCGAGCTCCTCGCGGTGGGCGTCGAGCACGTCGTACAGGTCCTCGTCGGCGGTGGCGGCGTCGCGGACCTGGAAGCGGACGGTGCGGCCGACCTCGACGATGTCGCCGATGGCGACGGCCTCGCGCTCGGGGTCGATGCCGATGACGCCGCGGATGAGGAAGTCGCCGCGTTCGTGGCGTTCGGCGTACTCGTCCATGGCGAGGCCGATCTGCAGCCCGGAGGCGACGAGCTCGCGGTCGTCCTCGTCGAGCTCGCTGACGATGTCCTCCAGGCGGGCCAGGGCGGGCTGGCCGGCCAGCTCCAGCAGGAGGTTGTCCTCGGAGGCGGTGACGACCATGCTGGGGCCGATGGGCCGGCAGCCCTGGCTCACCACGGTGCTGATCTTGATCGGGCCGCTGAGCAGCACGCCGATGGCGCCTTCGGTGTAGATCTCGCCGTCGGCGAAGAGCCGTACGGAGCCCCGTCCTTGCAGCCCGTTGGCGAGGCCGCCGATCAGCGGCAGGTCGCCCAGCACGTCCACGGAGCGCTCGACGAAGGCGTCCGTGGGGAAGCTGTACGGGTCGACGAGCAGGATCGCGACGTGGTCGTCGCCGCCGCGCTCGGGCAGCCCGACGACCACGAACCGGTCCTCGGCCGTCAGCGTCTCCAGGGCGAACGTGGTCAGCCGCGCCCCTTCGAGGGTGGCCGCCCACGCGCTCACGGCGGGCGTCAGCTCCACTCCTTGCCCGTCACCGATCACGCCGGTGGCGCTGCATCCGATCACGTGCGCCTCGGGTGCGAGCTTCATCGCGGCCTGGCCGGCGCGGGCGACGTCGTCGGGATCGTCGCCGCAGATGAAGAAGCAGACCAGGTCGGCTTGGCCGCTGAGCCTCGACAGTGCCTGGCCGACGGCGTTCTCCGCGGCCTCCACCAGGTCGGAACCCACGGCGAGGCCGTCGGCGAAGCGGCTGGTCATCAAGGCCACGGGTCTCGCCTCCCTCGACATGTCCAAGTTCCCTAGGCCCGATTCTCCCCACTAAAGGGACAAGCACGCGCACGAACCGTCACGCAATAGTCAAGATCCGAAATCTCCGCCAGATGCGAAAGTCTCTGCCACATTCCTCGCAGGGGACGTAGTCTCGATCCCGTGCATCAGCCACGTATTCTCCGCGAGTTGCGAGAGAGCGGCCACGTTCATCGCACCGTCAAGGCCGAGATCCGGGAAAACCTGCTGGCCAGGCTGCGCGCGGGCGAGCCGCGCTTCCCCGGCATCGTGGGCTTCGACGACACCGTCCTGCCGCATCTGGAGCGGGCCCTGCTCGCCGGGCACGATCTGGTCCTCCTCGGTGAGCGGGGTCAGGGCAAAACCCGGCTCATCCGCACGGTCACGGGCCTGCTCGACGAATGGACGCCGGTGGTCGAGGGCTGCGAGATCAACGACCATCCGTATGAGCCGGTCTGCACGCGCTGCCGGAAGCTGGCGCGCGAGCTGGGCGACGAGTTGCCCGTCGCGTGGAAGCACCGGGACGAGCGGTACGGCGAGAAGCTGGCCACGCCCGACACGTCGGTGGGTGACCTGATCGGCGACGTCGACCCCATCAAGATCGCCGAGGGGCGCACGCTGGGCGACCCGGAAACGGTCCACTACGGCCTGGTGCCGCGCACCAACCGGGGTGTCTTCTCCGTCAACGAGCTGCCCGACCTGGCCGAGCGCATCCAGGTGTCGCTGCTCAACGTGCTGGAGGAGCGCGACATCCAGGTACGCGGCTACAACCTGCGGCTGCCTCTCGACATCCTGCTCATCGCCAGCGCCAACCCCGAGGACTACACCAACCGCGGCCGGATCATCACGCCCCTGAAGGACCGTTTCGGCGCCGAGATCCGCACCCACTACCCGTTGACGGTCGAGCACGAGCTGGCCCTCATCCGCCAGGAGTCCGTGCCGGACATCGGGGCCGACGTCCCCGAGCACCTGGTCGAGGTGATCGCCCGGTTCACCCGGCTGGTCCGCGAGTCGACGGCGGTCGACTCCCGTTCCGGCGTGTCGGCCCGCTTCGCGATCGCGGCGGCCGAGACCGCGGCCGCCTCGGCCGTGCGCCGGGCGGCGATCGCCGGCGAGGAGCAGGCGGTCACCCGCGTGGTGGACCTGGCGTGCGTGGTGCACAGCCTGCGGGGCAAGGTGGAGTTCGAGGTCAGCGAGGAGGGCAGGGAGACCGAGATCCTGGCCCACCTGCTGCGCCGGGCGACGGCCGAGACGTTCAGGAGCCGGCTGGGCGGCATGGACCTGTCGGCGCTGACCGACAAGTTCGCCGAGGGCACCCAGGTCGAGTCGGGCGAGCTGGTGCCGGCGGCCGAGCTGCTGCACCGCATCGGGCCGGTGGCGGGGCTGGCCAAGGTGATGGCGCGGCTGGGCATGGGCACGGGCGAGGAGTCGCCGGGGCACGCGGCGGCGGCCCTGGAGTTCGCTCTCGAAGGGCTTTACCTCATGCGGCGGCTGTCCAAGGAAGACCTTGACGGAGTCACGGTTTACCGGACGTGAACGGGTCGGCGGTCTCTCGCGTCATAGTGGATGTCTGATCACTTTGTTCGGGGGAGACCGTTCATGCGCCTGCTCGTCGCCTTTGCCACCGCCGCTGCCACCCTTCCCCTGAGCGTCGTCCCCCTGGGCGCGGCTTCCCTGAGCGTGCCCGCCGAGGCGGCCTCGGCCGTGTACGGCTTCGCCTGGGCCGACGGCAAGGGGCACCTGCGCATCGTGCCGAAGTCGGCCTCCCGGGCGACGCGGCGGACGTTCGCGTTCAAGGCCCTGCCGAAGGCGAAGGAGCTGCGGCTCGACTACACCAGGGCCGCGTACGGACGCGTCACGACCGCGTGCGACCTGAAGGAGACCGAGGGCCGCGTCGCCGTGGACGCCAAGGGCCTGGGGCGCACGAAGTGCACGCCCGCGCACCTGGCGGACGAGCTGGGCAGCGGCCCGGTGCCGGTGCGGGTCGAGCACGCGGGCGGCAAGGCGACGAAGGTGAACGAGATCCTGGTGACGAGCTGGGGCAGCCCCCGCACGGCGACCGGCACGATCAAGCGGGCCGGCGACACGTCCGTCCTGCTCACGACCGGCGGCAAGCAGATCAAGCTGGGGTACGCGTACACGACGGCCTTCTACCGCACCACGGCGAGGTGCGGTGACGCCTGGCTGGCCGGCAAGCCGGTGAACGCGGACAGGAACGGCCTGGGCAAGAAGATGTGCACGTGGACGGACCTCACCAAGGCGCTCAAGGGCGCCGCGCACCCGGTGCTGGTGAAGGTGGACTACACGCCGGGCGTCGACGCGCTGAACGAGGTGTGGGAGGTCTACGGCGACGCCTGAACCCACACAAAGAGCCGCTTCTCGGGTTAGCGTGGTTTCGTGATGGCCTTTCGCTATGGCGAGTACCACGACGGCCCCGACCCCCTGGCCCCTCCCTACGACGTACGAGCGGCGCTCGACGAGATGGGCGACGCCATCCTGTCGGGCTCGACGCCCGTGCACGCCCTGCGTGACCTGCTCAAGCGCGGCCTGCCGGGCGCGCAGGAGCGGCGCGGGCTCGACGACATGCTCAGGGAGGTCCGCAGGCGCCGCCGCGACCTGCGCGAGCGCGGGCGGCTCGACGGCACGCTGGAGCGCGCCAGGGCCCTGCTGGACAAGGCGATCGGGCAGGAGCGGGCCGAGCTGTTCCCC
This sequence comes from Nonomuraea composti, assembly GCF_012034275.1. Classification (NCBI taxonomy): domain Bacteria; kingdom Bacillati; phylum Actinomycetota; class Actinomycetes; order Streptosporangiales; family Streptosporangiaceae; genus Nonomuraea; species Nonomuraea composti. The sequence continues at coordinate 161,422 of NZ_JAATEP010000005.1, read as the reverse complement.
GACCCGTCGGACGACGCGCGGCTGCGGGAGGCGGGGCTCGACGCGCTGCCCGAGGACACGGCCAGCGCCATCCAGGAGCTGAGCACGTACGAGTGGCGCTCGAACGCGGCCAGGCAGACGTTCGAGGAGCTGCGCGACCTGCTGCGCAGGGAGGTGCTGGACAGCCAGTTCAGGGGCCTGCGCGACGCGCTGGCCAACCCTGACCCGGAGGCGATGGAGCGGGTCCGGCAGATGATGTCGGACCTGAACGACATGCTGGACAAGGACTCCAGGGGCGAGCACACCCAGGCCGACTTCGACTCCTTCATGGCGAAATATGGAGACCTGTTCCCCGAGAAGCCCCGCAACCTCGACGAGCTCGTCGACATCCTCGCCCGCCGCGCCGCCGCCACGCAGCGCATGCTCGCCTCGATGACGCCGCGCCAGCGCGAGGAGCTGAGCAACCTCATCAACCAGACCCTTGACCAGGCGGGCCTGTCCGACCAGATGCGCCGGCTCGGCGAGGCCCTCTACGCCCGCCGCCCCGACCTGGCCTGGAACGCCCCCGAGCGCCTCACCGGCGACGAGCCCCTGGGCATGGGCGACGCCGTCACCGCGCTGGAGGAACTGGCCGACCTCACCCAGCTCGAGACCGCCCTGCGCCAGGACTACCCGGGCGCGCGGCTCGACGACATCGACGAGGCCGCCGTACGCCGCGCGCTCGGCCGCTCCGCGGTGGACGACCTGGAGGCGCTCAAGCGCATCGAACGCGAGCTGGAGGAGCAGGGCTACCTGCTGCGCCGCCGCGGCAAGCTGGAGCTCACCCCGAAGGCCGTGCGCCGCCTGGGCGAGACCGCGCTGCGCCGCGTCTTCTCCTCGCTCGACGCGGGCCGCCGCGGCGACCACGACCAGCACGACGCGGGCTCGGCCGGCGAGCTGACCGGCTCGTCGCGGCCGTGGCGGTTCGGCGACGAGCAGCCGCTCGACGTCGTCCGCACGCTGGTCAACGGCGTGCGCAGCGGCGGCGTCACGCTCGGAGACCGGGTCGGCGTGCGGCTGTCGGTGGACGACTTCGAGGTGGCCGAGACCGAGCGGCGCAGCGCCGCGGCCGTCTGCCTGCTGGTGGACCTGTCGTACTCGATGGCCCTGCGCGGCACCTGGGCCGCCGCCAAGCAGACCGCGCTGGCGCTGCAGGCGCTGGTCGCCTCCAAGTTCCCGCAGGACGCCGTACAGATCATCGGCTTCTCCAACTACGCCAGGGTGCTGCAGCCCGACGAGCTGGCCGGCCTCGACTGGGACATGGTCCAGGGCACGAACCTGCACCACGCCCTGCTCATCGCCGGCCGCCACCTCGACCGCCACCCCGACTTCGAGCCGGTCGTGCTCGTCGTCACCGACGGCGAGCCCACGGCGCACCTCATGCGCAACGGCCGGTCGGCGTTCGAGTGGCCGCCGTCGCACGAGACGCTGGAGCTGACGCTGGCCGAGGTCGACAAGATGACCCGGCGGCGGGCCACGATCAACGTGTTCATGCTGGCGGCCGACGACCGGCTCAAGGAGTTCGTGGACGAGGTGGCCCGCAGGAACGGCGGCCGGGTCTTCTCCCCGAGCGCCGAACGGCTCGGCGAGTACGTCGTCAACGACTTCCTGCGGTTGCGACGGGCTCGCTGAACTGTCGGTGGCGGCTGGCAGACTCGGCCGGCATGGACGACATCGTGCTGATCAGGGACGTGACGGAGGCCGACCTGGAGGTGTTCCTGGAGCAGGAGCACGATCCGGAGGCCGTGCGGCGCTCCCGGTTCCGGCCCCGGGAGCGGGAGGCGTTCCTGCGTCACTGGAAGACGAACGTCCTCGGCGACCCGGCCGCGCTCGTGCAGGCCGTCGTCGTGGGAGACGAGCTGGCGGGCAACCTGGTGGCGTGGTGGGAGGGTGATCGGCGCTTCATCGGCTACTGGCTGGGCCGGGCGTTCTGGGGGCGCGGCATCGGCACCCGCGCGCTCGGGCTCTTCCTCGCCAAGGAGCGGCACCGGCCCCTGTACGCCGACCCCTTCCACGGGAACACGGCGTCGGTGCGGCTGCTGGAGAGGCACGGGTTCGAGCGGGCGGGCACGGTGCGGCACGGCGACGACGAGCACGTCCTGCTCGTGCTGCACGCATCGAAGGAGTAGCTCACCGCGCGCCGGCCGCGTACCGCCAGAAGTCCCGCATCCACGGGTCAGGGGCCGGGCTGTCCACGCCGAGCTGTGTGAGGAGGACGGCCACCGTCCCCGTGGACGGGATGACGTGCGCGGAGGTGCCGGTGCCGCCGACCCATCCGTACCGGCCCGGCACGTGCCACGGCTCGTCGGCGGTGAGGTCCACCGAGCCGCCGAACCCCCATCCCTGCCCCTCCAGGAACAGCTCGCCGATCTTCCGCTGGGCGGCGGTGGTGTGGTCGGTGGTCATCAGCCGTACCGACGCGGCCGACAGGAGCCGCCGCCCGTCGGCCGTCACGCCGCCGGCCAGCAGCATGCGGCCGAAGGCGAGCCAGTCGCGGGCGGTTCCGGCCAGCCCGCCGCCGGCCAGGGGGAAGGCGGGCAGGCTGCTCCACTGCCCGTCCGGGCCGTCGGCCAGTTCCAGGCTCCGCCGGTAGTAGCTGGTGAACCGGTGGCGCTTGGCCTCGGGAACCTCGAACGCCGTGTCGGCCATGCCCAGTGGCTCGAACACCCGCTCCGCCAGGAAGGCGGGCAGCGGCTGGCCGCTGACTCGGCTGATCAGCAAGCCCTGGAGGGTGGAGCAGGTGTCGTACAGGAACGCCTCGCCCGGCTGGTACAGCATCGGCACCTCGGCCAGCTCCGCCAGCCACACATCCGCCTCGGGGAAGCTGCGGACCTCGCGGCCGTCGCGCTGCACCGCGAACAGCCGCCGCACGGCGGGCAGCGTGAAGTCCGACGGGAAACCGTAGCCGGCGGTGGAGGTGAGCACGTCGTACACGGTGATCGGGCGGGCGGCCGGGACCACGTCGTCGATCTCGCTGGACGGCGTGCGCACGACCATCGGCTCGGCGAGCTCAGGAAGCCACGTGCGGATCGGGTCGTCGAGGGCGAGCCGCCCGTCCTCGATGAGGATCATGACCGCGGCGGCGGCGATCGGCTTGCTGATGGAGGCGATCCGGAAGATCGAGTCGGCCGCCATCGGGGCGCCGCCGACGGCCATCGCCCCGGCCACTGCCACTTCCACCTGGTCTCCGCGAGCCAGCAGCGCCACCGCGCCCGGCAGCGGGCCGTCGTCGACATATCTCTGAAGCAGGCCGTGCAGGTCCGCCATCGTCTTGCCCCTTTCGTGCGTCGTCGATGGTCTGACCGCCGTCGCCATCGAAACTCATCGACTCTTGATATCATCAAGAGTTGACGCTATAAATACATGGTGCATGAAGAGACGGCGGAGGACACGTTCTTCCGCGAGCTGGGAGGCGTGTACGCCGAGCTGCGGCAGGCCTTCCCCCGGCACGTGGGCCTCAGCCCGCAGCGGGTGCAGCTCCTCGTGCGGCTGCGCCGCGGCGGGGAGACCAGCCACAGCGACCTGCGCCGAGCTCTCGGCATCGACGGGGCGAGCATCACCCGGCTGGTCAAGGAGTTCGAGGCCGAGGGGCTGGTCGGGCGCCGCCTCGACCCGGCCGACAACCGCTACACCCTCGCCGCCCTGACCCCCGCCGGCGAGCGGGCCGCGGCCGAGCTGGAGCGGGCGCACCAGGCGTACCAGGAGCGGCTGCTCGACGGCATCACGGCGCAGCAGCGGCAGACCGTCCTCGACGTGCTGCGGCGCCTGCACGCGAACATGAACCGACAGCAGGAGGGCCGATGACCGAATCCGACGTGCGGGCCGCCGCGCAACGCATGTACGCCGCCTTCAACGCCCACGACCACACCGCCACCACACAGATCTTCACCGCCGACTTCTACAGCCACCCCCTGGGCACGACCGGACCGCAGAGCGTCACGGCGTCGTGGCGGCGCTTCCACGAGGCGTTCCCCCACGCCCGCGTCGTCGTCGAGGACATGGTCGTGCAGGGGGACACGGCCGCCGTGCGGACCAGCGTGCACGGCATCCCGGACCGGGAGCCGCCGACGATGCTGGAGATGTTCCGGGTGCGGGAGGGCCGTATCGCCGAGCTGTGGGGCCTGTCCTCCCTGCGCCGCGACCCCTGACTCTGGAAGCTCAGGGCCGCGCCACCGCTCAGTGCCGTGCCACTTCGAGCACCAGCTTGCCGGTCGTGCGGCCGGACTCGATGCGGCGGTGGGCCTGCGCGGCCTGCTCCAGCGGCAGCGACTCCACCCGCACCCGCAGGTCACCGCTCGCGGCCCCCGCCACGGCGCGGCGCAGCGCCCGCCCGGCCTCCTCGGGGAACGCGGCCGAGAAGGCGGCCAGGTTGAACCCGGAGACCGTCTTGTTGCTGAGCCACAGCTCGTTGGCGGGGATCCCGACGTCCTCGGCGCCGGAGGCGTTGCCCATCACGACCATCCGGCCCATCGGCGCGAGCAGGTCGAAGCTGCTCCGGCGGGCCGGGCCGCCGACCATGTCGACCACGATGTCGAACCGGCCGGACGCCTCCTCGCGCAGCACGACGTCGTCATACCCGAAGGCCCTGGCCGCCTCGATCTTCGCGGCGCTGCCCACCGTGCCCACCACGCGGCCCGCGCCGAGCAGGCGGGCGGCCTGGCCGAGCTGGCTGCCCACGCCGCCGGCGGCGGCGTGCACGAGCACGCTCTCCCCCGGCTCGATGCGGGCCACCCGGTCGAGCACCAGGAACGCCGTGGTGCTGTTGGACGGCAGCGCCGCCGCCAGGCCGGGCTCCAGGTCGTACCCGTCGAACGGGGCCACCAGGTCGGCGGCGGTGACCGCCACCTCGGCGTAGCCGCCGCTGTCGACGATGGTCAGCGCGGCGACCGGCTGCCCCACGCGCAGCCCCTCGACGCCGGGGCCGAGCGCCCGTACGCGGCCGGACACCTCGATGCCGGGCACGAACGGCAGAGGCACGTCCGCGATGCCCTGCCGGTAGAGGATCTCGGCGAAGTTCGCGCCCGCGTAGGCCACGTCGATGGCGACCTGCCCCGGGCCCGGCTCGGGGGTCTTGACCTCGTCGAGCCGAAGGACGCCGGCGTCACCGAATGCGGGGATCGTGATTGCTCTCATGCCGTCCATCGTGCGGGGACGGCGCCGGGCGAGGCAGTGTCAGCTCATCCTGGGTGTACGAGCACCAGCCTCTCGACCTTCTCCTTGGTGTCGGTGGCGGGGTCCGGCGTGTGCAGCACCACGTTCAGGTCCGCCCGGTCCGGCAGCCGGAACAGCGAGTACGCGAAGACGAGCTTCCCGGCCTCGGGATGCGTGATCGCCTTGACGCCCTGCGACCGGGAGCGCACGTCGGGGCGGGCCCACAGCTCGGCGAAGTCCGGGCTGGCCGCGCGCAGCTCGTCGGCGATCCGCCCGAACACCGGGTCGTCGGGGTAGCGGGCCGCCGAGGCGCGGAAGTCGGCCACCATGTCGGGGGCGAACTCGTGCCAGACCGTGAACCGGCTGCGATAGATCGGGTGGGTGAAGAACGCCACCATGCAGTTGCGGACGTCGTCGTCGTAGCCGAAGACCGTCCGGGAGGCCGCGTTCATGGCGACCAGGTTGTAGTGCCGGTCCAGCACGTGGGCCGGGTTGGGCAGCCACGCGTCCAGCACCGCGCGGAGCTGGTCGCTGACCGGGGCGCCCGGCTGCCCGGCGGGGTCCGGCGGGTTCAGCCCGGCCAGCACGTACAGGTGCGCGCGCTCCGCCTCGTCCAGCAGCAGCGCGCGGGCGACCGCGTCGAGCACGGCGTCGGAGACCTTGATGTCGCGCCCCTGCTCCAGCCACGTGTACCAGGACACCCCGACCCCGGCGAGCACGGCCACCTCTTCCCGGCGCAGCCCGGGGGTGCGGCGGCGGCCGGCGGCCGGCATGCCGACGTCGGCGGGCGTCAGCGCCTCGCGCTTGGCGCGCAGGAACTCCTTGAGCTGGTCGCGGCGGCGTTGTGCGGCGGTCACGGACACACGATAAGCGACGTTCGTCCCCTTCGTGCTACTTCCTTGGGTAGTCGCGCAGGGTGATGTTCTCGGCGGCCTTGCGGGCGATGTTCGCCGCCATGTTCTTCCCTGGCAGGTACGGCATGATCTTGTAGTAGCGGTTGAGCAGCGAGGCCGCCAGGCGGCTGCTCGGGATCATGAGCCTGGCCACGCCGTCGCCCATCTTCAGGCAGCCCTCCGCGTACGCGCGCAGCTCCTCCTCATACCGGGCGAAGGCGACGCGGTGGTCCCCACCGGCCGCGGCCAGCTCGCCCGCCAGCACGTACGCACCCACCAGCGCCAGCCCCGTGCCCATGCCCGACAGGGACGACGGGCAGTACGCGGCGTCGCCGAGCAGCGCGACCCGGCCCCGCGTCCACCTGTCCAGGCGGACCTGGCCGACCGAGTCGAAGTAGAAGTCCGGCGCCCGCCGCATCTCGCGCAGCAGGTGATCGCTCTGCCAGCCGTTGCCGGTGAAGTGCTCGGCGAGAACGTCCTGCTGACGGGCCACGTCACGGCGGTCCAGGCCGAGCAGCGGCGAGCCGAAGTAGAAGACCGCCTTCGCCTCCGCGTTGTGGCGGGCGCTGTACATCGCGACGAGCCTGCTCCCCGTCCGGTACGCGTGGCCGACGTGGTCGAGGCCGAGATGGTTGGCCGTGGTGAAGATCGCACAGTAGACGCCCAGGTGCCTGACGAACCGCTCCTCCGGGCCGAACGCCAGCCGCCGCGTGTTCGAGTGCAGGCCGTCGGCGCCGATGACCAGGTCGAAACGGCGGGGCGCGGAGCGTTCGAACGTGACGCTCACCCCGTCGGCGTCCTCGGTGAGCGAGGTGATCGAGTCGCCGAAGACGTACTCGGTGCCCTGCCGGGTGGCGTCGTACAGGATGCGGGCCAGGTCGCCGCGCAGGATCTCGACGTCGCCCGAGAACAGGTCGGCCGGCAGCTTGGCCTGCGGCTTGCCGGCGTCGTTGACGTACCACATGGAGCCCATGCCGGTGCGGGCCTCCTCGACGGCCTGGAGGATGCCCATGCGGCGCAGCACCGTCAGGTGCGCCCGGCCGCGGAAGTCGACGGCGTAACCGCCGTCACGCAGCGCCGGGGCGCACTCGACGACCGTCGGGTTGAAGCCGTGGCGGCGCAGCCAGTAGGCGAGGGCGGGGCCGGCGACGGAGGCGCCGGAGATCAGGACGTCACGGTTTCTCATGACGGCGAGCCTGCCGCGAACGGCTCACCGCCGGCTCACCGGCCGCTCACCACCGGCCCTGACAGGTTTCCGTCCCGCTCAGCGCCCGCTCACCGCTTCGACGACGGGTTGGGGCAGGCCCAGGAGGCGCAGCGCGTCGGGGACGGAGGGGCCCATCGCCGCCGCGAACCCGGCGGCGCGCCGATAGTGCGTGCGGGCCGTGGCGTGGTCCCCGCGTGCCTCTGCGGTACGGCCGAGCCCGGCCAGCGCGCGTACCCGGTTGCCGATGCTCTTGACCCAGTGCGGGTCGATGCGTTCGAGCGCGTCCGTGTAGAGGCGCTCGGCCTCCGCCAGGTCGCCGTGCAGGAGGGCGAGGTCGCCCAGCCCGCGCAGGGCGGCGGCCAGGCCGGCCGGGCTGCCGGCGCGGCGGGCCAGCGCGGCGGCCCGCGCGTAGTCGGCGCGGGCGGCCTCCGGATCGCCGGCGGCCAGGTGGTCGCCCCGGTTGACCAGCAGGTCGGCGGAGTCCTCCAGCGCGCCGAGCTGGTCAGTGAGGGTGAGCGCCTGGTCGGTCAGCACGATCGCCTGCTCCCGGTCGCCCCTGCCGCCCGCCAGCCCGGCCAGGAAGTCGAGGGCGAGCGCCCTCCCCCAGCGGTCGCCGACCGCGCGGAACCCGTCGGCCGCCTCCCTGAACGCCCGCTCGGCCGCCCCGGTGTCACCCGCCCCGAGCATCCCGAACCCGGACACATATCGGGCCACCGCGCGTACCCACGGGTCCGGGCTGTCCCCCAGGCCGGACACGAGGTCGTAGGCGTCGTCGGGGTCGGGCTCGCCCGCGTTGTGCATCATCCACAGCAGCAACGCGGCCGGATACCGTCCCGTCCGCCCGCCCTGCCACGCGGCGGCCAGCGCCTCCCCCGCCGCCCCGCGATGCCGCTGCCAGACCGCCCGTCCGGCGGGGACGGCCGCCGCCAGCAGCACGCACGTCACGTACTCCTCGCCCAGCCCCGGCGGCGGGGGCGCGTCGCCGGCGGCGTCGAGGAACGCGATCGCCTCGGGCGCCGCCGACGCGGACACGCCCCGGATCCACAGGTATGCCGAAGCCGCCCCGAGCAGCCGCAACGCCGACTCGACCGGCCCCGCCCCGACCGCCCAGCGCAGGGCCGCGAGCAGGTTGCCGTGCTCGGCCGCCAGGACCGGCAGCCAGGCGAGCTGCCCGGCCCGCGTCAGGTGCGGGTGTGCCGCCTGCGCCAGCTCCAGGTAGTACCGGACGTGCGCGTGCCTGGCCGCCTCCCGCTCCCCCGCCGCCTCCAGCCTTTCGGCCCCGTACGCCCGGATCGTCTCCAACATCCTGAACCGGCCATCAGCCGATTCCAGAAGCGATTTGTCCACCAGGGACTCCAGGGTGTCCCCGTCCGTGCCGCACACCCGGAGCGCGGCCTCGGCGGTCGCGCCGCCGGCGAAGACCGTGAACCGGCGGGCGGCCCGCTGCTCGTCCTCGCCGAGCAGGTCCCAGCTCCAGCCGACGACCGTACGGAGGGTGCGGTGCCGCTGCTCGGCCGCGCGGGCGCCGCGCGCGGTGACGCCCAGCAGGTCGTCCAGCCGGCCGGCCAGGTCGTGCACGTCCAGGGTGCGCAGCCGGGCCGCGGCCAGCTCGATGGCCAGCGGGAGGCCGTCGAGTGCCGTACAGATGCGGCGCACCAGCACGGGGTCGGCGGTGAACCCCTGGCGGGCGGCCCGCGCCCGGTCGGTGAACAGGCGGGCCGCCGCGTCGCCGTCCAGCGGGCGCACCGGCCGGACGTGCTCGCCGATGATGCCCAGCGGCTCCCTGCTGGTGGCCAGCACCCGCAGCCGCGGGCAGGTCGCCAGGAGGCGCGACACCAGCGCGGCGGCCTCGTCGACGACGTGCTCGCAGTTGTCGAGGACGAGCAGCAGGTGGCGGTCCGACAGGGCGGTGATGAGGCGGTCGAGCGGGGTGCGCGGGCCGTCGGCGAGCTGCAGCCCGTTCTGCCGCAGCCCGAGCGCGCCCAGCAACGCCTGCGCCAGCCCGGCCCCGTCACGCAGAGCGGCCAGCTCCGCGAAACACACCTCACCGCGCGCGCCGCCGGCGCTCCCGGCCGACGCCGGGACGGTCTCAACCGACGGGGCCACGCCGCCCGCCGACGCGGCGGCTACCTCGGCGGACAGCCGGGTCTTGCCCACGCCGCCCGGCCCCGTCAGTGTGACGAGCCGGGCCACCCGCAGCAGCTCGCCGATCTCGGCCAGCTCCGCGGCGCGGCCCACGAAGGAGGTGTGCTGGGCGGGCGGCGCGACCGGCGACGGGGACGGGCCGGCGCTCAGCAGCTCCCGGTGCAGCCCCGCCAGCTCGGCCGACGGGTCGGCGCCCAGCTCCTCGGCGAGGTGCCGCCGGGTCTCCTCGAACACGGCCAGCGCCTCGGCCTGCCCGCCGTCCGCCGACAGTGCCCGCATGAGCAGCCCCGCCGCCCGTTCGCGGAGGGGATGCCGGCTGACCAGCTCGCGCAGCTCGGGGACGACCGCGCGGTGCGAGCCGAGCCGCAGCTCCCCCTCGGCCCGGTCCTCCAGGGCGGCCAGCCGCAGCTCCTCAAGCCGCACGGCGGCGGCCCTCGCCATCCCGCTCTCAGGCAGGCCGGCCAGCGCCGGCCCCCGCCAGAGTGCCAGCGCCTGGCGCAGCAGCGGCACCGCCCGCCCGGCGTCACCGTCACGGAGCGCGTCCCGCCCCTCGGCCGCGAGCCGCTCGAACCGGCAGGCGTCCACGTCCTCGTCCGCCACCATGATCCGGTAACCGGCCCCGGCCCGCTCGACCACGGCCTCCGCCCCGAGGGCCGCACGCAGCCGGGACACCTGCGAGTGCAGGGCATGCGCCGAAGCCCCGGCCGGGGCGATCTCCTCAGCCAGCCGGTCGGCGGACACGACCGCGCGGGGGCGTACGAGCAGCAACGCCAGCAACGCGCGGCGAGCGGGCCCGCCCAGCGGCACCTCCGCCCCGCCGGCGCGCCACGCCCTGGTCTCACCGAGGATCCCGAACCGCATGCCGGTGATTATCCACCGGCCCGGCTCAGCGCCCGCCGAGGCCGGGAGGGCCGGGGCTCAGGCGAGGGCGTAGAAGTCGAGGGCGACGTCGAAGCCGTCGCGGCAGTTGCGGTGCGAGCGGTAGCAGGGCCGCCAGGCCGAGCTGGCACCCACGCCGGCGCGCGCGTCCTGGAGGGCCGACGGGACGCGCTCGGGCCGGGGCAGCAGCCCGTGGCCGAGGTAGCGGACGCCGGTCAGCTCGGTGTGCCGGCCGCGGCCGCCCGAGACGAACGTGCCGAGGCGCCAGCCGCTCTCTTCGTCCCACACCAGTGCCGTGCCGTCGGTGAGCCTCACGGTGGCGTCCCTGGGATCGCACGGGCCTTCCCACCAGTCGGCGACCTCGGCTCCGAGCAGCTCCACGACCTGCTGGACGTAGCTGATCGGCTGCTGAAGCCACTCGTCGGTGTACGGCTCGACGTGCCTGATGGCCACGGACGGCACCCCCTTGTGTCCAGACGGTAAGGAAAAAGCGGCGGTACGCAACGATACCCGCGGCGAACTTATTCCGTTGCACGTCCGTCTAGTCATTACGGACGATATTTACGTCCGACACGGGGAAGGAGGGGTTCCCATGATTGCCGCGGTACTCCTCATCGTGCTCATGGTCGTCGCGGTGACGACCACGGAGCTGTGCATGCGCTGCTCTGGTGACGGCAAAGAGAGTGTCGAGTCCCCCGGCGAGATCACCGGGGACTAGTCTCTCTGCCATGCCGTCCCTGCTTCTCTGGCTGCACATCGGCTTCGCGATCTTCACGATCGGGCCGGTGACCGCCGCGACGATGTCCGCGCCGCGCGCCATCCGCACCAAGAACGTGCCCGCGCTGCAGTTCATCCAGCGCCTCACGAGGATCTACAGCCTCGGGAGCCTGGGTGTGTTCGTGTTCGGGCTGGTGCTCGGCATCGTGCTCGGCGGCGGCGTGCTCGGCCGGTGGTACATGACGGCGTCCATGACGTTGTTCATCGTGGCCGCCGTCATGCTGGTGATCATCGACCGTGACCTGCGCACCGCCGTCCAGGCGCTCTCCAGCGAGAGCGCCGACGACGACGCCAAGGTGCAGAACGGGCGGATCGCCGCGATCAGCGGGCTGCTGTCCGTGATCTGGCTGGTGATCCTGTTCCTGATGGTCGTGCCTGAATAACCGCTCAGCCGAGTGCCTGGCTGAGGTCGGCGAGCAGGTCGTCGACCGTCTCGATGCCGACCGAGAGCCGCACCAGGTCGGCGGGCACCTCCAGCGGCGAGCCCGCCGCCGAGGCGTGCGTCATCCGGCCCGGGTGCTCGATGAGCGACTCGACCCCGCCGAGCGACTCGCCCAGCGTGAACAGCTTGGCCCGGTCGCACACGGCCACGGCCTCCGCCTCGCCCCCGGCGACGCGGAACGACACCATGCCCCCGAACCTGCGCATCTGCTTGGCCGCCACCTCGTGCCCGGCGTGATCGGGCAGCCCCGGATAGAGCACCTCGGTCACGCGCGGGTGGGCGAGCAGCAGGTCGACGACGCGCTCGGCGTTGTCGCAGTGGCGGTCCATGCGTACGCCGAGCGTCTTGAGCCCCCGCAGCGTCAGCCACGCGTCGAACGGGCCGGCCACCGCGCCCATCGCGTTCTGGTGGTAGGTCAGCTCCTCCCCGAGGCCCGCGTCGGCGGCCACCAGCGCGCCGCCCACGACGTCGGAGTGCCCGCCGACGTACTTGGTGGTCGAGTGCACGACCACGTCGGCGCCCAGGGCGAGCGGCTGCTGCAGGTACGGCGAGGCGAAGGTGTTGTCGACGACCAGCAGCGAGCCGTTGTCGTGGGCGAGCTGCGCCAGCGCGGCGATGTCGGCGATGCCGAGCAGCGGGTTCGTCGGCGTCTCGACCCAGACGACCTTCGTCTTCTGCGTCATGGCCGCGGCCACGGCGTCGAGGTCGTGCAGCGGCACCGGGTCGTAGTGCAGGTCCCAGCGCTCGTGCACCTTGGCGAACAGCCGGTAGGTGCCGCCGTAGGCGTCGTTCGGGATGATCACGTGGTCCTGCGGCTTGCACACCGTGCGCAGCAGGGTGTCCTCGGCGGCCAGCCCCGACGCGAACGCCAGCCCGCGCGCCCCGCCCTCCACGGCGGCCAGCGCGGTTTCGAGCGCGGTCCTGGTGGGGTTGGCCGAGCGGCTGTACTCATATCCCGAACGCAGGCCGCCCACGCCGTCCTGCTTGTAGGTGGACGTGGCGTAGATCGGCGGCACGACCGCGCCGGTCAGCGGGTCGGGCCCCTGACCTGCGTGGATGGCCAGGGTCTCAAAACCGTTGCTCATAAGGCCACGTTACAGGCCGCCGCCACGCGAACGGCCCGCCCCTGAGCGCGGGCCGTCCCGCGAAACGGCCCTCTCCGATCGCGGGCCATCACGCGGAACGGCCCGCGATCCGGTCCCCTCCGGATCGCGGGCCGTGCACGAGAGCCCGTCCCCACGTAGCTCCCGTGCGGGCTCGCGCACCATGCCCGCGCGAGCCGGGCCTGTCAGGCCGCCTTGGGCTCGCGACGGTCCTCGCCCGGCCGGGGCGGGAGCCGCACCACGTCCGCCTCGATGTACCGGCCGCTGCCGCCCTCCGCCCGCTCCCCGTTGATGCGGGAGAGCAGCACGGGATCGGCCAGCGCGAGCAGCACGCCCACGACCAGTCCCACTCCCAGCAACGCGAACCCGATGGCAACCATGTCTTCTCCCCTTCCGACTCCTCCAGCATCGGCGAAGGCCCCCTTCCGCCGCCTCCGCTGAAGGGCTGGTCTCCGTCCGGGCCTCTCGGCCGAACGGTTGATACGAGATGTCCGACTTCCGGCTTAGGCTCGACGCCGTGGGGGATACCAAGCGCCTCGTGTACTGGCTGCGCCGGCTGAGCGAGCTGGCCATGTACGGCTGGCTCGGCATGCTGCTGATGCTCGACCTCGTCCTGGCCGGCGTGGTCAGCGGCTTCCAGTGGCTGGTGCTGGCCTGCAGCGTGGGCGGCGTCGTGGCCGTGGCGCTGCGACGCAGGTACCGGCTGGAGGGGTTCAGCCTCATGCTGGCCCTGTCGCTGGGCACCTCACTGCTGATCCAGAGCGCCGGTTTCAACGCCGCGCCGGGCATCGCGGAGACGGGCTCGCTGCTCGTCCTGCTCATCGGGGTGCTGCGGCACGTCGAGCCGGTCCGCCGGGCCGCCGTGCTGGCGTGCGTGGCGCTGGTCGTGCTGATGACGGAGGCCAGCGCGCGCGACTACCAGAGCTCGGGGCTGGCGTCGGCGTTCCTGCTGTTCGCGGGCTGGTCGACGGCCGCCGGCATCGGCGGCTACCTGCGCTTCCAGCAGGAACGCCGGATGGAGGCCGTGCACTCGGTACGCCGGGCGGAGCGCCTGGAGCTGGCCAGGGAGCTGCACGACCTGGTCGCCCACCACATCACTGGCATCGTGGTGCAGGCCCAGGCCGCCCGCACGGTCGCCGAGACGAAGCCGGAGGCGGTGGTGCCCGCCCTCGACGCGATCGCGACGGCCGGCTCCGACGCGCTGACCTCGATGCGGCGCATGGTCGCGGTGCTGCGCACGGAGGACGACGCGGACCGCCGGCCCGGCGTCACCCTGGCCGACCTGCGGATGCTGACCGAGCGGTTCTCGGCGGAGGGGCCGAAGGTGGCGTTCGAGATCGGGGCCGGGATCGACGACCGCACGCTGCCGCCCGAGGTCATGACCACCCTGCACCGGGTGCTCCAGGAGTCGCTGACGAACATCCGCAAGCACGCCGCGCGCACCGCCTGGGTGGAGGCCGACCTGCGGCGGCACGAGCGGGTGGTGGTGCTGCGGGTGCGCAACTTCGGGTCGGGGTCAGATCCGCGGGTGTCGCGGCTGGGCGGCGGGTTCGGGCTGGTCGGGATGGCCGAACGGGTGGAGGCGCTGGGCGGCCGGCTCTACGCGGGGCCGGGTCACGAGGGCGCCTGGGAAGTCATCGCCGAGTTCCCGCTCCCCTGACCCGGACGCCCGGCCGAGCACGTCCTCTCCCGACCACGTCAGCGCCCGGCTGAGCGCTTCCTCCCCGGATGACGTCAGCGCCCGCTCGAACACCTCCTCCCCGGATGACGTCAGCGCCCGCTGGAACACCTCCTCCCCTGACGCCAGGGCTCGCCGGAAGCCCTCCTCGCCGAGCGCCGCGCGCAGGCGCGCCGAGGCGCGGTCCACGTCCAGGCGCTCGCCGGGTGGCAGGGGCGCCCCGACCGATCGCCGGACGGCCGACGCCGCCCCGAGCAGCCTGCCCGCCTCGACCAGCCGCTCGTCGCCGTGCAGCCCCGCCCGCTCCAGCGCCTCCGCCCCGGAGCCCGCGGGTGCGTCCAGGGAGAGGGCGCCCGCCAGCCCTTCCAGGGCGAGCGCCACGGCACGCGGATCCCCGCTGGCGCGCGCGGCGGCGTACCCCTCGCGGTGCCGGGCCAGCGCCGTCGCCGCGTCGCCGCGCTGCTCGGCGGCGAAGCCCAGCTCCGCCATGACGAACGCGATCCCGGGCGTCCCCCGCACCTGCCGCAGCCACTCCAGGACGGGCAGCAGGTACGACTCCGCCTCCGCGTACCGGCCCTGCCGCCGGGCGCTCATGGCCAGCCCGAGCAGCGCGTTCTCCTCGGCGGACATGTATGACTGCTGGACCGCCAGCGCTCTGGCCCGCTCGTGGTAGCCGTCGGCCAGCGCGTAGTCGCCGGCCAGCAGCGCGATCCGCCCGAGCCCGGCCAGCTTGAACGACACCTCGAACCCCAGCTCCTCCGCCATCCGCAGCCCCTCCTCGCGCAGCCGCGCGCACCTGGCGTAGTCGCCGCGCATCTCGGCCACCCGGTCGAGCCCGTCCATGGCCTCGATCTGGCCCCACGCGTCGCCGAGCTCCCTGAACATCGCCAGCCCGCGCTCCCCGTCGCGCTCCATGGCGGCCAGGTCGCCGCGCCCGACGGCGAGCTTGGCCCGCAGGCACAGGGCCGCGGCGACGCCCCAGCGGTCGCCCAGCGCCTCGAACGCGGCCAGCGCCCGCTCGGCCGCCGCCTCGTGCGCCCGCCGGTCGCCGTACGCCCACCGCACGTGGCTGAGCAGCCAGTCGGCCAGCGCCTCCCCGGCGGGGTCGAGCTCGTCACGGCGGACGGGCGTCGCGGGCCCGCCGATCAGCATCTCCACGGCCGCCAGCCACACCGAGGCCCGCGCCACCTCCGGCCCGCCGTCTGCCGCCGCATGCCCGTTCAGCGCGGTGGTCAGGGCGCGGCGGGCCTCCCGCAGCCTCCCGCGCAGGATCCAGTACCAGCTCAGCGCGTTGACCAGCCGCACCGGCTCCGGTCCCGCGAGCGCGAGCCGCAGGTTGGCGCTTTCCGCGTCGAGCCGGGCGAGCCATTCCCGCTGCCCCGGCCCCCGCAGATCGGCCCGCTCGGCCAGCGCCGTGTAGTAGCGGGCGTGCCGCTCCAGGAGCAGTTCGTGCTCCCCGGCCTCCCGGAGCCGCTCCACGCAGTAGGCGGCGACCGACTCCAGGAGCCGGTAGCGGGGCCCGCCTCCGGAGGAGGCACCCGGAACCCGTACCACCAGCGAACGATCGACGAGCCGGGCCAGCAGGTCGAGCACGTCCAGTCCCGGCTCGGCGCAGACCTCCTCGGCCGCCTCCAGCGTGCAGCCGTCGGCGTGCACGGCCAGCCGCCGCAGCACCGTCCGCTCCGCGCCGGTCAGCAGCTCCCAGCTCCAGTCGATCATCGCCCGCAGGGTGCGCTGCCGGGCGGGGGCGTCCCGCATCCCGGCGGTGAGCAGGCGGAACCGGTCGTCCAGCCGCCCGGCCAGCTCCTCCACGCCGAGTGCCCGCACGCGGGTGGCGGCCAGCTCCAGGGCGAGAGGGATGCCGTCGAGCCGCCGGCAGACGGTGGCCACCGCCTCGCTCGCCTCGACGTCCGCGCGTGCCGTGAACAGCCGCACGGCCTCCGCCTCCGGCAGCGGCGGCACCACCCGTACGCACTCGCCGCCCACCCCCAGCGGCTCCTGGCTGGTGGCGAGGACGCGCAGCCGGGGCGCGGCCCGCAGCAGCTTTGACACGAGCGCGGCCACCGCGCCGACCAGGTGCTCGCAGTTGTCGAGGACGAGCAGCACCCGCTTGGCCGCGACCGCCCCGGCCAGCCGGTCGGGCAGCGGCGCGGTCGCGTCGTCGCGCACGCCGAGCACGGCCGCCACCGCCTCCGCCGGATCGACCGCTCCGGCCAGCTCGACCAGCCACACGCCGTCGCTCTCGCCGTCGCGCGCCACCTCGCCGGCCGCCGCGAGGGCGAGCCGCGTCTTGCCGACGCCGCCCGGCCCCGTCAGGGTCACCAGCCGGGACGTGCCCAGCGAGGCGCGTACGGAGGCCAGCTCCGCCTCGCGCCCGATCAGCTCGGTCACGGGGGCGGGCAGGTTCGTGGGCGGCTTCGTGGGCGGCGGGGCGGGCGGGCCGAGGGCGGGCTCCTGCCGCAGGATCGCCTCGTACAGCGCCGCCGTCGCGGGCGCCGGGTCCACGCCCAGCTCCTCCGCCAGCCGCTCCCGCAGCCCCTGGTAGGCGGCCAGCGCCTCGCCCTGCCGCCCGCCCCGGTACAGCGCCGTCATGTGCGCGGCCACCAGCCGCTCGCGCAGCGGATGCCGCGCCACCAGCTCGCCCAGCTCCACGGGCTCACCGAGGGAGAGCCGCACCTCGGCCTGCTCCTCCAGCGCCCCGAGCCGCAGCTCCTCCAGCCGGTCGGCCTCGTCCCTGGCGAAGCCGAAGCCGGTGAAGTCGGCGTAGGCGGGCCCGCGCCACAACCCCAGCGCCTCCTCCAGCTCGGCCGCGCGGACGCGGGGGTCCGGGGAGCGCCGGGCGACGAGCGCGCGGAAGCGGCTCGCGTCGCAGTCGAAGGCGGCCAGCCGGTAGCCGGCCGGTTCGAGCACGATCGTGCCGGGGCCGCCGAGGGCGCGGCGCAGCTGGGAGACGCGGGCCTGGAGGGTGCCGAGCGGGGTGGGCCGCCCGCCCCACAGGTCGTCGATCAGCCGGTCCGCCGGTACGGGGCCGCCCCCGTACGCGAGCAGCGCGGCCAGCAGCGCCCGCACCTTGGCCTCGGCCACCGGTACGGGCGAGCCGTCGTCCGTACGGACCTCAAGCGGCCCGAGCACCCCGAAACGCACCACATCACCACCAACCCGTAGCGGGCCGGAAGGATTTCCGAAGCGGCCCGCCCGATGGTGGGGGCATGAGTGACGTGACAGTGGTGGGCCTCGGCCCGATGGGGTCGAAGATGGCCGAGACGTTCCTGGCCGCGGGCCACGCGGTCAAGGTGTGGAACCGTACGGCGAGCAAGGCGGACCCGCTGGTCGCCCAGGGTGCGGTGCGGGCGGCGTCGGCGGCGGACGGCGCGCTCCTGGTGGTCAGCCAGATCAGCTACCAGGCGATGTACGACAGCCTCGGCGAGGCGCGGCTGGACGGGAAGGTGGTGGTCAACCTCAGCTCCGGCTCCCCGGACGAGCTGCGCGAGGCGGCGGAGTGGGTGGCGGGGCGCGGCGGCACGCTGATCACGGCGGGCATCATGGTGCCGCCGCCGGGGATCGGGCAGCCGGGCGCGTACAGCTTCTACAGCGGCCCGCAGGACGTGCTCGACCGGCACCGGGCGACGCTGGAGGCGCTCGGCGGGGTCACGTACGTGGGGGCGGACCACGGCCTGGCGATGATGTACTACCAGGCCCTGCTGCTGATCTTCTGGACGAGCCTGACCAGCCACATGCACGCCATGGCCATGCTGGGCTCGGCCGGGGTGTCGCCGCTGGAGTTCCTGCCCTTCGCGCGGGAGCTGTTCACGCAGCTCGGCGGCGACGGCCCCATGGGGTACGCCAAGATCCTCGCGGAGGCGGCCGCCGCCGGCGTCTATCCGGGCGGGGAGAACTCCCTGCACATGCAGGCGGTCAGCCTCGGCCACGCGGTGGAGGCGCTGACGCAGGCCGGGGTGGAGACCACGGTGCCGGAGGCGCTGCTGCGGCTGTTCGAGCGCGCCGACGCGGAGGGCCGCGGCGAGGAGGGCCTCGGCACCGTGATCGAGAGCATCAAGAAGCCCTAGTGGTTGGCGAGGAAGGCGAGCAGGTCCTGCCGGGTGATCAGCCCGGCGGGCTTGCCGTCTTCGAGCACAACCGCCGCATCCGCCTTCTCCAGCGCTTCCACCGCACGCGCCACAGGTTCACCGTTGCCGATCGTGGGTAGCGGCGCGGACATGTGATCGGAGATCGGATCGTCGGAGGAGAGCCTGCCGTGGTAGAGGGCTTCGAGGAGGTCGCGCTCGACGATGGAGCCGATCACCTCGGCCGCCATGACCGGCGGCTCCTCCTTCATGACCGGAAGCTGCGACACGGAGTACTCGCGCATGATCGCGATGGCGGTGCCGACCGACTCGTGCGGGTGCGCGTGCACGAACTCCGGCAGCCCCGGCCCCTTGCGCGCCAGCACGTCGCCCACCAGGCCCTCGTCGGAGCTGGTGGTCAGGAAGCCGTAGTCGGCCATCCAGTCGTCGTTGAAGATCTTCGACAGGTAGCCCCGCCCGCCGTCGGGCAGCAGCACGACCACCATGTCGCCGGGCTGCGCCGCCGCCGCGACGCGCAGCGCCGCCACGACCGCCATGCCGCACGAGCCGCCGACCAGCAGCCCCTCCTCGCGGGCGAGGCGGCGCGTCATGGTGAAGGAGTCCTTGTCGGACACCGCGATGATCTCGTCGCAGATCTCGGTGTCGTACGTGGCCGGCCAGATGTCCTCCCCGACCCCCTCCACGAGGTACGGGCGGCCGGACCCGCCGGAGTAGACCGAGCCCTCCGGGTCAGCGCCGATGATCTTCACCCGCCCGCCCGAGACCTCCTTGAGGTAGCGCCCGGTGCCGCTGATCGTGCCGCCGGTGCCGATGCCCGCCACGAAGTGCGTGATCCGGCCGTCGGTCTGCTCCCACAGCTCGGGGCCCGTGGAGTGGTAGTGCGAGTCGGGGTTGTTGACGTTGGAGTACTGGTCCGGCTTCCAGGCGTTCGGCACCTCGCGGGCCAGCCGGTCGGAGACCGAGTAGTAGGAGTCGGGGTGGTCGGGCGAGACCGCGGTCGGGCAGACCACGACCTCCGCGCCGTACGCCCGCAGCACCGCGATCTTGTCCTGGGCCACCTTGTCCGGCACCACGAACAGGCACCGGTAGCCCTTCTGCTGGGCCACGATGGCCAGCCCCACGCCGGTGTTGCCGGAGGTCGGCTCCACGATCACGCCACCCGGGCGCAGCTCGCCCGACTTCTCCGCGGCCTCGATCATGCGGACGGCGATGCGGTCCTTGACCGACCCGCCGGGGTTGAAGTACTCGACCTTCGCCACCACCTGCGCGGGCAGCCCCGCGTTGACTTTGTGCAGGCGGACGAGCGGAGTGTTCCCCATGAGGTCGACGAGGGAATCGTAAACGCGCACCGAGGTGTTCACCTTCTTCACCGAAGCTTGGTCAGCTTGCCAACGGCCGAGATCCAGTGGGGGTGGCAGGCCCTCGGCTAGTTCCAAGCAAACGCTACCGCCGAGTTGGACCGAGGAGGCACGTACGTGGTCTGGGCAGCTGGCATGGCGCGCGCGGCGCGGAGGATCGCTACAGCGGCGGCGCTCGGAGGCGGTGGGCTGACGGCTCTGGGAGCCACGGCCTACGGCCTGCTGATCGCCGAGGGTCTGCTCGCCCGCAAGGCGATCGGCCAGCCCCACGGCCTGGACGGGCCGCCCTCCGACGGCGTGTACGGCGAGTTCCCCGGCGAGCCGATCAAGATGGCGATGCTCGGCGACTCCACCTCCGTGGGCCTGGGCGTGACCGACCCGGCCAAGACCCCCGCCGTGCTGCTGGCCAACGGCCTGGCCGCGGTCGCCGAGCGCCCGGTGCGGCTGGTCGTCGCGGGCAAGTCCGGCGCCCCGTCGGCGGAGCTGGCCGGGCAGGTGGACGTGGCCCTGGCCATGGAGCCCGACGTGGCGGTGATCTTCGTGGGGGCCAACGACATCATCACGCAGACGCCGCCGGCCATCGCCGTACGGCACCTGACCAAGGCCGTGCGGCGGCTGCGGGACGCCGGCGCCGAGGTGATCGTCGGCACCTGCCCCGACCTCGGCACCGTGCGGCCCATCGCGCAGCCGCTGCGCTGGGTGACGCGGCGCTGGAGCCGGCAGCTCGCCGCGGCGCAGACGGTCGCGGTGGTGGACGCGGGCGGACGTACGGTGGCGTTCGCCGACGTCCTGGGCCCGGAGTTCGATACAAACCCGACAGAAATGTTCGGACCCGATCGTTTCCATCCAAGTGACCGAGGTTACGCGCAGGCCGCTTACGCGGTGCTACCGTCAGTGTGCGCTGCGTTGGGGCTGTGGCCTGAGCCCCGGCCCGCACGCGGCGAAGCTCTGCAACCGATCTACCTCGCGGCGGCTACGGCCGCGGAGGAGCCCGGCACCGAGGTCACCGCGACCAGGGTCGACGGGCGGGCGACGGGCCTGCACGGGAAGTGGGCGACGTTGTTCCGCCGGCGACTCGGCGAGGCAGTCAACGACGCCTGACGGCCGCGCGCCTCCAGCCGGTCACTCTGCGCTCCGGAGCCGTCACTCCCCCATCCTTTTTGGAGTGAATTGCCCGTGCTCCGGCCCCTCTGGAAAACGTCCATCGCTCTCGCCGGAACCCTCGCCGCCCCCTTCGCCCTCGCCGCCTGCTCCGGCAGCGACGCGGCCACCTCGAAGTTCCCCACCTGGCAGAACACCCAGGTCAACGCCGTCAGCCGGATGGCGGTCACGGCCGGTGTCGTCGCCGTCACCTCCATGAGGCCCGACGGCGCCCTCGAGACCGTCGCCGTCGGCCTGCGCGACGGCAGGCGCCTGTGGGCCCACCCCGCCACGATGGCCGGGCGCCTGCCCGGCATGGGCGTCTCCGCCCCCGCGATCGTCCAGACGGCCGCCGGGCAGGCCATGGTCGTGGCGCTCGACCCGGCCAAGAAGGGCCGCTGGAACGCCACGCTCATCGCCCGCGACGCCCGCACCGGGGCCCCCAAGTGGACGCGGCCCATCCACTCCACGTTCGGGCCGCAACGCTGCGGCCCGTACATCTGCCTGTCCGAGCACACCGCCCTCGCCAAGGCCCGCATGGTGGTGCTCGACCCCGCCACCGGCAAGCAGCTGTGGCACCTGCCCGGCATCTCCGAGGTCGAATGGTCCGATCAGGGCCGCGTCGTCCTGCTCCGGCTCGCCGCCAACCCCATGGTCGAGTCGTACGAGGTCAAGACCGGCAAGCTGCAGTGGCAGCAGCCCATCGAGCAGGCGCTCGGCCCCGGCACCGACCTGTCCGGCGGCTGGGCGTTCGGCGCGGCCGGCGACGACCTGGTCGGCTACGTCGCCCCCTACACCAACCCGCAGACCAGGAAGATCTCCACCTTCGGCCTGTTCTCGATCCGCATCGCCGACGGCACCATCAACTGGATGCGGCCCTCCGTCGTCCGCGTCTACCCCAGCGGCTCCCCCGGCTTCGCCCCCGTCGTCCGGCCCGTCGACCAGCAGGGCACCTACGGCGGCTTCGCCCGCCTCGACCCCGCCACCGGGCGCGTGGTCGGCCAGATCAGCGCCACCGACGTGCCCGGCTCCGGCTGGTGGCTGGCCTTCCCCGACCGCATGGACAAGCTCGGCTTCCTCAAGCACGACGCCAAGGGCACCGCCTTCGACGTCACCTCGGGGCGGTCGGTGCCGGTGGAGGAGGAACGCGGCTGGTCCTTCTGCATCACCGACCCCAAACCCCTGCCCCTGAAGGGCCAGCCCCCCGGCTTCTACTCGACGGCCGCCCTCTGCGAATACAACCTCGCCACCGGCAAACGCGCCCCCTCCACCTCCGTCCCGCCCCCCTGGTTCACCGGCAGCCAGGACGGCTGGCGCCTGTGGCGCGACGAAAAGGGCGCCCTGCACGCCATCAACGACCAAACGGCCCCAACACCCGGCATGTACGGCTAACCACCCCCCGCCCCGCCATCCCCGCCCAGCGCCCGCAGCCTCGCCCGGCAGGCGCCCCGCGACGCAACGGGCGACGAGCACTCGCGGACGCCGCACCGGACAGCACTGCCGCGCCCCAGCCGGGCAGCACCACCGAGTGCCGCAGGCGATCAGCATGCCGCCCACCGCAGGCGGGCAACGCCGCGGCCCGCTCCCTCCGGCCGCCGCGCCAAGCGCCAGCACCCTCGAACGCGGCGAGGGCAGCGCCCCTGCACCGCAGCCGGGCAGCGCCATCGAGTGCCGCAGCCGATCGCATGCCGATCGCCGCAGGCGGGCAGCGCCGCAGCGTGCTTCCGCAGCCGTCGTACCAGACGCGCACGGCGCCGCGCGGCGGCACCCCTCCCTCACCCCCCGAAGGGACCCGCACCCACGACGGTGGGAGAGCCGCATCCCGAGGGGTGGCGGGTCTTGCGGAAAGAACTGGAATATAGTTCTACTATTAGCGCCGACAAAGGAGGGGCCATGCCCGAGGCAGTCATCGTCGCAACCGCGCGTTCCCCCATCGGGCGAGCCTTCAAGGGCTCGCTCAAGGACATCCGCCCCGACGACCTGACCGTGCAGATGATCAAGGCGGCGCTGGCGAAGGTGCCGCAGCTCGACCCCGCCTCGATCGAGGACATCATGCTGGGCTGCGGCCTGCCCGGAGGCGAGCAGGGCTTCAACATGGCCCGCGTGGTGGCGGTGATGCTGGGGCTCGACAACGTGCCCGGCACCACGGTGACCCGCTACTGCTCCTCCTCGCTGCAGACCACGCGGATGGCCTTCCACGCCATCAAGGCCGGCGAGGGTGACGTGTTCGTCTCGGCGGGTGTCGAGACGGTCTCGCGGTTCGTCAAGGGCAACTCCGACTCGCTGCCCGACACGCACAACCCGATCTTCCTGGAGGCCCGCGAGCGCACGAAGGCGTACGCGGAGGGCGGGAAGACGTGGCACGACCCCCGCGAGGACGGCGCCGTCCCCGACATCTACATCGCCATGGGGCAGACGGCGGAGAACCTGGCGCAGATCAAGGGTGTCTCGCGGCAGGAGCAGGACGAGTTCGGCGTGCGCTCGCAGAACCTGGCGGAGAAGGCGCTGGCCGACGGGTTCTGGCAGAAGGACATCACGCCGGTGACGCTGCCGGACGGCACGGTGGTCAGCAAGGACGACGGCCCGCGGGCGGGCACGACGTACGAGAAGGTGTCCTCCCTGCAGCCGGTCTTCCGCCCGGACGGCACGGTCACGGCCGGCAACTGCTGCCCGCTGAACGACGGCGCGGCGGCCGTCGTGATCATGAGTGACGTCAAGGCGGCGGAGCTGGGCATCACGCCGCTGGCCAGGATCGTCTCCACCGGCGTCTCGGGCCTGTCGCCCGAGATCATGGGCCTCGGCCCGGTGGAGGCGTCGAAGCAGGCGCTGGCCAGGGCCGGGATGGCGATCGACGACATCGACCTGGTGGAGATCAACGAGGCGTTCGCGGCGCAGGTGATCCCCTCGTACAAGGAGCTGGGCATCGACCTCGACCGGCTCAACGTCAACGGCGGCGCGATCGCGGTCGGTCACCCGTTCGGCATGACGGGGGCCAGGATCACCTCGACGCTGATCAACAGCCTGCAGCACCACGACAAGAGCATCGGCCTGGAGACGATGTGCGTGGGCGGCGGCCAGGGCATGGCGATGGTCGTCGAGCGCCTGAGCTGATCAAAAAAGGAAGCTGATCAAAAGGCCGAACGCCTGAGCTGATCAAGCAAGGGGTGTGCCGGCGAGCCGCGGCCGGGGTCCTCGCCGCGGCTCGCCGAACCCCTACCCGTGCCGGGTCGGCCCCACGCGTGTGGGGGTGATGCGCATGATGACGCGCCGGTCGCGCTCCATGGCGGCGCGGTAGTCGTCCCAGTCGGGGTGCTCGCCCGAGATGTCGCGGTAGTAGGTGACCAGCAGGTCCATCGCCTCGGGCAGGTGGATGATCTCCGCCGTGCCGTCGACCTGGATCCATTCGCCGAAGAAGCCGTCGGTGAACGCGCAGAGCGAGACCGCGGGATCGCGGAGGGCGTTGCGGACCTTGGCCGCGGTCTCCCTGGAGCTGATCACTACGCGGCCGTCCTGCACCCCGACCGTGATCGGGGACATCTGCGGGCGCCCGTCGCGGTGTCTGGTGAGCAGGACCGCGCGGTGATGGTGGCGGAGAAAGTCGAGTGCCTTGTCGAGATCCATGACCTCATGATGACGCGCCCGCGCTTGGGGCACGGGCGCGGGGATGGTGGGCTTAGATGAAGCCCATACGGTTACGGCGGTGCCGCTCGTGCTCGTGGACGATGGCGGCGGCGTAGCCGTGGGTCAGCCCGTGCTCGTCGGCGAGCCAGTTGGCCCGCTCGTCACACCGTAGGAAGCTCGGGCCGTTGTCGATGGCTTGAAACCACTCGGGGAGTTCGCGTCCCGTGATCGTCGGGACCCTTGCGATGAGCTTCGTCTGCGTCTCCGGTGAGTGGTTCAAGGACATGGGCACCTCCGCGGATTAAGGTCCTTTGCTTGACACTGCAACACGGACGTGCGAATGGCAAGCCCCAGTCCGGCATCTCTTCGTGACGGCAGGTAGATTTTCGGTCGCTCAGCGCAGAGGGCCCCGCCGGAACGGCAGGGCCCTCGTGGGTGTCGTGGCGATGAACGGTCAGTCGCTACTCGTGAAATAGCTGACGAACCGCAGCACCTCCAGGTAGATCCACACCAGGCTCAGCGTGAGGCCGAACGCGCACTGCCAGGCGAACTTCTCCGGGGCGCCCTGCTTGACGCCCTGCTCGACGGAGTCGAAGTCGAGCAGCAGGAAGAAGCAGCCGAGCAGGATCATCGCGATGCTGAAGATCCAGCCGAGCGGGGTGTCGGTGCGCAGCCCGAGACCGCCGTCGTTGAACAGGCCGACGATCAGGTTGACGAGCACGAGGCCGACGGCCGCGATCGCGGCGGCGACCACGAACTTCACCAGCTTGGGTGTCACCCGGACGATGCGCAGGGCGTAGACGGTCAGCACCGCCCCGAACGCGAAGGCCGTGCCGAGCACCGCTTGAAGCACGATGCCGCTGATCATGCCTTCGAAGACGGAGCTGATCTTGCCCAGGAAGACGCCCTCGGCGACCGCGTAGCCCAGGATGAGCGCCGGGTTGGTGCTCATGGTGAACGACGCGATCAGGCCCAGGACGAGCGCGACGACGGCCGCCCCGATGGCGACCATGGGCGGTACGTTGAGATACCAGGCCGCCGCGGCGGCCAGGACGAGCGCCCCGAGGGTCATGAACCCTCGGACCACGACGTCGTCGATCGTCATGGTCCGGTACGCCGGCCGGGACGGTGGTGCGTACGACGGCGCGTCGTACATGTTCTGCAGCTGGTCGGGGGACGGGGTGGGGCCGGCCCAGCCCGCCGCGGCCTGCTGCCGCGACCTGCTGAATACGGGGTTCTTGCTCTCCATCGCTGCCTCCTGTGTCGCCGAGCCTACGGGGCCCGGCGCCACCTTGGTCAACTGACGCTCAGATCGATGTTCATTCGGGACTTCGGCTGCGATCACAACGAACGTGCCCGCCCCGGAGTTCCCCAGGTCACCAGCGGCCCGGGAAATCCTCCCGCGGCGCCGCCGGCGGGCCCCGTCTCATGGCATGAGACGTTTCCCGCGCGAAAACCCGGCTGTAAGGCGTAGTCAACCATTCACGGAAAGAAACTCCGGCAAAGGCGCGGGGCGAGCAGAAAACGGCCGGATTGTCAATATCCCGGGCGGTCATCCACCACCAGTGATCGGCCGGTCACAGGACAAATCCATAACAACTCGATATCGGCCGGGAGGCCGCCGATGGCGTCCTGCTGGGAGCCTGTCCGGGGGGCGCGGTAAACCGCCAGGTCAGCGACCTAAATTGGGTATAAGTTGCAAGTGCCCCCGGCGGGATTCGAACCCGCACGTCAACCCTTTTAAGGGGTTTGCCTCTGCCATTGGGCTACGGGGGCGCCGTAATCATACGAAACGGACCATGCTTCCGAGGAGCACAACTTCGCATCAGGCGTCACAAGTGTGAAGTCTGCGGTGAAGTGATAGCACTCCAGGGACTCTGTCCAAGAAGAGTAGACCGTCCAGATGGTCGAGTTGGTGCTGAATGCACCGAGCTTCGATGGCATCCGCTTCGATGGTGACGGCCTCGCCCGTGCCTGGCAAATGCCCATGTACGGTGATACGCGTCGCACGGCGTACGTCGGCGGTGAGCCCGATGATCGAGGCGCAGCCCTCGCGGCCCTCGTCCCAGTGGGCCGCGCTGGCGAGCCTGGGATTGGCCACCACGAGCTCTCCGGCCCACGACCTACTCCGGGGGTGGCGCCGGGCGTCAAAGGCGATCAGCCGCAGGCTCAGGCCGATCTGGGGGGCCGCCAGGCCCGTCGTGGAGCGCGCGCGGCGCAGGGTGGCCAGCAGATCCGCCGCGGCGGCCACCACCTCGGGGGCGGTCGGGTCCACCGGCTCGGCCACGGCGGTCAGGAGGGGGTGCGGGGCGCCGAGCACCTCGCGGACCGTACCCCCTGACCTGATCACAGCAAGTCCGGTTCGACAGGCCGGAAGGTGATGTCGGAGTCGAGACTGGCGCCGACGGCCGCCAGCCTGCGCATGAGCGCCGCCACGTCCACCTGCTTCGGCAGCTCCACGTCGGCGATCAGGACGTAGAGCCGGCCGGTGAGCCTGGTGCTCATGCCGGTGATGTTGCCGCCGTCCGCGGCGAGGACGGCGCTGATCGCGGAGATGATGCCCGGCCGGTCGGGTCCGTGCACCGTCAGGACGTAGCCGAGGCCGTCGCCCTCCTCGCAGAAGTGCCGGCTCGTCCCGATGGCGGAGGCGCTCACCACCAGGTCGGGCGCCTCCACCCGCTTCCTGAGCTCCGCCGGGTCCAGCTCGCCGGAGACGAGCAGCATCATCGCGACGTGGCCGCCGAGCAACGTCATGGTCGAGTCCTGGATGTTCGCGCCGCAGTCGGCGAGCGAACCGGTTACTGCGGCGATCACGCCGGGCCGGTCGACGCCGAGCACGGTCACCGCTGAAAGACCCACCCGTGGTACCCCTTCCGCTTGCGACCAGGGGTGCCGAAAACGCCCCGGCAATGGTTCGCCGGGGCGCTGCCGTACCTGGGCTAGCGGCGGGTCGTCGCCACCGCGGCCCTGAAGCCCTCACGCGGGTGCTCCATCTCACCCAGAGAGATCGTCTCGCGCTTGAAGAACAGGGCCAGGGTCCAATCGACGACGACACGGACCTTGCGGTTCAGCGTCGGCACCCGCGACAGATGGTAGGTCCGGTGCATGAACCACGCAGGGAATCCGCGAAGCTTGACGCCATAGACATTGGCGACGCCCTGATGCAGGCCCAGACCGGCCACCGATCCGACATACTTGTGGCGGTATTCGACCAGTTCCTGGCCCCGAAGGTGGCGGACGATGTTGTCGGCCAGCACCTTCGCCTGCCGCACGGCGTGCTGGGCGTTCGGCGCGCAGTACTGCCCGGGGTTCGTGACGTCGGGCACCCCGGCGGCGTCGCCCGCCGCGAAGGCGCCCGGCGTGCCCGCCACGGTGAGCATGGCCGTGGTCTTGATCCGGCCGCGCTCGTCGAGCGGCAGGTCGCTGTCGTTCACCACGGGGCTGGGCTTGACGCCCGCCGTCCACACGAGCGTCTCGGCGTCGAACTCCTCGCCGTCCGACAGCACCACGTGCCCGCCGACGCACGACTCCAGCCGGGTGTCGAGCCGGACGTCGATGCCGCGCTCGCGCAGCTGCTCCAGCGTCCACTTGCCCATCTCGGGGCCGACCTCGGGCAGCACCCGGTTCGTGGCCTCCACGAGCACCCAGCGGATGTCCGACGGCTTGATGTTGCGGTAGTAGCGCGTCGAGTCCTTCGCCATGTCCTCCAGCTCGGCCAGGGCCTCGACGCCCGCGAAGCCGGCGCCGACCACCACGAACGTCAGCGCCCTGCGCCGCACCTCCGGGTCGTCGGTCGACTCGGCCACGTCGAGCAGGTGCAGCACGCGGTTGCGCAGCGCGATGGCCTCCCCGACGGTCTTGAACCCGATGCCGATGTCGGTCAGGCCCGGGATGGGCAGCGTGCGCGAGATCGAGCCCGCCGCCATGACGATCACGTCGTACGCCACCTGCCGCGGCTCGCCCTCGGCCGGCTGGAAGGTCACGGTGCGGCCGGCGTGGTCGACCTTGGTCACGGTGCCGTTCAGGATGTGCACCTTCGGCAGGACCCGCCGCAGCGGGGCCACCATGTGGCGCGGCGAGAGGTTGCCCGCCGCCGCCTCCGGCAGAAACGGCTGGTAGGTCATGTAGGACTGGGGGTCGATGATCGTGATGCGGGCTTCTCCGCTGCGCAGCTCGCGGTGGAGCCTGCGCTGCAGCCGCAGCGCCGTGTAAAGGCCGACGTATCCGCCGCCGACGATCAAAATGTGCTTGTTCATCCTGAGGCCCCATCCCTCGTGGAATGCTTGTGAAAGCATTCACAAGCTTACGTCAGAGGCTTCCGGTGAATCCAATCCTGGGGTGGTGGGACGCGTCACACAGCCAGTGACCTGGCCCTGGTGAAGATGTCGTCCAGCATTTGGGCGGTGACGCGGCCGGTAAAGGTGTTCTGCTGGCTCGGGTGGTAGCAGCCGATCAAGGTGACGGGCGCCTCGCCGTACGAGACCTCGACCTCTGCCCCGTGGCCGAACGGCGGGCGGCTGCGCGGCAGCGCGTAACCCGCGTCCTTGAGCGCCGGCCACATCGCCTGCCAGGCGAACCCGCCGAGCGCCACCACCACCCGCACGTACGGCGCCACCAGCGCCACCTCCCGCGCCATCCACGGGAAGCACGCCGCCTTCTCCTCCGGCAGCGGCTTGTTCGCCGGCGGCGCGCAGCGCACCGACGCCAGCACGCGCGTGTGCGGCAACTCCTGCCCGTCGTCCGCGTACGTGCTGGTCTCCTTCGCCGCCAGCCCGCACCGGTACAGCGAGGCGAACAGCCAGTCGCCGCTGCGGTCACCCGTGAAGATCCGCCCGGTCCTGTTGCCCCCGTGCGCGGCCGGCGCCAGCCCCACCAGCAGGATCCGCGGCCGCTCGGCACCCCAGCCCGGGACGGGACGGCCCCAGTACGTCTCGTCCGCGAACGCGCGCCGCCGCACCTCGGCGACGTCCTCACGCCACTCCACCAGGCGGGGACACGCACGGCAGACGGACTGCTCTGCCGTGAGCTCCGCGAGGGTGCTGCTGGCGGCGGCGAGGCGGCGCACGTCCGCGGGGTCCAGGGCGACCGGGGTGTCAGGGGTCGCGGGGTCGCCGGGCCAGCCGGTGCCAGGAGGTACGAAGCTCATGACACCGATGGTGCCCGATCAGTCCTTGTGCTCCGGCGCGGCGCTCTGGGTCGGCTTCCGCGTCTGCGCGGGCGCCTGCGACGGCCGCACCGTCGCCATCGGCTCCGGCGCCGGCGTGGAGCAGGCGGTGGCCGTGGCCACCTGCTCGCCCTGCCCGTCGTCCTCGACCAGGGGCAGCGGGTAGCGGTTGAGCACCGGCTCGCCGCAGGCGCGGTCCACGCGGTAGCCGTAGAACTCGGGGTTCGTCACGAACGGGTTGCCGTCCTGGTCGTAGAGGTAGACGTCGGTCAGCGGCGTGCCGTCCTTGGCGTAGGGGCGCAGGTTGTAGACGCCGTCGGACGAGGCCGGCTGCATCCACACCGCCTGGTCCTCCTCCGGTTGCGGCGTGAGCGCGTCGCCCGCCGCCACCATGCCCACGAACAACGCGAACCCGGCCACCGCGTTCACCGCCACCGCCGCCAGCCCGAGCAGCCGCCGCCCGCTCCCCCGGCCGCCGCGCCGCTCATTCCTGTGGCCGAACCAGACCGACGCCCAGATCCCGGCGATGACGGCCAGCCAGGCAGGCGGTGTCATGGGGACGAGCGCGGGCTCACCCGCGAACGCCACCAGCACCATGGCCAGCACGTAGCCCCGCAGCACCCACCATCCGGGCCGCAGCTCCGGCAGGAAGCGCGCAAAGCTCCGGTAAGGCCCATATCCCATCAGCCCGGCATGAACCCTCCGGAGCCGGTCGCGCGGCCCCGTACGGCGCCCACCGCCGCTCTGAGGCCGCTCCCCGTACGCGGAGGCCAGCTCCTCGGCATAAACCTCGGGCGGCCCCAGCCGGTTCTCCAGCGGCAGGTCCGACTCCGCGGCGATCTCGGCGAGATGGTCGTCGAGGTCCTCCAGCAGCTCCTCCCGCTCGGGATGGTCGGCCAGGGCATCCCGTACGGCCTGCGCGTACTGTTCGGGGGTCATTCTTGTCCCTCCTTGAGCAGGGCGGCCATGGTGGCCGAGAAGGAGGCCCAGGTCTTGGCCGAGGCGGCGTACATGTCCCTGCCGACGTCGTTGAGCCCGTAGTACTTGCGATGCGGCCCCTCGTCGGAGGCCACCACGTATGAGGTGAGGGCGCCGGCCTTGAACAGGCGGCGCAGCGTGCCGTAGACGGAGGCGTCGCCGACCTCCTGCAACCCGGCCTCCCTGAGCCTGCGCACGACGTCGTAGCCGTAGCCGTCGCGTTCGTTCAGGACGGCCAGCACGGCCAGGTCGAGCACTCCCTTGAGGAGCTGGCTGCTGTCCACGCGATGCACACTACTGTGCTAAGCGCAGTAGTGGCAACAGAAAAACCGGGCGGCACCCGAAGGTGCCACCCGGCTCAAGCGATCAGCTTCGTGCCGCTCAGCTGCAGACGTAGGACTTGGTGTCGGTGTCGCTGCCACCAGGACCCGAGACCGAGAGCGTCACGGTGCCGCTCTTGGCCTCCGCCGTCGTGGAGAAGCCGCTGATGGCCTGCGACCCGCCGTTGGCACCGAACTCGACCGAGCCCTTGCTCAGCACGGCGCCGTTCAGGGCCCAGCTGTAGCTGACGGTGCCGGCCGCGGTCGCGGTGACCGAGCCCGTCGCGGTCACCGAGCAGCCGGCGCCGGTCGAGACCGAGGCGGCCGCGGAGACCTTGCTGTCGTGCGAGTCGGGCGTGCTGTGGTCGCCCTTGTGGTCGTCGCGGTGGTCGTCGCGGCGCTCGTCCTTGCACCAGACCCGGTAGTAGGCCCGGTTGGAGGAGGTGGCGTCGGGGCTCAGCACCTCGAGCTGCGCCCAGCCGCGCTGGCTGTGACGCGGGTTGATGCCGAAGCCGACCTTGCGGGCGTCGCGGACCTTGATCTTGCCGTAGTCGACCACGTCACCGTTGAGGACCCAGCGGTAACGGACCCACGACGGACGGTCGACCTTGATCAGGCCGGTGAAGTCGATCTTGTCGCCGTAGGTGTCGCAGCGGCCGGCGTACGAGCTCGGGCTGGCCCAGGCGCGCGCCGTGACCGTCGGGTCGAGCTGCGTACGGTCGACCTCCTGCGCCTCCTGGCAGGAGACCGAGAAGTAGCCCCGCTTCGAGGTGACCTTCTTCGGACCGAGGACCTGGACGGCCTCCCAGCCCTTGACGTCCTCCTTGAAGGTGATGGCCTGCTTGACCGTCACCGTCTTGGTGCCGTGGCCCTTGAGCTTGATCACGTTGACCTTGCCCTTGGACCCGTCACCGTGGAGCCAGCGGTAGGCCAGCTCCGTCTTGCCCTTGACGGGCACCTTGATCTGGGCCGCGAAGTTGATCTTTGTCGGGCAGGAACCTTCGTAGTCGCCCGGGGAGGCCTTCGGCGCGGAGACCGAGACCTTGGGCGCCGCCTTGGTGGCCGCCTGGGCGGGGCTGGACAGCAGACCCGCGGACAGACCGGCCAGCACCGCGGCCGAAGCGCCGAACGCGGCGGCCTTACGTGCTAACCCAACAGACATCATGTGAGAGTGCTCCATTCCGTGAGGGAAGAGACGCGCTCGGGAACGGTCGCCACGCCGGCGCCTTTCGCGCATAGCGATATGGCAAAGCCCCCGTAATGCCCCTTTACCTAATCACAATACTGAATGCACGCTCAACACGGCCCGCAGATCGGAAATGTCCGGATTTCTTCAGCTTCCGGCGAGGGCCCAGGCGATTCCGTCGAGGATGTCGTGCTCGCTCACCACGACCTGGGAAAACGCGAAACGGCGAACGATCCGGTCAAGAATTAGCGCACCCGCGCCAATCACGTCAACCCTCCCCGGATGCATGACCGGCAGCGCCGCCCGCTCACCATGCGTCATCGCGAGCAACCGCCGCGTCACCTCGTGCACCTGCTCCGCCGAGATCCGTGAGTGGTGGATGCGCTCCGAGTCGTACCTGGGCAGGTCGAGCGCGATGCCCGCGACCGTCGTCACCGAGCCGGCCAGGCCCACGAGCGTGTGCGCCTGCCGCACCGGGACCGCGGCCTCCACCCGGGCGAGCGCGGCCTCGATGTCCGCCACCACGGCCCCCAGGGCCTGCGCGGGAGACGGGTCGCCCGCCCCGCGCAGGTGCCGCTCGGTCAGGCGCACGCAGCCGATGTCCACCGACAACATCGCCTGCGCGTGCTCCGCCCCGACCACGAACTCCGTCGAGCCGCCACCGATGTCCACCACCAGGTACGGGGGCAGCGGCCCCTGCGGCACCTCCGTCTCCGGCGACAGGCGCACCAGCCCCCTGGTGGCGCCCGTGAACGACAGCTCCGCCTCCTCGGCCCCCGACACCACCTCCGGCTCCACCCCGAAGATCTCGCGGACCCCCGCCACGAACTCGTGCCGGTTGGCCGCGTCGCGCGTCGCGCTCGTCGCCACCACGCGCGTCGCGGCGGCGCCGTGCCGCTCGATCAGCTCCTGGTAGGAGCGCATCGCCTTGAACGTGCGCGCCAGGGCGTCGGGCGACAGCCGGCCCGTCTCGTCGACGCCCTCACCCAGGCGGACGATCTCCATCAGCCGCTCGACGTCCGTCAGCTCCTCGCCTTCGACGTCGGCGATGAGCAGGCGTACGGAATTGGTGCCGCAGTCGATGGCGGCTACACGCATGGTCCTTCACTCCACCAGTCGGGGAGGGCGTCGAGCGCCTCCCTGCCGAACGGGTTCG
Organism: Nonomuraea composti; assembly: GCF_012034275.1. Classification (NCBI taxonomy): domain Bacteria; kingdom Bacillati; phylum Actinomycetota; class Actinomycetes; order Streptosporangiales; family Streptosporangiaceae; genus Nonomuraea; species Nonomuraea composti. The sequence continues at coordinate 128,121 of NZ_JAATEP010000005.1, read as the reverse complement.
TCCCGGGGGCCGCCAGCTCGTGCGCCACCAGCGCGTGCAGGCACTTGACCCGCTCCGGCATGCCCCCGGTGCTCTGCATGTCGCGCGGGAGCGGCTCCAGCCCCTCCTCCTTCGCGGCCTCGTCGCGCCTGGCGACGTAGTCGTCGTGCGCCGCCCGGTAGGCCGCCGCCAGCTCCGGCTCGGTGGCCAGCCTGGCCTGCATCTCGCGCATCAGGCCGGAGCCCTCCAGCGTGCCGATGGCCGAGGCCGCCTTCGGGCAGGTCAGGTAGTAGAGCGTCGGGAAGGGCGAGCCGTCGGGCAGCCGGGGCGCGGTCTCCACCACGTCGGGGTTGCCGCACGGGCAGCGGTGCGCCACCCCGCGCAACCCCCGGGGCGGCCGCCCGAGCTGCTTCTCGACGACCTCGACGTCCTTACTGTCCAACACTTTCCCTTCCCGTCACCGCGCGGCGCCCGGTGCCCTTGTCGGCGGCCTCCACCGACTCCCACAGCGTCTCGTACCACGGCGGCACCGCCGCCGGCTGCTTCACGGCCGACTGCCGCTCGGGCTGCTCGGGCTCCATCACCACGTAACACTTCTCGCCCGGCCCGCAGTAATGCAGCCGCTCCTTCGCCGTCTTCTTGATCCAGTTGGGGTCGTCGCTCTGCCGGTCGCGGGCGAGCAACGCCTGCTTCTCCGCCTCGACCCTGGCCTTCTCGGCGCGCAGCTCGGAGATGCTGCGGCGCAGGCTGATGTACTCGCGCACAGGGTAGGCCAGGCTCATCGCGATCGCGCACACCACGACGGCCAGGATGGCGGCCCTCCCGGTGAGCTGCGGCCTTTTCGCCAATTGCTGCACACCCCCTCAAGTACGGCTCGCGGCCGGATTACGGGGTGCCGCGAGCCGTACTCGAAACTAGCGCCGGAAACGCGGGAAAGCCGCGCGACCCGCGTAGCGCGCGGCGTCATCGAGGAGCTCCTCGATGCGCAGCAGCTGGTTGTACTTGGCGACGCGGTCGGAGCGGGCCGGCGCGCCGGTCTTGATCTGGCCGCAGTTGACCGCCACCGCGAGGTCGGCGATCGTCGTGTCCTCGGTCTCGCCCGAGCGGTGGCTCATCATGCAGCGGTAGCCGCTGCGGTGGGCCAGGTCCACGGCGTCGAGGGTCTCCGACAGCGTGCCGATCTGGTTGACCTTGACCAGCAGGGCGTTGGCCGCGCCCTCCTTGATGCCGCGCTCCAGCCGCTCGGGGTTCGTCACGAACAGGTCGTCGCCGACGAGCTGCACCTTGTCGCCCAAGGAGGCCGTGATGGCCTTCCAGCCCTCCCAGTCCTCCTCGTTCAGCGGGTCCTCGATGGAGACGAGCGGGTAGTTGGCGACCAGGTCCTCGTAGAACGCGATGAGCTCCTGCGACGACAGGCCCTTGCCGTCGATCGTGTAGACGCCGTCCTTGTGGAACTCGGAGGCGGCCACGTCGAGCGCCAGCGCGACGTCCTCGCCGGGCACGTAGCCGGCCTTCTCGATGGCGACCAGGATCAGGTCGAGCGCGTCGCGGTTGGAGGGCAGGTTGGGCGCGAAACCGCCCTCGTCGCCCAGGCCCGTGGCGTAACCCTTCTCCTTCAGCACCGCCTTCAGCGCGTGGTACACCTCCGTGCCCATGCGCACGGCCTCGCGGAACGTCTCCGCCCCGATCGGCGCGATCATGAACTCCTGGATGTCCACGTTCGTGTCGGCGTGGGCACCGCCGTTGAGGATGTTCATCATCGGCACGGGCAGCACGTGCGCGTTGGGGCCGCCCAGGTAGCGGAACAGCGGCAGGTCCGCGCTGTCGGCGGCGGCCTTCGCCACCGCCAGCGAGACACCGAGGATGGCGTTGGCGCCGAGCTTCGCCTTGTTCGGCGTGCGGTCCAGATCGATCATGATCTGGTCGATGATGCGCTGGTCCTCGGCCTCGATCCCGCTGATCTCCTCCTGGATCTCGTCGGTCACGGCGAGCACGGCCTTCTCCACGCCCTTGCCGCCGTACCGCTTGCCGCCGTCACGCAGTTCGACCGCCTCGAACTGGCCGGTGGACGCACCGCTCGGCACGGCCGCGCGGCCGGTGCTGCCGTCGTCGAGCACGACCTCGACCTCGACCGTGGGGTTGCCCCGGGAGTCGAGGATCTCGCGAGCGTATACGACCTCGATGGTAGCCACGGGATGCGCTCCTAAATCGAAAGGTGATATGCCGTCAGAGCCTATCGGTACGGCCGCACGAGGGGTCGGCACGGTCAGGCGCTGCCCTGTGAGGTGTTGCCCGCCGGCCGCCCCCTCGCCAGGCCCTGCCCGTCAGGCGTTGCCGGTGAGGCTCCAGGCTTGGAGGCGGCCGGACCGCTCGGCGACCAGGAGGCCGTCGCCCACCGCCAGCGACGTCACCTCCGTGCCCGCGCCCAGCAGGACGCCCAGCCGGTCGCCCTGGTCGGCGTTCCACACCTGGACGCCGGCGCCGCCCGCCGCGATCATCCTGCGCCCGCCGGCCGCCGTCCCGCCGACCGCCGCTCCGCCCGTGCTGAGCGAACGGACGAGCTTGCCGATGGTCAAGTCGTACAGGCCGGTGGAGCCGCCGACCGTGACGGCGGCCAGGTCGTTCCCGAACGTGGTCAGCGCGCGGACCCTGCCCTTCGCCATGACTCCCGGACCGGCCCCGAGCACCCCGCCGTCGGTGCCGATCAGCGGCCGGCCGGCCCGCTCGTTCCACGCCACCGCGCTGACCGGGGCGGAGACGTTCTGGCGCGCGCCGACCAGCTCGTGCGTGACCAGGTCCGTCGTCCGCACCTGGCCGTCGGGGCAGCCGGTGACGGCGACCGCGTGGCCGCGCCACGTGCCCAGGCCCAGGACGCCGCCGCCGGCGTCGCAGCCCATCTGCCAGGGGCCCTGCTTGGCGTCGCCGATCCGCCAGCGCCGCAGCCGCCCGCCCTTGTCCGTCCAGACGACGGTCTGGCTGCCGCCGACCGTGGCCAGGCCCATCGACAACACCGGCGTCTGGACGGGCGTGGCCAGCTTCGCCACCCGCTTGCCCGTCCGGGCGTCCCACACGCTGATCGAGCCGTCGCCGCGGTCGGCGAGGGCCACCACCGGGGTCCCCTTGTGGTGCCCGACCGCCACCGCCCCGACCCCCGCGCCCGCGCCCGGACCGAACTCGGGCCCGATCGCCACTCCGAACACCGGCGCGGCGCCCGCGCTCACCCGCGGCCCCGCCCCAATGCCGGGCGTCCACACACCCCGCCACACCATCCCGGCCACCAGCCCGACGGCCAGCAACGCCCCGACACCCACCACGGCCGCGCGCCCGGAGCGAGATCGCCTGGCGCTGTCGCCGCGCGCCGCGCGCGGCCTCCTGCCGCCTGCGCCACCCGGCTCACCCAGCGGCCCGCTTGGCACGCCATCCGGCTGCCCGCCCAGGTGCTCGCCCGGTCGCCCGCCCGAAGGGCCGCTCGGCTGCCCGGCCGCCATGTGCCATCCAGCCCCGGTGACCGGCACGGCGGGCGTGCCGACGCCGGTGCCGGTGCCGGGGCCGGCCGGGGCGCCGTGGCGGGGGCGGTGCTCGGCGTTGCCGGTGTGCCGGGCGCTCACCCCGCTCACCCCGCTCGCTCTGCTCGCCGCGCCCCGATGCGCGTCGGCACCGGCCGGGGTCGGGCGTGGGGGACCGGGGGGAGGCGGGGTGGCGGCGACGCGGCGTACCAGGCGCATCAGGACGTCGTCCGCCGACGGGCGCAGTAGCGGGTCCTTGGACAGGCAGGTCTCAAGGACGGCCCGCAGCGGCTCCGCCACCGCCCCCAGGTCCGGGTCGGCGTGCAGGATGCGGTGCATGACGGCCGGGATCGAGTCGCGTCCGAACAGGGGCTCGCCGGTTGCCGCGAAGCCCATGGTGGAGGCCCAGCTGAAGACGTCCGTGGCCGCCGTGACGCTGTCGCCGGCGATCTGCTCGGGGGCCATGAACCCGGGCGTCCCGACCACCAGGCTGCCGGTGGTCGCGGCGTCCATGGCCTTGGCGATGCCGAAGTCGATCACGCGCGGCCCGTCGGGGCCCATGAGGATGTTGCTGGGTTTGAAGTCGCGGTGCACGATGCCGGCCCCGTGGATGGCGGTGAGCGCGGTGATCGTGCCGACGGCGAGGCGTTCGAGGTCGCCGCCCGCGAGCGGTCCGGCGCCGGTGACCTGGTCGTGCAGGGACGGGCCTTCGATGTACTCGCTGACGATGTACGGCCGTCCTTCGACGAGCCCGCTGTCGAGGACCTTGGCGGTGCAGAAGCCGGCGACCCCGGCGGCGATGGCGCTCTCCTGGAGGAATCTGCGTTCGGCGCGCGCGTCGCCCAGGAGCCGGGCGTGCAGCATCTTGACGGCGACGTGCGTGCCGTCGGTGTCCTGGCCGAGGTACACCGAGCCTTGCCCGCCGTCGCCGAGCCGACCGAGCAGGCGGTAGCCGGCCACGTGCCGCGGCTCCCCCGAGTGCAGCGGTCTCACTGGTCCAAGTCCCCCTGGTCGCACCGTCACAGCCCCCAGAGGATCCTGACATTTCCCGACTTATCGCGCCAAACTTAGGACGATTCCCACGCCCGCACCCGGTCCCGGTACGCCCGTGCCGCGGCCCGCAGCTCGGCCTCGGCGTCGAGCCCGGCCTCGGCGGCCCGGCGTACCAGGTCGAACAGCTCCCGCGCCACGCCCTGCCCGATCGCGGCCGCCAGCGACTCGGGCGCCCCGGCCCGCTCGGCCCTGCGCATGAGCTGCGCGGCCAGCGACAGCGCGGGCTGCCCCATGGGCACCCCGTCGAGCACGGACTCGCGGCCCTTGGCCGCCCGCTCGGCCGCCTTGATCGCTTCCCAGTTGTCGTTGACCTCGTCGGCGCTCTCGGCGCGTACGGAGCCGAACACGTGCGGGTGGCGGCGGACCAGCTTCTCGACGATCCCGGCGGCCACGTCGTCCATGTCGAAGCCCTCGGCCACCCGCGCGTGGAAGACGACCTGCAGCAGCAGGTCGCCCAGCTCCTCGCGGAGCGCGGGGTAGTCGCCCTGCTCGATCGTCTCGAGCACCTCGTAGGCCTCTTCCAGCAGGTACGGCACCAGCGACTCGTGCGTCTGCTTACGGTCCCAGGGGCATTCGGTGCGCAACCGGTCCATCACCGCCACGAGGTCGAGCACCCGCGCCCCCGGCAGGTCGTACGACCCGGGCACGACCTCGATCATCGGCGGCTCGTCGAGCGCGACGGCGGCGTGCCCGACGGCGCGCATGAAGTCCTCGCCGTCCTGCTGCTCGGCCAGCCACACGACGGTCTCGCGGGCCGCGCGCCCGGCCAGCGCCCGCGGGTCGAGCTCGGTGACCTCGACCTCGATCCCGGCCTCGGCCAGGTAGGGCAGCTGCGGGTGGGCGCCGGACGCGGTGAGGACGGGCCCGGAGCGCAGGGCCTGCCAGGCCTGGTGGCTCAGCAGGCCGGGCGCGACCCTGGGCGAGGTGGTGACGACGATCAGCGGCACGGGGTCAGCCCTGGGCCGGCTGCGCCTGGAGGGTGAGCTTGCCGAACCGGCCGGTGTCGACGAACAGCGCGGGGTTCTCCTGCGAGCGCTGCCCGTTGAGCTGGCCGAAGCGCGGGTTGAAGATCGGCTTGATGGAGCTGAACTCCTGGATCAGCTTCTCCTGCCCGGCCTGGCCGCCGAACTGCTGCTGCAGCTTGGTCAGGCCCACCATGGCGCGGGCGTAGGCGCGGGCGTCGGACGGTGCGACGCCGTTGGCCAGCAGGTTGATCTCGGGCGACTGGAACTGGCCCGGGTCCTTGAGAGCGTTGTCGATCTCGGTCTCGGTGACCTGCACGTTGTGCCGGTCCAGGAGCTGGTTGGACACGCTCACGTTGACCAGTCGCTGCAGCACGGCCTGGTTGGCCGGCACGCCGAGTGCCGACTCATCGAGCTGCGCCTTCTTCAGCGCCGCCAGATAGGCCTGTGTGTCAGCGTTGAGCTTGCTCATGGAGATGCGCTCGTTCCCGACCACGGCCGCGGCCCCGGCCTGCATGGGAGAGGAGCAGGCGGTCAGTGCCGCGACCACCGCAGCGGCGGCCACGGCCACTCGTATCGACTTCACGTACGTCCCTTTCCGACCAGAAATCGCCGCTAGCTTACCCGCGCGGGCTCGAGGAACATCGCCTCGACCAGGTCACCGCACCATTTGAGCAGGTCGAGGTCGCGCAGCGGCTGCCCGCCGAGAGGCTTCGTCTTGGGGATCGGCACCAGCAGGGTCTCGGCGGCCTGCTTGTAGATGGCCTTCTTGTAGAGGCGGTCGAGGCGGACCTGCTGCGACTCCCTGAGCCTGGCGGGGCCAAACTTGATGTTCTGGCCCTGCAGCGTGACGTCGGTGAGCCCGGCCGCGCGCGCCTTGATCCGGAACCTGGCGACCTCCAGGAGGTTCTCGACCTCCACGGGCGGCTTGCCGTAGCGGTCGGTCAGCTCGTCGCGGACCTCGTCGATGTCGGTCTCGGAGGCGATGGCCGCGATCCGCTTGTACGCCTCCAGCCGCAGCCGCTCGGAGGTCACGTAGTCGTGCGGGATGTGCGCGTTGATCGGCAGCTCGACCTTGACGTCGTGCTGCTCCTCCTGCACCTCGGCGCCCGACAGCTTGGCCTTCTGCTCCTGCACGGCCTCGGCCATGAGCCGGACGTACAGGTCGAAGCCGACGCCGGCGATGAAGCCGGACTGCTCGGCGCCGAGCACGTTGCCGGCGCCGCGGATCTCCAGGTCCTTCATCGCGACGTACATGCCGGCGCCCATCTCGGTGTGCTGCGAGATCGTGGCCAGCCGCTCGTGCGCGGTCTCGGTGAGCGGCTTCTCCGGCGGGTAGAGGAAGTACGCGTACCCGCGCTCCCTGCCTCGGCCGACGCGCCCCCGGAGCTGGTGGAGCTGCGACAGGCCGTAGTTGTCGGCCCGGTCGACGATCAGCGTGTTGGCGTTGGGCACGTCGAGCCCGGACTCGACGATCGTGGTGGAGACGAGCAGGTCGTACTCGCGCTCCCAGAACCCCACCATGATCTTTTCGAGCTGGTGCTCGTTCATCTGCCCGTGGGCCACCGCGATGCGCGCCTCGGGCACCAGCTCGCGCAGCCGGGCGGCGACCTTGTTGATCGAGGCCACCCGGTTGTGGACGAAGAAGATCTGCCCGTCGCGCATCAGCTCGCGCCTGATCGCCGCCGCGATCTGCTTCTCCTCGTACGGCCCCACGAACGTGAGGATCGGATGCCGTTCCTCCGGCGGGGTGAGGATCGTGGACATCTCGCGGATGCCGGTCAGGCCCATCTCCAGCGTGCGCGGGATCGGCGTGGCGGACATGGCCAGCACGTCGACCTGCGTGCGCAGGTGCTTCATGGCCTCCTTGTGCTCGACGCCGAACCGCTGCTCCTCGTCGATGATGATCAGCCCGAGGTCCTTGAACCTGACCTCGGGGCTGAGCAGCCGGTGGGTGCCGATCACGACGTCCACGGCGCCGGAGCGCAGCCCTTCGAGCGTGCCCTTGATCTCGCCGTCGGTCTGGAAGCGCGAGACCGGCTTGATCGTGACGGGGAAGCTGGAGAAGCGCTCGGCGAAGGTGGACATGTGCTGCTGCACCAGCAGCGTCGTGGGCACCAGCACCGCGACCTGCTTGCCGTCCTGGACGGCCTTGAACGCCGCGCGCACCGCGATCTCGGTCTTGCCGTAGCCGACGTCGCCGCAGATGAGGCGGTCCATCGGGACGCCGCGCTCCATGTCGCGCTTGACCTCGTCGATGGCTTCGAGCTGGTCGCCGGTCTCGGCGTAGGGGAAGGCGTCCTCCATCTCCCGCTGCCACGGCGTGTCGGGGCTGAAGGCGTGGCCGGGCGAGGCCATGCGGGCGGAGTAGAGCCTGATCAGCTCGCCGGCGATCTCCTTGACCGCCTTCTTGGCGCGGGACTTGGCCTTGGCCCAGTCGGCGCCGCCCATGCGGTTGAGCGTGGGCGCCTCGCCGCCGACGTAGCGGGTGACCTCGTCGAGCTGGTCGGTGGGGACGTAGAGGCGGTCGCCCTTGGCGTACTCGATGACGAGGTATTCGCGGGTGGCGCCCTGGACGGTGCGCTGCACCATCTCGATGTAGCGGCCGACGCCGTGCTGCTCGTGCACGACGTGGTCGCCGACCTTGAGCTGCAGCGGGTCGACCATGTTGCGGCGGCGGGAGGGCAGGCGCCGCATGTCCTTGGTGGAGGCCTTCTGGCCGACGAGGTCGAGGTGGGTGAGCACGGCCAGGCCGGGCGTGATGAAGCCGTGCTCGATCAGGCCGGTGGAGACGTGCACGACCTTGGGCTCGGGGGCCTTGTCGACGTACTGGGTGAGCCGCGCGGGCACGTCGACGCTCTTGAGCACCTCGACCATGCGCTCGGCGGGGCCGTGGCCCTCGCTGAGCAGCACGACGGCCTTCTCGTCGGCGAGCCAGCCCTTGATGTCGGCCAGCGCCTTGGCGGTGTCGCCGCGGTAGGACTCGGAGTCTTGGGCGTCGAGCTCGACGCCTGCGCCGAACGGCGCCATCGTCCACCAGGGCTGGCCGAGCGCGTCGGCGTGCTCGCGGATCTCCTCCAGCGTGCGGAACGCGGCCGCGCCCAGGTCGATCGGCGCCTCGCCGCCGGCCGCCGCGTTGATCCAGGACGCTTCGAGGAACTCCTGCGAGGTGCGGACGAGCTCTTCGGCCCGCCCCCTGATCCGCTCGGGGTCGCACACGAACACCGCGGACCTGATCGGCAGGTGGTCGAGCAGCAGGTCCATCTCGCCGGCCAGCACGGGCGCGAACGCCTCCATGCCCTCGACGGGCGTGCCCTCGGCGAGCTGGTCGAGCACTTCGGCCAGCGCCGGGTGCTCCTCGGCCAGCGCCCGGGCCCGCCGGCGCACCTCGGCGGTCAGCAGCAGCTCCCGGCACGGCGGCGCGAACAGCCCGTCTTCTGCCGACTCCAGCGAGCGCTGGTCGGCCACCTTGAACCAGCGGATCTCCTCGACGGTGTCGCCCCAGAACTCCAGCCGCAGCGGGTGCTCCTCGGTGGGCGGGAACACGTCGAGCAGGCCGCCGCGCACGGCCACCTCGCCGCGCTTCTCCACCATGTCGACCCGGTGGTAGCCGTTGTCGACCAGGTTGCGCACGACGTCGTCGAGGTCGGCGTCGTCACCTGCCCTCAGCCGGATGGGCTCCAGGTCGCCGAGTCCCTTCACGACGGGCTGCAGCAGGGCGCGCACGGGCGCCACGATCACGCTGAGCGGCCCGGCGGCGGCGTCGCCCTTGATCGGGTGCGCCAGCCGGCGCAGCACGGCCAGCCGCTGACCCACGGTGTCGCTGCGCGGCGAGAGCCGCTCGTGCGGCAACGTCTCCCAGGCCGGGAACACGGCCACGGAGCTCGGCTCGATCAGGCTGGTCAGCGCGGCGGCGAGGTCTTCCGCCTCCCGCCCCGTGGCGGTGACGGCCAGCACGGTGCGCTGGTCGTGCGCGGCCAGCGCGGCCACGCCGAACGGGCGCAGCGCGGACGGCGCGATCAGCGAGACGTCGCCGCCCTCTTCGAGAGCGGCGGTCAGCTTCGGGTCGGCGCGAACAAGGTCAAGTAGCCCGGAAAGACTCATCAGATACGCCCACAGCCCCACGACGGCAACACGACTACCCCCGGCCGTGTCAGGTCGCGGGGGTCCCTCCCAAGCCTACTCGCCGCCGCGGCTCAACCAACTCGATAACCAGGCACGGAAGGCCAGCGCACGGTCAGCACCGTGGACGCCTCCTCCGCCCGCCACGAATGGTCGACGCCCTTGCCCCACACCACGTAGTCGCCCGGCTCGGACAGCAGCACGCTGCGCCCGGGCAGCTCCACCCGGAACCGGCCGCTGATCAGCACGAGCAGCGCGGTGCGCGCCTCCCCCCTGACCCACTCGGCGCGCTCGTCGCCCGGCGGGTGCACGCCCCACTTGATCTCGACGTCCTCGCTGTGTCTTGGGTCGCCCGGGGGTTTGAAGTGACCGAGCAGCCACCCTCGGTCACCCGCCGCGTCCACGCCCGCGTTGCCCACATAGACCCCATCGCTCACGGGCAGGGACGCTAGCAGGGAAATGCATTACGAAGGGGAAGAGGTTGATTACTGTAGGTCACATGTCTGAGGTGCGATCGGTCGCCCAGCGAGGCGACCTCTTCGGTCAGCGGGTCCGCGAGCATGTTGCCGGGCAACCGATGAGGCGGCTCGACGTGCTGGTCGCCGGGTGCGCCCACGACGAGCCGCTGGCGCTCGACCACGTCGAGACGAGAGTGACGGGGGCCGACGAGGATCATCCGGCGATCAGGCGGGTGCTGGCGGAGCGGGCCGACCTCGTCGCCTGGCAGCTCGGCGACCTGCGCTCGGTGCCGTTGCCGCCGCGCGGGTTCGACATCATCCAGCTGTCGTTCCTGCTGGAGCGGGTGCGGCACGCCGAGCTGGTGCTCGACCGGCTGCTGCAGTCGCTGCGGCCCGGCGGGCTGGTGCTGCTGCGGATGCGCGACCGGCGCTCGGCGTACGGGCTGCTCGACCGGCTCACGCCGTCGTGGCTGCGCCGGCTGCTGTGGCGCGGCCTGGTCCGTCCCGGCACGCCGGGGCCGCTGCCCGCCGTGTACGAGCCGCTGGCCTCCAGCGACGGCATGTACGCGTTCTGCCTCAGCCGCGGCCTGATGATCACCGACGAGGAGCGCAACCTGAGCGGGCCCGCCCGGTCGCGCCGCATCGGCGCGGCGGCGATCGCGCTGACGTCGAAGCTGACCAGCGGGCGCTTCCCGTCCTCGCACGACGAGATCACGATGGTGATCAGGAAGCCGCAGCACCACTTCGCGCGGCTGCTCTGAGGCGCGCCGGGGCCCCACTGACCACGGAAAGGGGTCTGGCGACACACTGGTATCAGCCGGTAGACTCCTTTCCTACCAATTCAATCGGAATAGTTGGGATGCAGACAACGTGGAGTGGACCCCCGACCCGCGCGAGCTGGCCGACCTCGAACTGCTGCTCAACGGCGCGTTCGAGCCACTGACGGGGTTCCTCGGCCACGACGACCTGCACGCCGTGCACGAGCGCGGCACCCTGGCCGACGGCACCCCCTGGCCCGCCCCCGTCACGCTGCACATCGGCGCCGACGTCGAGCCGGGCGACGAGGTCACCCTGCTCGACCCCGAGGGCCTGCCGCTGGCCGTCCTGACCGTGACGGCGCACGAGCCCGACGGCCTGACCGCCGGGCCGCTCAAGGCGCTGAGCACCCCCGAGCACGGCCCGTTCGCGCGGCTGCGGCGTACCCCCGCCCAGGTCTCCGAAGAGCTCGGCGGGCGCCCCGCGCTGGCCGTCACCATGCGCGGCCCGCTCGACGACCTCGGCGAGGTCGTCGCCACCGCCAAGGAGCTGGACGCGACGATCCTGCTGCTCCCCCTCGCGTACGGCGAGGCGGGCCCCGCGGTCGTCCGCGCCGCGCTGCGCGCCAAGGAGCAGCTGCCCCCGGGCACGCTCGTCGTCCCGGTGCCCCTGGCGCCGCGCGCGGAGCCCGAGCTCGACCTGGAGCTGCGCGAGCACGTCGCCACCGCCTACGGCGCCACCGAGCACCTGGCGGGCCCCGACCCGGTGCACATCCCCGGCCCGCCGCACCGGCGCGGCCTGGTGGTGTTCTTCACCGGCCTGTCGGGCTCCGGCAAGTCCACGATCGCGCGCGGCCTGCGTGACGCGCTGCTGGAGCTGGGCAGCCGCACGGTCACCTACCTCGACGGCGACGTGGTGCGCCACCTGCTGTCCAAGGGCCTGACGTTCTCCAAGCAGGACCGCGACCTGAACATCCGCCGCATCGGCTTCGTCGCCGCCGAGGCGGCCCGGCACGGCGGCCTGGCCATCTGCGCCCCGATCGCGCCCTACGCGGCCACCCGCGAGGAGGTGCGCGAGATGGTCGAGTCCGTCGGGGCCGACTTCCTGCTCGTGCACGTCGCCACGCCGCTTGCGGAGTGCGAGCGGCGCGACCGCAAGGGCCTGTACGCCAAGGCCCGCGCCGGCCTGATCCCCGAGTTCACCGGCATCTCCGACCCCTACGAGGAGCCGGACGACGCCGACCTGACCATCGACACCACGCACATCTCGATCGAGGCGGCCGTGTCCAGGGTGCTGGACACGCTGCGGAGCGGAGGCTGGGTCCGTTGATCGACTGGGCGCTGATCGCCGGGTCGTTCGTCGTCGCCATCGTGGTCGGGCTGACCGGGATGGGCGGCGGCGCGCTGATGACCCCGATGATGATGTTGTTCTTCAACGTCCCGCCGCTGGCGGCGGTCTCCAGCGACCTGGTCGCCTCGGCGGTGATGAAGCCGGTGGGCAGCGTCGTGCACCTGCGCCGCGGCACGGTGAACCTGCGCCTGGTCGGCTGGCTGTGCGCGGGCTCGGTGCCGGCGGCGTTCTGCGGGGTGTTCCTGGCCCGGGCGTTCGCGGTGAGCGACGCGGTCAAGTACGCGCTCGGCGTCGCGCTGCTGCTGGCCGTGGCCGGCATGGCGCTGAAGAGCTGGCTCGGCGGGCGGGGCGGCACGTCGAGCGCCCACGACATCGTCGTGCGCCCAATCCCTACCCTACTGGTCGGTACGGTCGGCGGCCTGGTGGTCGGCGTCTCCTCCGTCGGATCCGGATCACTCATCATCGTGGCGCTGCTCGTGCTCTACCCGGCGCTCAAGGCCAACCAGCTCGTCGGCACCGACCTGGTGCAGGCCGTGCCCCTGGTCGCCGCCGCCGCGCTCGGCCATCTCCTGTTCGGCGACTTCCAGATGGACCTCACGCTGTCGCTGCTCATCGGCTCGATCCCGGGCGTCTACCTCGGCGCCAGGATCTCCTCCCGCGCCCCGGGCGGCCTCATCAGGGCCATGCTGGCGATCGTCCTGCTCGCCTCCGCGCTCAAGCTGCTCGACGTGAGCAACACGCTCACCGTCTGGGCCCTGCTCGCCGCCACCGCCGTCACCATCGCGGGCTGGCGTGTGCGGGCTAGGGCCGCGGCACGGGCGTCGAGCGAAAGTAGCGATCTCGAGCCAGCTCGCTGAACGCCCGGGCCGCGCCCGGGTCGGAGTCGAAGCTCGTGTCGCCGCGCGGCGCCTGCGGCGAGTCGAAGTAGAGCAGCGCCTTGATCTGCGGGTAACGCCTGATCTGCCCGCGCACCGACTCGAAGAAGCGCCGCTTGAACGCACGGTCCTTCGGCCGCTCGAACACCCCCCACTCGGCCACCATCACCGGCTTGCCGGGGAAGCGCGCCTGCATCCACCGGTAGAAGCCGGGCCAGCCGGGATACTCCTTGCGCGTCTTGTTCACCAGCCCGTCGAAGTCGTGCACCCGGTCGTCGGCGTACGGGTCCATCGCCACCCAGTCGACCACGTCGTCACCGGGGTAGAGGTCCTCGAACCAGGAGGTGGCCGCCCAGTTGGGCGCGCCCATGTAGGTCATCACGACGACGGCGTTCCTGACGCCCTTCTCCCGCAGCCGCAGCACGACGTGCCGGAACATGGCCGCGTAGTCGGTGGCCCCCATGCCGGAGCCCGAGGAGGGATCGACGTCGTTCTCCGGCTCGTGGTGCAGGGTGAGGAAGAACCGCTCGGGGAAGGTGCGTCTCAGGTGCTCGGCCAGCCGGTCGATCCGGGCGTCGAGCGCCCCTTGCGCGATCTCCGCCCACGTACGGTCGAGCGACGGCTTCCAGTTGACCATCAGCAGCCGGGGCCTGGCCGGGTCGCGGGCCAGCCGCACCTCCGCCCCGGTCGGGAACAGCTCGCTGCCCCGGTGGTAGACGTGCAGCACGTCGACCGGCGCGCCCATGCGCGACTCGGCCCCGTGCAGCGCCTGCTCCACCGAGCCGCCGGTGAACACCTCGGGCGCCATGCCCCACCAGGCGCCGCACGACGGGATCAGCTTGGTGGTCACGGTGCAGGCGGGCGCGCCGGCCTGCTTGGCCACGGGTGCCTGGGCCGGCACCGGCCGGACGTCGGAGCCCTCGGCGCTGGAGCAGCCGGCCAGCAGCACAACCATGGCCAGAATTGCACTGGTAAGCGTTTTTTCTCGGGAAATGCTCCGTAGCTGCAAAGCCTTCCAACCCCCTCGTCGAACGACTTCCGCCCCTCACACCCTGAACCTTGCCATGTCATTCCTGGAACTTCAGCCAGTGTGGAAGTCTCCCCAGTTCGTGGCGGTGAGGTGACGGTCCGAATTTCGTGATTTTTCGTTTATGTGCGCGCTGCTTTATGGCCTTACCGGAGAAAATCTTGAGTATTCAACATCGGTGCTGACCGTCCCTCCTATAGTGGGCGCACATGAGCTCCGGCACCGACCTCGACGAGCACCTCTCGCTGCTACGCAGGCGATGGCTGCTCCTCGTGGGCTGCGTCGTGTTCGGCGGCACCGCGGGCCTGGCGCTGATGCGCCTGACCCCGCCCGCCTACACCGCCACGGCGCAGGTGCTGGTCATGCCGGTCGGCCCACAGGACCAGCCCAACCAGGTGACCAGCCGCCAGCGCGAAGCACTCAACCTCGACACCGAGGCCCAGATCGCCCAGTCGTCCGTGGTCGCCGCGCGCGCCGCCACCGCGCTCGGCGTCACCGCGATCGAGCCGGCCGAGGTCACCGTCCCCCCGAACTCCGCCGTGCTGTGGATCTCCGTCACGGCCGCCCAGCCCGCCACCGCCGCCGCCCAGGCCGCCGCGTACGCCGAGGCGTACCTCACCAACCGCCGCCAGAGCGCGCTGACCGCCATGGCCGAGCAGCAGCAGGCCGTGCTCGGCAAGCTCAAGCAGGTCAACGCGGGCATCGACCAGGTCATCAAGCAACTCGCCCGCCTGCCCAGGAACAGCGCCGAGCACGCGATCGCCGCCCAGCGGCAGGGCGTGCTCAACCGGCAGGCCGCCAGCCTGGCGCTCAAGTACGACGCCCTCAGGACCGTCGCGGTCACCCCCGGCACGGTCATCAGCCAGGCCACGCCGCCCAGCGCCCCCAGCTCCCCCAGCCTGCCGCTGCACCTCGGCACCGGGCTCATGGCCGGGCTGCTCACCGGCTCGGCCGCCGCCTACGCCCGCGACCGGCTCGACCGGCGCCTGCGCACCCCCGCCGACGTCGAGCGCCTCACCGGCCTGCCCGTGCTCAGCGACCTGTCGAGCCCGCGCGAGCACGGCGTGCTGCACGAGCTGGCCTGCGCCGTCGTCTCCGCCTGCCCCGGCAAGCGGCTGCTGGTCCGCGCCCTGCCCGCCGACCTGTACGCCTCGTCGCTGGCCGAGCCGCTCGCCGTCAGCGCGCCGCTGGTCGTGCTCGACGGCTCCGACGTCCGCGACCTGTCCAGGGCCGACGCGGCCGTCCTGCTGATCGGCCTCGGCCTGGTCACCGCGCACGACGTCGAGGCCACGCGCCGCCAGCTCGCCCGGCACGACGTGCCGATCATCGGCGTCGTCACCGCCACCGACGCGGTGCCGTCGTTCGTGCCGCTGCTGGAGCCCCGTACGCACACGCCGCTCGGCAAGCTCGTCGCCACCGGCGAGCTGGAGCCGGGCGGCGCCGCGGAGACCACTCCCATGCAGGCGCTCCACCACCACCCGCGGCGGCCTGGCAAGCAGTCGTGAAGGGGCCCGCGTGGCCCATCGGGGCGCTGCTGGTCGGCTATCCGGTCTGGTGGGCGCTGGGGTTCGGCGGGCTGTCGGTGATCGTGCTGGCCGTGCCCATGGCCGTGATCCTGTGGCGGCGGCGGCCGGTCAGGGTGCCGCGCGGGTTCGGGCTGTGGCTGCTGCTGCTCGCCGGCTACCTGGTCAGCGGGCTGATGCTGGGCGAGTCGCCGCCCGGCACCTACGGCGAGCTCGGGCCCGGCCGGCTGCTCGGCTACGGCATGCGGCTGGCGCTCTACTGCGCCGTCCTGATCACCGTGCTCTACCTGGGCAACCTCACCGAGCGGGAGCTGCCGCAGCTGCGCCTGGTGCGCATGCTGGGCGTCCTGTTCGTCACCACGGTCGCGGGCGGCCTGCTCGGCGTGTTCCTGCCCGGCTTCGCCTTCACCTCGCCGGTGGAGCTGGTGCTGCCGGAGTGGATCAGCGGCAACGCGTTCGTCCAGAACCTCATCCACCCCACCGCCGCGCAGACGCAGAAGGTGCTCGGCTTCGCCTCACCCAGGCCCGAGGCGCCGTACGAGTGGGCCAACGCCTGGGGCAGCAACGCCTCGGTGCTGCTGGTCTGGTTCGTGGTCGGCTGGTGGGTGCACGGCCGGGCGCGGCACCGCGCCTTCGTCGCCGTGGTGCTCGCGCTGGCCACCATCCCCGTCGTGTACTCGCTCAACCGCGGCCTGTGGATCGGGCTCGGCCTCACCGTCCTGTACGTGGTCGTCCGCGTCGGCGGGCGCACCAGGGCCGCGCTGTGCGGCGTGCTCGCGGCGGCCGCGCTGGCGTTCACGCTCAGCCCGCTGGCCACCCTGTTCGCCCAGCGCCTCGACAACCCGCACTCCAACGACATCCGCGCCTTCACCGTCGGCGCCACCATCGCCGCCGCCGGCCACTCCCCCGTCATCGGGTACGGCAACACGCGCAACGCCACCGGCAACCACCGCACGATCACCACCGGCAAGACCGACTGGTGCGCCACCTGCGGGCACCCGCCGCTGGGCAGCGACGGGCAGCTCTGGCTGCTGATCATCACGCAGGGCTTCACCGGGGCCGCGCTCTACGTCGCCTTCTTCGTGGGCGCGATCCGCCGCCACTGGCACGACCGCAGCCCCGTCGGGCTCGCCGGGGTGCTCGTGATGGGGCTCGTGCTGCTCTACATGTTCGTCTACGACGGCCTGGTCACGCCGCTCATCCTCTACCTCGTCTCGTTCGCCCTCCTGTGGAGGAACTCATGAGGGATGCCACCGTACGGCTCGGGTACCTCGCGGAGACCGTGCGGCTGCTGTATCCGGGGACGGGCGCGCCCCGGGCGTACACGCTGCTGCCGCACGCCGCGCTGCCCCGCAGGCTGGCGCCGCGCCGCTGGTGGCATCCGGGCGCCCCGGTCGAGGTGCCGGTCGAGGGGTCCATCGCGGCGCACCTCAGCGAGGTGTTCCAGCGGCCCGTCGAGACCGTTCTCCACGTACGTCCGGCGCGCCGGGCCAACCGCAAGCCCGTCCTGGAGGCTCACGCGGGCGGGCGGCGGCTCGCGTACGTGAAGATCGGCGACACCGACCGCGCCCGCGCGCTGATCGGCGCCGAGGCGGCGGCGCTGCGCCGGCTGGCCGGGCTGCCCCTGCGCACCGTCGCCGCCCCGGCCGTGCTGCACCACGGCGACTGGCGGGGCCTCGCGGTGCTGGCGCTGTCGCCGCTGCCGGTGCCCGCGCCCCCGCGGCGCCGCCCGGTGCCGGCCCGCCTGCTGGTGGAGGCGGTCAAGGAGATCGCGGCCACCGGCGGCGACCGGCCCGCCTGGCACGGCGACCTCGCCCCCTGGAACCTGTGCCGCTCCCGCGACGGCCGGCTGCTCGTGTGGGACTGGGAGCGGTACGAGATCGGCGTCCCCTACGGCTTCGACGCCGTCCACCACTTCTTCCATCGGGCCCTGCGCAGGGCGGCGCCCCCGGCCGCCGCGCGGGCCTGCGTGACGCGGGCCGCGAAGGTGCTGGCCCCCCTCGGCCTGCCGCCCGCCACCGCCAGGCGGACCGCGCTGCGCTACCTCGCCGCGCTCGCCGAACGGCACGCCGCCGACGGCCACACGCCGCTCGGCCCGCCGCACACCTGGCTCGACCCGGCCGTCGAACACGAGGAGCTGCTGAGGTGAGGACGATGAAGCGATCGGTACTGTCGCTGTCACGGGCCACAGGACGATTCACGTCGGGAGCGCGCGTGCTGCCGTCGTTCCTGATCACAGGGGCGCAGCGATGCGGCACCACCTCCCTGTACCGCGCCCTGGCCCAGCACCCGCTGCTGCTCAAACCCGTGCTGCACAAGGGGGTGCACTACTTCGACGTCGCCTACGGGCGCGGCCTCGCCTGGTACCAGGCGCACTTCCCGCTGTGGGTCGGCACCGCGCTGCTCCACCACCGGTACGGCACCCGCGCCCAGGCGTACGAATCCTCCCCCTACTACCTGTTCCACCCCCTGGCCGGGGAACGCATCGCCGCCGACCTGCCCGGCGTCAAGCTCATCGTGCTGGTCCGCGACCCGGTCGAACGCGCCTTCTCCGCGCACGCCCACGAGCTGGCCCGAGGCTACGAGACCGAATCCCACTTCGAGTACGCCGTCGAGCTGGAGGCCCAGCGCCTGGCCGGGGCCGAGGAGCTGCTGCGGGCCTCGCCGTACGCGTTGCACCACTCGCACCGCCACCACGCCTACCTCGCCAGGGGCCGCTACGCCGACCAGCTCGACCGCCTGGAGCCGCTCATCGGCCGCGAACGCATCCTCGTGCTCGACAGCCACCGCTTCTTCGCCGAGCCGGAGACCGTCTACGACCGCGTCCTCGACTTCCTCGGGGTGCCGCACCTGGGGTACCCGGCGTTCGAGCGGCACAACGGGCGGGCGCTGCCGCGCCGGGTGCCGCAGGTCCTCGGGCGGGCCCTGCGGGACCACTTCGAGGCGTACGACGCCCGGCTGACCCGCTGGCTGGGCGGTGAGCCGTCATGGCGGCGATGACCGGGCGGTGCGGCGTGACGGCGGCGATCAGGCTTCGCGTCGGGCCGGGCGGTGCGGCGTGGCGGCGGTGATCGGGCGCAGGGGGCTGGCCGGGCTCGGTGGGGCGGCGCTGGGCGCGCTGGCGCAGTTCGTCCTCGTGGTCGTGGTGACCAGGGCATTCCCGGCGGCCGAGGCGGGCGCGTTCTTCACCGCGACGGCGCTGATCCTCATGGCGGCGGGCATCGCCAAGCTCGACGCGGGCAACGGCCTCATCTACTTCATCGCCCGGGCCGCCACCTACGACTACCGCGGCATCTCCGGCTACCTCCGCGCCGCGATCGTGCCCTGCGTGGTCGTGGCCGCCGGCGCCGCGGTCGTGCTGTACCCGCGCCTCGGGCCGCCCGCCGCGCTGCTGCCGGCCATCGTCGTGGCGGACGTGCTGCTGGCCGCCACCCGAGGGTTCGGCACGATGCGGCCCACCGTCCTGCTCGACGGGATGCTCGTCCCGGTCGGGCAGGTCGTGCTGGTCGGCGGGGCGGCGCTGGCCGGGGTGTCCGGGTGGGGGCTGACGCTGGCGTGGGCGGCGCCGTACCTGCCGGTCGTGGTGCTGGCGGCGGCCGGGCTGCGCGGGCGGGCGCCGCGCACGCCGTACCTGCCGGGCACGGGGCGGGACCTGTGGCGCTACACGGCGCCGCGATCGGTGGCGGGGGCGATCCAGGCCGTGTTCCAGCGCGTGGACATCGTGATCGTGGCGCTGCTCGCCGGCCCCGCCCAGGCCGCCGTCTACACGGCCGCCACCCGCTTCAAGGTGGTCGGCCAGCTCGCCAACCAAGGGCTGGCGCAACCCCTCCAGGCCGGGCTGGTCAGGGCGCTGGCCTGCGGGGAACGGGAGCGCGCCCGCGAGCTGTACCAGTCGGCCACCGCCTGGCTGGTGCTGCTGACCTGGCCGGTGTGGCTCGCGTACGCGGTGCTGGCGCCGTGGGTGCTGCGGCTGTTCGGGCCCTCGTACGGGTCGGCGGCGCCGGTCGCGCTGGTGCTGGCCGGGACCATGATGGTGGCGACGGCCTGCGGCATGGTGGACGTCGTCCTGACGGCCGCCGGGCACACCGGGACGAGCCTGGCCAACCTCGTGACCGCGATCGGCTGCACCGTACTGCTGGACGTGGCCCTCATCCCGGCCCACGGCGCGCTCGGAGCGGTCGCCGGCTGGTCCGGCGGCGTCATCGTCAAGAACCTGCTGCCCCTCTGGCAGCTCCACCGCCGCTACGGCCTGCACCCCTTCGGCCGCCACACCCTCACCGCCCTCCGCCGGACGGCGGTCGCATGAGCGCGAGCGCCGGTGACGGGATCGCCGGGCGCCCGGGCCCGGAGGCTGGTGACGAGATCAGCGGGCGCGCGAGCGCCGGTGACATGCCCGGCGGGCGCGCGAGTCCCGTCCTCGTGACGGGGCTGCCCCGCAGCGGGACGAGCTGGGTCGGCAGGATGCTCACCGCCGGAGGCGACCTCGTCTACGTCAACGAGCCGCTCAACCCCCAGCACCCGCCCGGCCGCTGCCCCGGCGTGCTCGACGCCCAGGTGACGCACCGCTTCCAGTACATCTGCGACGACAACTCCGCCGCCTGGCTGCCCGCCTTCCGCGACACCGTCGCCCTGCGCTACCGCTGGCTGGCCGAGCTGCGCACGAACCGCTCCCCCTACGACCTGGCCCGCCTGCTCCGCTACGGCACCGCCTTCACCCTCGGCCGCCTGACGGGCCGGCGGGCGCTGCTGGACGACCCGTTCGCGGTGCTGAGCGCCGGGTGGTTCGCGCGGCGGCTGGGGTGCCGGGTGATCGCGCTGGTGCGGGACCCGGTGTCGTTCGTGGCGAGCTGGCAGCGGCTCGGGTGGACGGTGCACTTCCACGAGCTGCTGGGGCAGCCGCTGCTGGTCAGGGACCATCCGGAGGTGCTGGAGCTGCGGCGGCTCGCCACGTCCCAGGACCGCGTGTCCAGGGCGGCGGCGCTGTGGCGGGTGACGCGGTCGGTGCTGGAGCGCACGCCCGGGATCCTCGTCACGTCGTACGAGGCGCTGGCCGCCGACCCGGTGCCGGGCTTCCGCGCCCTGTACGCGTACGCGGGGCTGCGGTGGAGCCCGGCGGCGGAACGGCGGATCGTCCGGGCCTGCTGCCGCCCCTCGGGCCGGTCCGGGGGCGGCTTCGCCTGGTCGGGCCTGTCACGCACGGCGTACCGGCCGATGGACTCACGCCAGGCGATCACGCACGGCGCCCGCGGGCTCAGCGACCAGGAGGCAGCCCGCGTCCGCGCCATGACGCGAACCTGAGGCACCCGGGAAGCCTGACCCACGACGGAAGCCGGAGCCACGGCGCCGGGCTCACCCACGCCGGAAGCCGGAGCCACGACGCCGGGCTGAGCCGCGACGGGAACCCGAGCCGCCACGAGAGCCTGAGGCGGGATGCCAGGCAGCCGGCCAGCAGGCGGGCGGCGAACGGGAGGCCGTCGGCGAGGTAGCGGCGGGCCAGCCGGCCCGGCTCGGCGGCCAGGCGGAACGCCCACTCCAGCCCGGCCCGCCCGGCCCACGCGGGCGCCCTGGTGGATGTGCCGGCGGCGAACGCGATGGCCGCCCCGCACCCCAGGAACCACGCCTGCGGCAGCTCCTCCCGCAGCGCGGCGATGAGCACGTCCTGGCGGGGGAACCCGAGCCCGACGAACACCAGCCGGGGCCGCGCGGCCACCACCCTGCCACGGACCACGGCCGCGCCCTCGGGGGTGGCGTCGAACCCGTACGGCGGCGCGTGCACCCCGCAGACCCTCAGCCCGGGAGATCGGCGCCTGAGCGCGGCGGCCGCCCGCTCCGCCACGCCGGGCGGGCCGCCGCCGAGCAGGTAGACGGGCCAGCCGTGGCGGGCGGCCAGCGCGCTGAGCGTCCAGATGAGGTCGGCGCCGGTCACCCGCTCGGGCAGGGGCGTGCCGAGCAGCCGCGCCGCCCACACCAGCGGCATGCCGTCGGCGACGACGAGGTCGGCGGTGCACACCAGCTCGCGCAGCGCGGGGTCGGCGGCGGTGGCGCGGCAGATGTCGAGGTTGGGGGTGACGATCCGGCCGCCGCGCCCGGCCTCCAGCGCCTCGCCGACCCGCCGCACGACCTCGCTCCCGGTGACCGCGTCCACCTCGACACCGGCCACCCGCACCCGCCCAGCGACCCGGTCGGGGAGGAACGGGGGGCGGTGGTCGGGCGGGGTCAAATGCCGTGCCCGCGCTGCTGCAGGGCCGACAGCACCGTGGGTGCGGTGACGAGCCCGGCCGCCACGGCCAGGGCGAGCGGCGCGCGCGGCTCCCAGGGCCGGCTGGCGAGGGCACGCAGCGCCCACCGGACGGCCGCGCGCCGCCGCCCCAGGGCGGCGTGGCAGAAGGCGAGCTGGCCGCGGACCCGCGCCGCACCACGCGGGTCCACGGCCAGCTCAGGGTGCCGGGCGAGCATCCACTCAAGCCCGGCTATGCGGTCCGCCCAGCGGACCGCATAGTGGGACCCGCCCCATCGCACCAGCACGAGCGGCCGGTCGACGTGCACGATCGGTCGCCGCCTGGCGGCGCGCAGGGCGAGGTCCCAGTCTTCGTTCTGCCCGGCGGGCGCGCTCTCGTCCGGCCAGAAGAGCCCGCGCGGGAACAGGAACGTCGAGGAGTGCACCATCACCATTCGCGAGCGCACGAGGTCGGCGACGCCGACGGAGGAGGTGCCGGCGAGGCGGGCGATGTGCCGCCCGCCGTGCTCGACCTCGATGGCGCAGCTCGCGAACTCGCCGCCGGTCTCTTCCAGCGCGCGCACCTGGGCGGCGAGCTTGCCGGGCAGCCAGACGTCGTCGTCGTCGCAGAAGGCGATGAGGTCGGTGTCGCAGGCGGCGATGCCGGTGTTGCGCGCGCCGGGCAGCCCGGGGGCACGCGTGTTGGGCAGCACCCGGACGGGGCGCGGGACGCCGCTGACGTCGTGGGGCGAGCGGCCGTCGGCCACGACGACCACCTGCAGCTCGCCCGCGTAGTTTTGCAGCAGGACGGCGTCGACGGCCTGGCGCAGCAGCGCGGGCCGGTCGCCGCGGGTGGGGATGACGACCCCGACGGACGGGGGGCTCATCGCACCACCCCCCAGTAGCCGTAGCGGGCTCTGAGCGGCCAGGTGAGGGCGTTGACGACCCGCCGGTGCGCGTCGGGCAGGGCGGAGCGCCACGCGTCGTCGCGGCGCAGCTCCACCCGCCCCACGTGGAAGCGCATCGGGTTGCCGGACGCGGTGTGGGAGGGCCCCAGCCAGGCGGTGCGGCCCTCCAGGAACGGCAGCTCGGGCTCGGGCAGCCCGAGCCGCACGGCCAGCGTGCGCAGGGTCTCGCGGGGCCGGGCGAGCAGGTCTTCGTAGCGCACCCTGGTCACCCTGGCGCCGCGCCCGGGCAGCAGCTCCAGCGCGGTGTTCTGGGCCGACCAGTGGAGCGCGGTGCGGGCCGGGCCCCAGCGGGTCATCGGCCGCCCGTCCTCGGGCCTGGGCACGGTGCGGCCCCAGGAGTGCGCGACGGCGCGCGGGTCTCTCACGACGTGGACGACGCGCAGGTCCACGCCGCTGGCGAGCAGGCAGCAGGCCAGTGACGCGTGCTTGCTGGAGTCGACCACGACGGGCGCCCCGGCCGCGTCGTAGAGCCGCTGGTACGCTCGCGCGTACTCGGGCAGGTCGGGATGCTCGATGCGCGCGATCCTGCGGGTGCGGTCGATCCTGCCGCGCAGCAGGATCATGCGCTCGGCCAGTTCGTCTCTCCAGCCACCGAACGCCCGCTCCCCCACCTGCCGCCAGAACGGACAGGCGGGGAAAGCCGAGCCGCACCCGCAGAGCTCCTCCGCCAGAACCCCCCGGTCCCACAGATGCACCACCTCGCCGAGAGGCACCACCCCGGGAAGCTCGCCCAGGAGCCTCTCGAGCAGCGTGGTGCCGCTACGGCCGAGGCCGCCCAGGTAGATCACCTGGGCGGACGCACAATCAGTCAACGGAGGAGCGCCTTCGCGTCGCGATAACAACGGAACGCGACGACCCTACTGCGGAGAGTAAAGGGCGGGTAACCCCAACCCCAAAAGATCTACCTGGCGTCGATGACCATGCCGGCGCCGACGGTGGCGTTGGTGGTCTCGTCGACGAGGATGAAGCCGCCGGTGGCGCGGTTGCGGGAGTAGTCGTCCACGAAGAGCGGCTGCGTGACGCGCAGCGACACCCGGCCGATCTCGTTGAGGCCGAGCGAGGTGGCCTCCTCGTCGCGGTGCAGGGTGTTGACGTCGAGCCGGTAGTGCAGGTCGCGGACGAGCGCGCGGGCGGTGCGGGTGGTGTGCTTGATGGTCAGCTTGGAACGCGGCCCGAGCTTGACGCCGTCGGCCATCCAGCAGACCATCGCCTCCAGCTCCTGCGCCGACTGCGGCTGGTTGTTGGGCCGGGCGATCATGTCGCCGCGCGAGATGTCGAGGTCGTCCTCGAAGCGCAGCGTCACCGACATGGGCGGGAACGCCTCCTCGACCGGCCCGTCGAAGGTGTCGATCGAGGCGATGCGCGTGGTGAGCCCCGACGGCAGGTGCACGACCTCGTCACCGGGCTTGAGCACGCCGCCCGCCACCTGGCCGGCGTAACCGCGGTAGTCGTGGAAGGCCGGGTCGGTGGCCCGCTGGGGGCGGATGACGTACTGGACGGGGAAGCGCACGTCGGTGAGGTTGCGGTCGGAGGCGATGTGCACGTTCTCCAGGTGGTGCAGGAGGGACGTGCCGAGGTACCAGGGCATGTTCTCGGAGCGCGAGACCACGTTGTCGCCGTTGAGGGCGGAGATCGGGATGAAGGTGAGGTCGTTGATGTTCAGCTTGGACGCGAACGCCGTGAACTCCTCCCTGATCTCCTCGAAGCGTTCCTGGGAGTAGTCGACCAGGTCCATCTTGTTGACGGCCAGCACGAGGTGCGGGACGCGCAGGAGCGAGGTCAGGAAGGCGTGCCGGCGCGACTGCTCCAGCACGCCCTTGCGGGCGTCGATGAGCACGATCGCGAGGTCGGCCGTGGAGGCGCCGGTGACCATGTTCCGGGTGTACTGGATGTGCCCGGGGGTGTCGGCGATGATGAACTTGCGGCGCGGGGTGGCGAAGTAGCGGTAGGCCACGTCGATGGTGATGCCCTGCTCCCGCTCGGCCCGCAGGCCGTCGGTCAGCAGCGACAGGTCGGTGTACTCGGTGCCGCGGTCGCGCGAGGTGCGCTCGACGGCTTCGAGCTGGTCCTCGAAGATCGCCTTGGAGTCGAAGAGCAACCGTCCGATGAGGGTGGACTTGCCGTCGTCGACGCTCCCCGCCGTGGCAAAGCGCAGAATGTCCATCTTTAGAAGTAGCCCTCTCGCTTGCGATCTTCCATCGCGGCCTCGGAAGAGCGGTCGTCGGCCCTGGTGGCCCCACGCTCGGTGATCCGGGTGGCGGCGATCTCCTCGATGATCTCCTCGACCGTGGCGGCCGTGGACTGCACGGCGCCGGTGCAGGTCATGTCGCCCACGGTGCGGTAGCGCACGACGGCCTCGATCAGCGGCTCGTCGTCGCCGCGCTGGACGACGTCGGAGTCGGGCAGCAGCATGCCGTCGCGCTCGAAGACCTTGCGGGTGTGGGCGAAGTAGATGGAGGGGATCTCGATGCCCTCGCGCCTGATGTAGTCCCAGACGTCGAGCTCGGTCCAGTTGGACAGCGGGAAGACGCGGATGTGCTCACCCTTGCGGATGCGCGAGTTGTAGAGGTTCCACAGCTCGGGGCGCTGGTTCTTCGGGTCCCACTGCCCGAAGTCGTCGCGGAAGGAGAAGACGCGCTCCTTGGCGCGGGCCTTCTCCTCGTCGCGCCGGGCGCCGCCGAAGACGGCGTCGAACTCGTGCTCCTCGATCGCGTCGAGCAGCGTGGTGGTCTGCAGGCGGTTGCGGGAGGCGCGGCGGCCGGTCTCCTCCACCACCCTGCCCTGGTCGATGGAGTCCTGCACGCTGGCCACGATCAGCCGCGCGCCCAGCTCGGCGGCGCGGCGGTCGCGGAACTCGATGACCTCGTCGAAGTTGTGGCCCGTGTCCACGTGCATGAGCGGGAACGGGATCGCGGCGGGCCAGAACGCCTTCTCCGCGATGCGGAGCATGACGATCGAGTCCTTGCCTCCGGAGAAGAGCAGACAAGGGCGCTCGAACTCGGCCGCCACTTCGCGCATGATGTGAATGGCCTCTGCTTCGAGCACGTCGAGCTGCGACGTCGTGTAGTCGCGCTGCAGCATGGAGGATCCTCCGGCGGGTTCAGCGGTGCAGGTCCCGGATGCCGGCGAGCAGGGATGTCGCCAGCTCCGGTAGGGAAACCAGGATATCTGGTAGCGATGGGTCGGCTTGGTTGTAGGTCAGCTCGGAGCCATCGATGCGGCTCGCGTGCGCCCCCGCGGCCAGCGCGACGGCCACCGGCGCCGCGGAGTCCCATTCGTACTGGCCGCCGGCGTGCACGTACGCCTCGACCTCGCCGGTGAGCACCGCCGAGATCTTGGCCCCGGCCGAGCCGATCGGCACAAGGTCGGCCCCCACGAGGTAGGCCAGCTTCTGCACGAACTCGGGGGGCCTGGTGCGGCTCACCGCGATGCGGAAGCGGCCCTTCTCGAACGAGGGCGGCTTCGGCGGGTCGGCGGTCGTCAGCGTGCGCCCCTGCGCGGGCAGCGCCACCGCGCCGGCGCTCAGCCTGCCGCGCTCCCACAGGGCCACGTGCACCGCCCAGTCGGCCCTGCCCTCCTCGGAGAACTCCCTGGTGCCGTCGAGCGGATCGACGATCCACACCCGTTCGGCCCGCAACCTGCGCGGGTCGAGGCGCTCCTCGCGGGTGGCCTCCTCCGACAGCACGCTGTCGCTGGGCCGCAGCCGCGCCAGCGACTCCATGAGGTAGAGGTGGGAGGAGCGGTCGCCTTCGGCCCGCAGCGCCGCGGGGTCGGCGAACCCCGTGCGCTCGCGCGTGCGCAGCAGCCTCTCGCCTGCCTCGGTCGCCAGGTCGGCGGCGAGGGAGTGGTCGTCGCGAATCGTCATCAATATGCTCCTTGCCCGCGGGCGACGGCCGACCAAGTCTTCCACAGGATCTGGAGATCCAAAGTAAGGGACCAGTTCTCCACGTAACGCAGGTCGAGGCGCACCGATTCCTCCCACGATAGGTCAGATCTGCCACTGACCTGCCACAGCCCGGTCAGCCCAGGCCGGACGAGGAGTCGTCGCCGCACGTCGTCACCGTAGCGCGCCACCTCCTCCGGCAGCGGCGGCCGGGGCCCGACGAGCGACATGTCGCCGCGGACGACGTTGATCAGCTGCGGCAGCTCGTCCAGCGAGTGGCGGCGCATCAGCGCGCCGAGCGGCGTGACCCGCGGGTCGTTGCGGAGCTTGAACAGCAGGCCGTCGCGGTCGCTCACCAGCGTGACCTTCTGCTCCTCCGAGCCGCGCCGCATCGTACGGAACTTCACGATCGTGAACAGCCGGCCGTCGCGGCCCACCCTGGTCTGGCGGAAGAACGCGGGCCCGGGGCTGGTCGCGCGTACCGCCACCGCGAGACCCACCAGCAGCGGCGCCAGCAGCACCAGCAGGGCGGCGGCCACCAGCCGGTCGAAGACGTTCTTGACGAGCTGCCTGGCCCCGGACAGCTCGGGGTGCTCGACGTGCAGCAGCGGCATGCCCGCCACCGGCCTGATCGTGGTGCGCGGGCCCGCGACGTCCATCAGCGCCGGCGCGACGACCAGCTCGGTGCGGGTGCGCTCCAGCTGCCAGGCGAGCCGGCGCAGCGCCTGCCCGTCCATCTCCGGGCAGGCCAGCACGGCCACCGTGTCGGCGTCGTGGTGCTCGACCGCGAGGGGCACGTCGCCGAGGCCGCCCGCGACCGGCACCTCGCCGAGCCGCTCGCCGGCGTGCCCGCCGGGCAGGCAGGCGGCCACGACGTCCATGCCGTGGTGGCGCTCATTGCGGAACAGGCGGACGAGCTCGGCGATCGAGGCCGCGTGGCCGACGGCGACGACCTTGCGCATGCACGCGCCCGCGGCCCTGCGGCGGTGCAGCGAGCGGCGCAGGACGTGACGGAAGACGAGCGTGAGCACGGTCACCAGCGGCAGGGCCAGCACGACGTAGCCGCGGGCGACGTCGGTCTTGGTGACGTAGGAGCCGATCGCGGTGCCGGCGGTGAGCGTCACGCCGGCCTGGACGATCCGGCGGAACTCCTCGGTGCCGACGCCCAGCATGCGCGGCTCGTAGGCCCGGCTGATGGCCACCGCGCCGCACCACACCAGCGGCAGCGCCAGGCTGACCAGCAGGTACGGCAGCACGTACGGGGTGAGCCCGCCGAACCTGACCGCGAACGCGGCCCCGGCCCCCAGCCAGGCGCCGCACAGGTCGGCCAGCACGGCTTTGAGCCGGTAGGAGCGGACCCAGGACGGCGTGCGCGGATCTGGTCCCCATGTGACCCCCTGACCGGCCCGAACTACGGTCAAGAGCTCGCTCCCGCGCACGCCTTGCCTCCAAGGTTGTGACGAGACCCGGAACGGACAGTCACAGATCGTAGCCGCGCGTGCGCGGCCCGGCTGGCGAACGGCTCTATGCGGGGATCAGCGTGGAGGGCCGGAGATGTGCAGATCGGCCCGGTGGAAGTCGTTTTGGGTGGCTTCCAGGCCGCGGGTCATCAGCGACTCCACGACGTCGGCCGCCCGGTCGACCAGGAACGGCAGGTCCTTGCGCTCCATGGTGGCGAAGTCTCTGAGCACGAAGGAGGCGGGGTCCATGCGGCCGGGCGGGCGCCCGATGCCGAAGCGGACCCGCAGGTAGTCGCGGGTGCCGAGGACCTTGGTGATCGACTTGAGGCCGTTGTGGCCGTTGTCGCCGCCGCCCAGCTTGGCGCGCAGCGCGCCGTACGGCACGTCGAGCTCGTCGTGGACGACGATCAGCCGCTCGGGGCCGATCTTGTAGAAGTCGGAGAGCGCCTTGACGGGCCCACCGGACAGGTTCATGTACGTCAGGGGCTTGGCCAGGATGGCGGCGCTCGTCTCGCACACCTCGGCCCGGCTCTTGTGCGCCTTGAACCGGCCGCTCGCCCTGGCGGCCAGCTCGTCGAGCACCATGAAGCCCGCGTTGTGCCGGTTGCCCGCGTATTCGGCCCCCGGGTTGCCCAGTCCGGCGATCAGCCAGCGATCCATGCTCTCAGCCTTCCACAGCCCCTGGATAGCGGAACGGGACGGCTCGAGTCCGGCCGCCCCGTTCACGAGTAACCCGTCGCTACTCGGCGGCGGGAGCCTCCGCGCTCTCGCCCTCGCCGGCCTCGGCGCTCTCGCCCTCGGCGGCGGCCTCCTCGGCCTCCTCGCCCGTGGGCTCCTCGACCGGCTTGTTGATGACGTGCAGGACGACGGCCTCGGGGTCGGCGGCCAGCGTGGCGCCCTGCGGGAGCTCGAGCTGGGCGGCGGTGATGACGGTGCCGATCTCCAGGCCCTCGACGTTCACCTCGACGCCGGTCGGGATGTGGGTGGCCTCGGCCTCCACGGCGATGGAGACGAGCTGCTGGTCGAGCAGGCCCTCGGAGTTGACGTCGCCGACCGTGGTGACCGGGATCTCGACGGTGACCTTCTCGCCGCGCTTGACCAGGAGCAGGTCGACGTGCTCGACGAAGCCCTTGATCGGGTCGCGCTGCACGCCCTTGGGCAGGGCGAGCTCGTCGACGCCCTCACCCTTGAGGTGGATGAGCACGTTGGGGGTGCGCAGGGCGAGCAGCACCTCGTGGCCCGGCAGGGTCAGGTGCTTGGGGTCGATGCCGTGCCCGTAGAGGACGGCGGGCACCTTGTCGGCGCGGCGGATCTTGCGAGCGGCGCCCTTGCCGAACGTGGTGCGCGGCTCGGCGGCGATACGTACTTCGGACACGACATCTCCTAGGGATGCGGCAGACGGATGGTTTCGGCGCTCACCCTCACCCGCCCTAGCGGAAGGCGTTACGAGCGCAACCTGGACAGTCTATCGGCTCACGTGTCGCCCTCGAACAAGCTCGTGACGGAGCCGTCCTGGAAGACCTCGGTGATCGCGCGGGCGATCAGCGGGGCGATGGACAGCACGGTGAGCTTGTCGAAGCGGGCGGCCTGCGACAGCGGCAGCGTGTTGGTGACGATCACCTCGGAGATGCGGGAGTTCTTGAGGCGGTCAACGGCGGGGTCGGAGAAGACGGCGTGGGTGGCGGCCACGATGACGTTGGTGGCGCCCTGCTCGTAGAGGGCGTCGGACGCCTTGCAGATCGTGCCCGCGGTGTCGATCATGTCGTCGATCAGCACGCAGGTGCGGCCGCGCACCTTGCCGACGACCTCGCTGACCTTCACGGAGTTGGCGACGTCGAGGTCGCGGCGCTTGTGGATGAACGCCAGCGGCGTGCCGAGCGTGTCGGCCCAGCGCTCCGACAGCCGCACGCGGCCGGTGTCGGGCGAGACGACGGTGGTGTTCTCCAGGTCGAGCTTGTTCTTGAGGTAGCTCTCCAGGACCGGCATGGCGAACAGGTGATCGACGGGGCCGTCGAAGAAGCCCTGGATCTGCGAGGTGTGCAGGTCGATCGACATGAGCCGGTCGGCGCCCGCGGTCTTGAACATGTCGGCGATGAGCCGGGCGGTGATGGGCTCGCGGCCGCGGCCCTTCTTGTCCTGGCGGGCGTAGCCGTAGAACGGCATGACCACGGTGATGCGCTTGGCGGAGGCCCGCTTGAGCGCGTCGACCATGATGAGCTGTTCCATGATCCACTTGTTGATGGGCCCGGTGTGGCTCTGGATGACGAAGGCGTCGCAGCCGCGTACGGACTCCAGGTAGCGGGCGTAGATCTCGCCGTTGGCGAAGTCGATGAGTTTGGTGGGGGTGAGGGAGACGCCGACGTGCTCGGCGACCTCCGCGGCCAGCTCCGGGTGGGCTCGCCCGGAGAAGAGCATGAGGTTCTTCTCTCCGGGCTGCTTGATGCTGGTCACTGCTGTTTCTCCTGCTCTTGCCCGGCCAGCGCCCGCTCGGCGTGCGCGGCCGACTTCGTGCCCGCGCGCCTGCGCAGCACCCATTTCTCGATGTTGCGCTGTCGCGCTCTCGCCACGCCGATGGCTCCGGCCGGTACGTCGTCGGTGATGGTCGAGCCCGCCGCCGTGTAGGCGCCTTCGTTGACCGTCACGGGTGCCACGAGCATGGTGTCGCAGCCGACGAACGCGCCGTCGCGCACGGTGGTGTGGTGCTTGTTGACCCCGTCGTAGTTGACGAAGACGGTGGATGCGCCGATGTTGACGTCCTCGCCGATCGTGGCGTCGCCGGCGTAGGTCAGGTGCGGCACCTTGGAGCGCTCGCCGACCTTGGTGTTCTTCATCTCGACGAACGTGCCGGCCTTGGACCTGCGGCCGAGCACGGTGCCGGGGCGCAGGTAGGCGTAGGGGCCGACGCTGGCCTCGGGGCCGATCTCGGCGTGGTCGGCCACGGTGTTGCGGACCACGGCGCCCTCGCCGACCAGGGTGTCGGTGAGCGTGGTGGCGGGGCCGACCTCGGCGCCGGCCTCGATGACGGTGGCGCCGTGGAGCTGGGTGCCGGGGTGGATCACGGCGTCGGCCTCGATGCGAACGTCCACGTCCACCCAGGTGCTGGCCGGGTCGACGACCGTGACCCCGGCGCGCATGTGCCGCTCCAGCAGGCGCAGGTTGAGCACCTTGCGGGCGGCGGCGAGCTGCACGCGGTCGTTGACGCCCTCGACCTCGACGAAGTCGGCGGCCACGCAGGCGCCGACCCGGTGGCCGTCGCGGCGCAGGATGGACAGGACGTCGGTGAGGTACTCCTCGCCCTGGGCGTTGTCGGTGGACACGCGCTTGACGGCGTCGGCGAGGAGCATGCCGTCGAAGGCGTAGATGCCGGAGTTCATCTCCTTGATGGCGCGCTGCTCGGGGCTCGCGTCCTTCTCCTCGACGATCTCCAGCACGGCGCCGGCGTCGTCGCGGATGATCCGGCCGTAGCCGGTCGGGTCGGGCACCTCGGCGGTGAGCACGGTGACCGCGTTGCCTTCTTCGGCGTGCCGCTGGAGCAGGCCGGCGAGGGTCTCGGTGCGCAGGAGCGGCACGTCGCCGTAGGTGACGAGGACGGTGCCGGAGATCGTGCCGACCTCTTCGAGCACGGTGCGCACGGCGTGACCGGTGCCGCGCTGCTCGCGCTGGACGACGGCGAGGGCGTCGGGGCTGGTGGCGGCCAGGTGGCCGCCGACCCGCTCCAGCGCGTGGCCGATGACGACGATGAGCCGCTCGGGATCGAGGTCGCGGGCGGCGGCGAGCATGTGGTCGACCAGCGCGCGGCCGCACACCTCATGCAGGACTTTCGGGGTCTGGCTCTTCATCCGGGTGCCCTCGCCGGCGGCGAGGACGATCACGGCTGCCGGGCGCGGCACACTCACGGGCTGAGGCTCCCTGTGACTGGACGGATCGGGCGTTCGGTACGTCAGCAACTCAGGGTGTTCGGTACGTCAACCGCACCGCTACCCTCCCGACACCGTGAGGATACCTGGCCGCCCCCGGGAGATTCGCGGGGGGAGCGCCTCAAGGCTCCCGGAAGAGGACTCGAACCCCTACAAAGTGGACCAAAACCACTTGTCCTGCCGATTAGACGATCCGGGACAGATCGGACAGGTGATGTCCGACACCCCTCTACGATACCGACCCCGCACGGGCCCGCGCGCCCGTATTACCCCTCACGCATGTCTCGCCTGCGCGCGGGTAACAGACGGGCCGAAAAGCCGCAAGACACGAAACCCACTCATCTCACACAGCCACGCAGCACGTTCTGACCATTCCAGCCTTAGGTCTTCCTTACTTACGCTGGCGTAGGTTACGGTTGCGTAGCCCGGACATTCAATCTCATACATGCCCTTGGAGGTCGCCGATGACCGTAGTCGCCGAGCGTTCCGCACCTGCCCCCAAGCCCGAGTTCGAAGCCGAACCGAAGTCGAAGTCCGAGCTGATCACCTTCGGCCTGGTGGTCGGCCTGCCCCTGGTGGCGATCGCGGCCGCCGTGCCGTTCGCATGGGGGTGGGGGCTCGGCTGGACGGACATCGCCATCGCCTTCGTCTTCTACGTGGTCTCGGGCCTCGGCGTCACCGTCGGCCTGCACCGCTACTTCACGCACGGCTCGTTCAAGGCCAAGCGGCCGCTGAAGATCGCGATGGGCATCGCGGGCAGCCTGTCGCTGGAGATGTCCGTCCTGGACTGGGTGGCCACGCACCGCAAGCACCACAAGTTCTCCGACAAGGAGGGCGACCCGCACTCGCCGTGGCGCTTCGGCCCCGGCTTCAAGAACATGGCCAAGGGCCTGCTCTACGCCCACATGGGCTGGCTGTTCGAGAGCGAGCGCACCAACCGGGAGAAGTACGCCCCCGACCTGTGCAAGGACCAGGACGTGCTGCGCCTGCACAAGTGGTTCGGCCCGATCGCGCTCACCTCGATCCTGCTGCCCGGCGTGCTGGGCATGCTGCTCACCTGGTCGTGGCAGGGCGGCCTGACCGCGCTGTTCTGGGGCTCGCTCGTCCGCATCGGCCTGCTGCACCACGTGACCTGGTCGATCAACTCGATCTGTCACGTCTTCGGCGAGGAGGACTTCCAGGTCCGCGACAAGTCCCGCAACGTGTGGTGGCTGGCCATCCCGTCCTTCGGCGAGTCGTGGCACAACCTGCACCACTCCGACCCGACCTGTGCCCGGCACGGCGCGCTCAAGGGCCAGATCGACCTGAGCGCCGGCCTCATCCGCATCTTCGAGAAGCTGGGCTGGGTGTACGACGTGCGCTGGCCGACCGCGGAGCGCCTGGCGGCGAAGCGCATTGCCTAGGCCCGTCAGCCGATGGGCGGTCGTGCCGTCATGACCGTCATTATGGAAACCGTGACCGAACCCCGATCTCGCAGGCGCATGTCCGGTAGCGAGCGAAGAGAGCAGCTGATCCAGATCAGCCGCACCCTCTTCGCGGAGAAGGGGTTCGACGGGACCTCTATCGAAGAGATCGCAGCGACCGCACAGGTGTCGAAACCCGTGGTGTACGAGCATTTCGGCGGCAAGGAAGGCGTCTACGCGGTCGTCGTCGACCGCGAGATGCAGAAGCTGCTCGGCATGATCACCGAAGCCCTCTCCGCCTCTCACTCCCTGATCAAGCTGGAGCGGGCCGCCCTGGCCCTGCTCCGCTACATCGAGGAGAGCAGCGAGGGCTTCCGCATCCTGGTCCGCGACTCGCACGCGGCCTCGGGCACGGGCACGTTCGCCAGCCTGATCAGCGAGATCGCCAGCCAGGTGGAGGACGTGCTGGCCGACGAGTTCGCGGCCCGCGGCTACGACCCCAAGCTGGCCCCGATGTACGCCCAGATGCTGGTCGGGATGGTCGCCCTGACCGGCCAGTGGTGGCTCGACGTGCGCAAGCCGGGCCGCGAGGAGGTCGCCGCGCACCTGGTCAACCTGGCCTGGAACGGCCTGACGGGGCTCAACCCCAACCCGGCGATCACCGCGACGAGCCGCGACCACACGCCGCCCGCGGTCAAGCCGCCGCAGCCGCGCACGGCCAGTGAGAAGGAGCTGCGCGAGCTGGAGAAGGCCCGCGAGAAGGAGCTCAAGGAGGCGGAGAAGGTCCGCCAGAAGGAGCTCAAGGAGGCGGAGAAGGCCCGCGTGCGCGAGCTGAAGGAGCGCGAGCGGCTGCTGAAGGAGGCCGAGAAGGCCCGCGAGCGGGAGGAGAAGATCCGCCAGCGGGAGGCCAGGCTCGCCGAGCGCGCCGCCCGTCTCGAACAGGTAGATCATCCTGAGTGACTCTTGATCGAGGCGGGCACGCCGAGTGACGATGTGGTTGAGCTGGGCTGACCCCTTCGGGTGAGCCGTTGCGGCTACGTTAACGTTCTGTTCAACCAAACGGGGCAATATACGCCATATGTCCGCGGAACCGTTCGAGCCTGCCAATGACCTGCCGCTCCCGCAGGAGCGCTTTCTCAACCGCGAGGAGAGCTGGCTCCAGTTCAACCTGCGCGTGCTCGAACTGGCCGAGGACCCCTCGCTGCCGCTGCTCGAACGCGTGCGGTTCCTGGCCATCTTCGCCAGCAACCTCGACGAGTTCTTCCGCGTCCGGGTGGCCGGGCTCAAGCGGCGGATGGCCACCGGCCTGCTGCTGCGGACCAAGAGCGGGCTCAAGCCGCGCGAGGAGCTGGTGCGCATCGCCGCCATCGCCGACGAGCTGGCCCGGCGGCACGCGGCCGTCTTCCACCGCCAGATCTGCCCGCAGCTCGCCGCCGAGGGCATCGAGATCGTCCGCTGGGAGGACCTGGGCCGCGAGGAACGCACCGAGCTGCGCAAGCTGTTCAGGGAGCGGATCAGGCCCGTCCTGACGCCGCTGGCCGTGGACCCCGCCCACCCCTTCCCGTACATCTCGGGGCTCAGCCTGAACCTCGCGGTGCTCGTGCGGAACCCGGCGACCGACCACACCGTGTTCGCCCGGGTAAAAGTACCTTCGCAGCTGCCCAGGTTCGTCCAGGCGTCGAAAGACCGGTTCGTGCCGCTCGAAGACGTCATCGCCGCTCATCTCGGGCAGCTCTTCAAGGGCATGGAGATCCTCCAGCACCACGTGTTCCGCGTGACCAGGAACGAAGATCTCGACGTCGACGAGGACGTCACCGAGAACCTCATGCAGGCCCTGGAGAAGGAGCTGCTCAAGCGCCGCTTCGGGCCGCCCGTGCGGCTGGAGGTCGAGGACACGATCACGCCCGAGGTGCTGGCGCCGCTCGTGGAGGAGCTGGAGCTGGCCCCGCACGAGATCTACCGGCTGCCGGGGCCGCTCGACCTGACCGGCCTGCACGCCATCGCCGACCTCGACCGGGGCGAGCTGAGCTACCGGCCGTTCGTGCCCGCCGAGGTGATCAACGCCGAGGACGACATCTTCTCGACGCTGCGCGAGCGCGACATCCTGCTGCACCACCCGTACGACTCCTTCGCCACCAGCGTGCAGCGCTTCATCGAGGTCGCCGCGAACGACCCGCGCGTGCTGGCGATCAAGCAGACCCTCTACCGCACCAGCGGCGACTCCCCCATCGTGGACGCGCTCATCGACGCGGCCGAGGCGGGCAAGCAGGTCGTGGTCGTCGTGGAGATCAAGGCCCGCTTCGACGAGCACGCCAACATCTCCTGGGCCCGCAAGCTGGAGCGGGCCGGCTGCCACGTCGTCTACGGCGTGGTCGGGCTGAAGACGCACTGCAAGCTGGCCCTCGTCGTCCGCCAGGAGCCGTCGGGCGAGCTGCGCCGCTACTGCCACATCGGCACCGGCAACTACAACCCCAAGACCGCCCGCCAGTACGAGGACTTCGGCCTGCTCACGGCCGACCCGCTGGTCGGCGAGGACGTCACGGACCTGTTCATCCACCTGACCGGCTACTCCCACCACTCCGCCTACCGGCGGCTGCTGGTCGCGCCGCACTCGATGCGCAGCGGGCTCGTGGCCAGGATCGAGCGGGAGATCGCCCACCAGCAGGCCGGGCGGCCCGCCCGCATCAGGATCAAGACGAACTCGCTGGTGGACGAGCCGATCATCGACGCGCTCTACCGGGCGTCCAGGGCCGGCGTCCCGGTGGACCTGTGGGTGCGCGGCATCTGCATCCTGCGTCCGGGCATTCCCGGCCTGTCGGAGAACATCCGCGTGCGCTCGGTGCTGGGGCGTTTCCTGGAGCACTCCAGGGTGTACGAGTTCGGCCTCGGCCGGCGTCCCGAGGTGTGGATCGGCAGCGCCGACCTGATGCGCCGCAACCTGGACCGGCGGGTCGAAGCCCTGGTGAAGGTGACCTCCCAGCAGCACAAGGCCTACCTCATCGAGCTGATGGACCAGGCCATGGCCGAGACCACGACCACGTGGTGGCTCAACTCCGACGGCACGTGGGTCCGCCATGCCGGCGACGACCTGCAGAGCCGTCTCATCGGTACGCGTCGATGGAGGACCGTTGATGACTGACCTGCTCCGCGCCGCCGGAGCCGTGGTCTGGAGGGGCGAGCAGAGCAGCCCCGAGGTGGCCGTCATCCACCGCCCCCGCTATGACGACTGGACCTTCCCCAAGGGCAAGCTGAAGCCCGGCGAGCACGTGATCGCCGGCGGCCTGCGCGAGGTGCGCGAGGAGACCGGCCTGACCGTGCTGCTCGGCCGCGCCCTGCCGCCCGTGCACTACATGAGCGCCGGCCGGCTCAAGCGGGTCGACTACTGGGTCGCCCGCGTGGCCGGGGACGACGGGTTCGAGCCGGGCGAGGAGGTGGACGAGCTGCGCTGGCTGCCCGTGGCGGAGGCCAGGCGGCTGCTGACGTACGAGTGGGACGCCGGGCTGCTGCGTGCCCTGCGTGCCGCGCCGCTCGACACGGTGCCGCTCGTCCTCGTCCGGCACGGCTCGGCCGGCTCCAGGAGCGAGTGGCGGGGCGACGACGCCGCGCGTCCGCTCGACGCCGACGGCGCCGCCCAGGCGGCGGCCCTGGCCACCGCGCTGCCCGCCTACCGGCCCGAGCCGCTGCTCAGCTCGCCCAGCGCCCGCTGCGTGCAGACGCTGGAGCCCTACGCCGCCGCGGTGGACGCGGAGATCAGGATCGAGCCGCTGCTCAGCGAGGAGAGCCAGGACCCGCACAAGACCCCCGCGCTGGTGGGGAACCTCGCGGGGCCCGCGGCCGTGTGCAGCCACGGCAAGGTGCTGCCCGGCCTGATCGAGGCGCTCAGCGGCAAGGACGTGCACCTGCGCAAGGGCGCGTTCGCGGTGCTGCACCGGGCCGGCGGGCAGGTCGTCAGCGTCGAGCGCTACCCCGCCTGACCCTCACCAGGTGACGGGCAGCGCGGCGTAGCCGTCGGCGATCCTCCCCTCCGTACGCGGCAGCTCCTCCTCCGGCACGGCCAGGCGCAGCGTCGGGACGCGCTGGAACAGGCGGCTGAACACCGCCTCCAGCTCGACCCTGGCCAGGCTGGCGCCGATGCAGAAGCGCGGGCCGTACCCGAAGCTCAGGTGCGGGTCGGTGAGCGGGCGGCGCAGGTCGAACACGTCCGGATCGGGATAGATCCGCTCGTCCCGGTTCGCCGCCCCCGGCGTGATCAGGACGCCCTCGCCCCTGCGGATCGTCAGGCCGCCGATCTCGATGTCCTCGTGCGCGTACCTGAGCAGGCCGTGCAGGCTGGGCGAGGCCAGGCGCAGGATCTCCTCCACGGCCGCCCCCGCCAGCCCCGGATCGGCCTTGAGCAGGTCGAGCTGGTCCGGGTTGGCGAGCAGGAGCAGCACGCCGAAGTCGATGCGGTTGACGGTCGTCTCGTGCCCGGCGAACAGCAGCGAGCCGGCCAGCTCGGCGATCGTCCCGTCGTCGTCCAGCTCCCCCGCCAGGTCCGACAGGACGTCCTCGCCCGGGTCGTGCCGCTTGCGCTCGATCAGGCCCGCCGTGTACGCGCTCATCTCGTCGAGCGCGGCCTGCCCCCGCTCGCGGTCACGGGAGTCGCCCATCCGCGACGACAGGCCGCTGAAGTACTCCCTGTCCTCGTACGGGACGCCCAGGAGCTGGCAGATGACCAGCACCGGGAGCGGGAAGGACAGCTCGGCGTGCAGGTCCGCCGGCGGGGTGAGCTTGGCCAGGTGCTCCAGCCGCTCCTCCACCAGCATGCCGACGTGCCCGCTGAGCCGCTTCATGCGCCGCGCCGAGAAGGCCGGCATGAACAGCCTGCGCATGCGGTCGTGCTCGGCCTTCTCCGTGGCCACCTCGCCGCGGGGCCCGCCGAGCAGCGGCGAACCCGACACGCGCGGCGCGTTGTCCGGGTCGGGGTGCGAGCGGCCCAGCCGGCCGTCGTTGAACAGGGTGCGGGCGTCCTCGTACCCGCTGACCAGCCAGACCTCGTCGCCCGCCGGCGTGCGTACCTTCGCGATGCCCTGCTCGGCCCGCAGTTCCCGGTACGCCTCGGGCACCTCGAGCAGACTGCCGCGCGAGAAGGGGATGGTAGGAAGGCTCATAGAACCTTGGTAACCGCTTTGACGGTCTCCTTCCAGACCCGGGGGAACTCCGCGTGCGCCCGCTCGGCGGTGTTGCGCTCGATCCCGATCAGCAGCCCGTACGTGAAGGTGTCCTCGCCCGCCTGCCGCGCGCTCTCGGCCTCCTTCGCCAGCGTCTCCTGCGCGACCACGCCGTCCTGGTGGGCGCCCAGCACCTCCTGGACGTTCTCGGCCAGCTTGGCGAGCCTGCCCATGTCGGAGCCGAGGCTCGGCTGGAGCGCCTCGGCGGTGTAGCGGGCCCGCTTGGCCGCCTTGCGCACCTCATGCATGGCGATCTCGCGGCGCTCCGCGTCCTCGACGGCCTGGGCGCGATCGTACGCCTTGGTCACCCGGCCCCAGTTGGCCGCGGCGACGGTACGCAACTGTTCCTGCGCGGGCTTGCCCGCCGCCTTGCCCAGCGACGGGGCGGCCACGAGCCGGTCGAGCGCGTCGAGCAGCACGTAGTAGCGCTCGCCGCTGAGCGCCTCCTTGATCCGCCCGTACGCCTCTTCTTCGCGTTTGCGCAGGTCGGAGCCGAGCCGGTTCTGGATGGGGCCGGTGACCAGCTCCGGCGCCAGCCCGGCCAGCGTCTTGGCGAACCTGGCCCTGATCACCTCCAGGTCGCGCGCCTCGCCGAGCACCGTGCCCAGCCAGCGCAGCTCCTCCTGCACCTCCGCCGTGCCGGTCACGATCGTCTTGAACGCCTTGAGCGCGCTGCGCAGCCTCCTCGCGGCCACGCGCATCTGGTGGACGGCGTCCTCCTCGGCCCTGCGCACGCGCGGATCCTGCGCGAGCAGGGCCTTGACCTGGCCGGCCAGGTAGTCGACGACGACCTCACCGGCGCTGCCCGCCTTCGTGTCGGCCTTGGGGAGAGGGGCGGGTTCGAGGAGCTTGGCGAGCTTGCTGGAGGACTCGGAGGGGGTCGCGCCGGCCTTCCTGAGCCGCTTGCCGACCTTGGCCAGCAGCTGCTGGGTGCCGCCTTCGAGCAGCTCGGCCTCGACCTCGCGCCACCGTACGATCCTGGGCTGGTCGCCGTACACGGTGCCCTTGACGCGGTCGTCGGCGATCTCGACCAGCCGGGTCTCGCCGTCCTTGAGGAGCGTGACGCTCCTGCGGGTCTCCAGCTCGGCCACGACCTTCAGCTCGGCGCCCCGCGTGTAGGCGCGGACGAGCTCGGACAGTTCGTGCGGGACGTCCCTGGCGCTGCGGGTGAGCGGGTGGGTGATCTCATGGCGCACGCCCTTGGCCTTGGGCAGCTTCAGGTGCCAGCCGGCGTCGGCGCCGCCCCGTCTTCGCCTCAGCGTGACACCCCGCGCGGCGAGCCTCAGGTCGGGCGTGTCGAAGTAGAGGGCCACGAGCTGGTAGCTCTTGGGGCCGACGGTGTCGGCGAGACTCCCGAGGTCGGGGAGCTCGTACTCCGGGGGGACGTCGAACTTGTCCTCGATCTCGATACCCACTGCACCTCGCAAGAGTCCGATTTCGGACCATGATGCCACCGCCCGGTGAACATCACACGGGTTGCAGGAGTTCGATTCTGTTACCCACCGGGTCGAAGACGTAGATCCGCCGGTACCCCGGGAACAGGTCGTCGGGCCGCGCCTCGGGGATCTTCTCCGCGTACGCGTCGAGATCGTCCACCAGGAAGGCGGGGTGGGCCTTGCGGGCGGGCCTGAAGTCCTCCTCGACGCCGAGGTGGACCTCCACGCCGTCGCCCCTGAACCAGACGCCTCCGCGCCTGGCCAGCTCGGGCGGCTTGGGAACCTCGCGCAGGCCCAGCACTCCCGCGTAGAACGCGCGTAACGCCGGCTCGCTGCCGCGCGGCGCGGCGAGCTGCACGTGGTGCAGGCCTCTGATCGTCATTTCTGCGCCACCACGAAGATCCGCCGGAACGGGAACGGCGTGCCGTAGCTCCTGGCCGGGTACGCCTCGGCCAGCGGCCCCGCGAGGTCCTGCTTGAAGCGCCGCTGCTCGTCGGGGTCGAGCCGGTCGAGTATGGGGCGCAGGGCCGTGCCGGAGACCCAGTCGAGCACCGGGTTCTCGCCGTGCAGGATGTGCACGTACGTCGTCTCCCACGCGTCCACCTGGGAGCCGCCCTGGTTGAGCAGGTCCACGTACTCCAGCGGCTCCCCCACGGGCATGCCCCTGGTGAAGTCGCCGAGCTTGTCGGACCAGGCGCGGGAGGAGCACAGCTCGCGGATCGCCACGTGGCTGGGGGCGTCGAAGTTGCCCGGCACCTGGAAGGCCAGCCAGCCGCCCGGGGCCAGCGCCTCCACCCAGTGCTCCAGCACGTCGCGGTGTGCGGGCACCCACTGCAGGACGGCGTTGGAGACGAGCACGTCCACCGGCCGGTCGGGCCGCCACATGGCGACGTCGGCCACCGCGAACCGCACCTGCGAGCCCAGCTTGCGGGCCTTGGTGATCATCGCCGGGGAGGAGTCGAAGCCCTCCACGGTCGCGTTGGGCCAGCGGCTGGTCAGCTCCACCGTGAGCTCGCCGCTGCCGCAGCCGGCGTCCACGACGTAGTCGGGCTCGACCGCGCCCACCCGGGAGATCAGCTCGATGAACGGCCGGGACCGCTCGTCGGCGTAGACCGCGTACGTCACAGGGTCCCAAATATCTCTTGACATAGAGATAATTGATATCGAGAGAGATAT
This sequence comes from Nonomuraea composti, assembly GCF_012034275.1. Taxonomy (NCBI): domain Bacteria; kingdom Bacillati; phylum Actinomycetota; class Actinomycetes; order Streptosporangiales; family Streptosporangiaceae; genus Nonomuraea; species Nonomuraea composti. Next base: position 86,840 of record NZ_JAATEP010000005.1, on the reverse strand, counting down.
CTCGATGTCAAGACAGTACACTCTTGTGTCATGACGGAGGATGCTAGGGACGAGGTCGATCTCCTCGTCGCGGCTTGGCGGGCGGAGCGCCCCGACCTCGACGTCGAACCGCTCCAGGTGCTCTCTAGAGTGTCACGACTCGCCAAGCATCTCGACCGTGCGCGGCGGGCGGCGTTCGCCGAACACGATCTAGAGCCGTGGGAGTTCGACGTGCTCACCGCACTGCGGCGGGCCGGTAAGCCCTACGAGCTCAGCCCCGGAGCCCTGCTGCGGGCCACTCTGGTGACCTCCGGCACGATGACCAACCGCATCGACCGGCTCGCCCAGGCCGGGCTCGTGCGCCGGCGGCCCGACCCCGAGGATCGGCGCGGCGTGCTGGTCTCGCTGACCGAGACGGGGCTCGCCCGGGTGGACGCCGCCTTCGACGACCTGCTGCGCAGGGAGCGGGAGCTGCTGTCGGGGCTGGGGCCGGCGGATCAGCGCGCGCTGGCGTCGCTGCTCCGCACCCTCCTCACACCCTTCGACTCCCCGCTCTGACCTCCCGGCACTGACCTCCCGCACTGACCTCCCGCCCTGGCCTCCCCGCTTCGGGGTGCGCTCAGTCGCCGAGGCGGTCCGCCCTTCTGCCTTCAGTCGCCGAGGCGGTCCGCCCTTCTGCCCTCAGTCGCCGAGGCGGTCGGCGACCTCCAGCCACTCGGCCTCGATGGTGTCCTTCTGGGCCGTGATCTCGCGTAGTTGCGCGTCGAGCGAGCCCAGCTTGGCGTAGTCGCTGGCCGCGTCGGCCATCGCCGCGTGCAGGCGCGACTCCTGCTCGCTCAGCTTGTCGAGCTGGCGCTCCAGGCGGTTGAGCTCCTTGCGCAGCTCCCGCTCCTCCTTGGCCGACAGCCCGCCCTGCTCCGGCGCCCCGGCCCCGGCCCCTGCCCCGGCAGGGCCCGTCGTCACGCTCGCCTCGGCCGCCGGCGCGCCCGCGCCGAGGCGGGCGGTCACCGCGGTGCCCGCGGCGCGGCGTTCGAGGTATTCGTCCACCCCGCCGGGCAGCAGCGACAGCTTGCCGTCGCCCAGCAACGCCACGCACCGGTCGGTGACCCGCTCCAGGAAGTAGCGGTCGTGGCTCACCAGGATCAGCGTGCCCGGCCAGCCGTCGAGCAGGTCTTCGAGCTCGTTGAGCGTCTCGATGTCGAGGTCGTTCGTCGGCTCGTCGAGCAGCAGGACGTTGGGGTCGTCCATGAGCAGCCTGAGCAGCTGCAACCGGCGCCGCTCGCCGCCCGACAGGTCGCCGATCACCTTCCACTGCGCGTCGCCGCGGAAGCCGAGGCGTTCGAGCAGCTGGGAGGCCGTCCACTCGCGCTTGCCGAGCTGGAGGTACTTGCGCACCTCCTCCACCGACTCCAGCACCCGCCGCGTCGGGTCGAGCTCGCCCAGCTCCTGCGACAGGTGCGCCAGGCGCACCGTGCGGCCCCTGACCACCCGGCCCGAGTCGGGCTTGATCGTGTCGGCGAGCAGCCGCAGCACCGACGACTTGCCCGACCCGTTCACCCCGATCAGGCCGATCCGGTCACCCGGGCCGAACTGCCACGTCAGGTGATCGAGCACCAGCGGGCCCGTGCCGGGGCCGCCCGCGTGCAGCGTGACGTCCTCAAGGTCGTAGACCGTCTTGCCGAGGCGCGCCGCGGCGAACTTCATCAGCTCGACCGTCTCGCGCGGCGGCGGCTCGTTCGCGATCAGCGCCTGCGCCGCCTCGATCCGGAACTTCGGCTTGGACGTGCGCGCGGGCGGGCCGCGCCGCAGCCAGGCGATCTCCTTGCGCATGAGGTTCTGGCGGCGCTCCTCGGCGGCCTGCGCGATGCGCGCCCGCTCCGCCTTGGCCAGCACGTACGCCGCGTAGCCGCCCTCGTAACGCTCGACCCTGCCGTCGACGACCTCCCACGTGCGCGTGGAGACCGCGTCGAGGAACCACCGGTCGTGGGTCACCACCACCAGCGCGCTCTTCCTGCCCGCCAGATGCGCGGCCAGCCACGCGATCGCCTCGATGTCGAGGTGGTTGGTGGGCTCGTCGAGCATGATCAGGTCGTGGTCGTCGATGAGCAGCTTCGCCAGCGCCGTACGCCGGCGCTCGCCACCCGACAGGTCGGCGGCCTTGGAGGCGAGGTCGAGGTCGCCGATCAAATTCGACAGGATCTCGCGGACCCGCTGATCGCCCGCCCACTCGTGCTCCGCCAGCCCGCCGAGCACGATCTCGCTCACCGTGGCGCCCGGATCGAGGGTGTCCTGCTGGGACAGGAAGCCGACGCGCAGGCCGCGGTTGTGCGTGACCCGGCCGCTGTCGGGGCGCACGGTGCCCGCCAGCACGGACAGCAACGTCGTCTTGCCGCCCCCGTTACGCCCGACGACACCGATGCGCTCGCCCGCCTCCACACCCAGGGAGACGTCGTGCAGGAGCGGCTTGGGGCCGTAAGCGTGGGAAACGGACTCAAGGTTGACCAGATTCATGGCCTTCCCAGGGTATCGGCTCCCGGCCCTCCGCCTTTCCGCTGCCGAGGCGGGGGACGATCAGATCAGGACCGCGCCCTGCACGGGCCCGTGGGCGGCCACCGCCGTGCGGGCCGCGCCTGTCGCGGTCAGGCTCTCGGCCAGGTCGCGCGCGTGCGTGGCGTCGATGGCCAGGAACGCGCAGGTCGGGCCGGAGCCCGAGACGATCGCGCCGAGCGCGCCGTGCTGGCGGCCCGCGTCGAGGGTGGGGCCGAGCTCGGGGCGCAGGGTCAGCGCCGCCGCCTGGAGGTCGTTGCTGAGGTTCGAGCCGAGTGCGTACGCGTCGCCGGTGCCGAGCGCCTCCATCAGCGAGTCGTTGAGCTGGGGCCAGGGCACCTCGGCCCCCGAAGCCTGCCGCAGGCGGTCGCACTCGGCGTACACGCTGGCCGTCGAGAGCCCGCCGGTCGCCGGCGCGAACACCCAGTGGAACGTGCCTCCCGTGGGCAGCTCGCTGAGCTGCTCGCCCCGGCCCGTGCCCACCGCCGTGCCCCCGATCAGCGAGAACGGGACGTCGCTGCCCAGATCCCCGGCGATCTCCATGAGATCCTCCAGCGGCAGCCCCAGCCCCCACAGCTCGTTGCAGGCCACCAGCGCGCCCGCCGCGTCGGCACTCCCGCCCGCCATGCCCCCGGCCACCGGGATGTCCTTGTTGATGACGAGATCGGCGCCGTAGGTGCGGCCCGCGTGCTTGGCCAGGGCGCGCGCGGCACGGATGGCGAGATTGGAGTCGTCGACCGGCACCTGGTCGGACCACTTGCCATTGACCCGGACCGTGATGGACTCCGACTCCTTCGCCACCACCTCGTCGAAGATCGATACCGCGTGGAAGACGTTGACCAGGTCGTGATAGCTATCTTCCCTGAGCGGGCCGACAGAAAGCTGCACGTTGACCTTCGCGGGCACACGTACGGTCACCGAACTCATCGATCTTCTGCCACTCTCATCGCTTGCCGGGGTCAAGGACACTCGATGTTATCCGGGCACGCTGGGCCGACATGCGGTTCTTGAAAGATGAACCGCATGTCCCGACGGCGGCCCGACACGGAGAGTCAAGTTGATCCCCATATGCCGGACACCCCGCCCCGCACCCGGGTTCGATCAGCGTTCGGGCAGGGGGTGGGCTGCTTCCGTGCGTAGGCCGTCGAGGAAGAAGGCCAGGCAGCGGCGCCACGCGCCCGGAGCGGTGCTCATGGACTCGCGGATGACCTGCGACATCGCCCAGATGAGCGTCACCAGGTCCTGAGTGCCGAAGTCGGGGCGCAGGCGGCCGGCGGCCTGGGCGCGTCCGATGATGCGCTCGGCGTCGAGCAGGCCCTGGTGGCAGGCCTGGCTCACGTCGGTGGCCAGGGTGAAGCCCTGGGTCAGGGCGTCGTTGAGGCCGTGGTCCTCCGACTGGAGGGCGAAGAGCCCTTCGAGGAAGGCGACGAAGCCGTCCCAGGGGTCGGGGTCGGCCAGGGCCCGCTCGGTGACCTGCTCCAGGGCCGCCAGCCGCTGGGGCATGACCGCTCCGAGGAGCGCCTCGCGGGTCGGGAAGTGGTTGTAGAGGGTGCCGATGCTGACTCCGGCGCGGCGGGCGACGTGCTCCAGGGGCACGTCGAGGCCGTGCTCGGCGATGAGCTGGGTGGCCGCGACCAGGAGCTTGTCGCGGTTGCGTGCGGCATCCGACCGCAGCGGCTTGGTTCCGGCTGCCATCTCTCCATCATACGAATCTGAGGGCTGCCTCAAGTTGTGTGCTACGTTGGTGAAAGTTGAGGGAGCCCTCGACTTAATCTCCAAGGGGAAGGCACCGCCATGTCCGCAGCCACACGTAAGACCGCCGTCGTCATCGGAGCCGGGCCGGGGCTCGGCCTGTCCGTCGCCCATCGGTTCGGGCGCGAGGGGTACGCCGTGGCGCTCGTCTCACGCAGTGACGCCCGGCACGCCCGTTATGTGGCGTCGCTGGCCGCGGCCGGAGTGGAGGCGGCGGCGTTCGTCGCCGACGTACGGGACCACGACCGGGCCCTGGCCGCCCTGGACGCGATCGTCGAGCGGTTCGGCACCATCGACGTGCTCTACTACGGGCCAGGAGCCGCCGATCTGGACGCCGCGCCGCTCCCGCCCATCACCGGCATCACCTCCGAGGACGTGCGGGAGGCGATGGAGGTGGTGTACCCGACCGTCGCCCTCGTCGGCAAGGTGCTGCCCCGGATGGTCGAGCGGGGCGAGGGCGGGCTGCTGTTCGCCGGCGGGCTCAGCGCCGTCATGCCGATGCCCGCCCTCGGCAGCCTCGCGATCTCCTCGGCGGCGCTGCGCAACTACGCCCTGACGCTCAACGCGGCACTGGCCGACCAGGGCGTCTACGCCGGGAGCCTGATCATCGGCGGGCTGATCGAGCGGGGGGACATCCACGCCCACGTCATGTCCCGGCCGGAGCTGTTCGGGGACGCGGGCATCCGGACGCTCGACCCGGACGCGATCGCGGACACGGCCTGGGACCTCTACGCCAAGCGGGACCGGCCCGAGGCCACCTTCAGCGCCTTCTGACCTCGCAAGGTCAAGGTCTGGCGCATCACGATGGCCCGACGCTCAGCACGCCCACGCCCACGCCCACGTCCACGTCCACGTCCACGTCCACGCCGCACGGCGACCGGCGCCTCATGACGTCCGGTCGCTCGGCGAGGGGCACGGCCCGGTCAGGGGCGGAGTTCGGCGATGCGGGCGAAGGCCGTGATGTCGAGCTGTTCGCCGCGCGCCGACGGGTCCACCCCGGCCGCCCGTAGCGTGCGTTCGGCGTCGGCGGCGGTGCCGGCCCAGGTGGCGAGGGCCGCGCGCAGGGTCTTGCGGCGCTGCGCGAAGGCCGCGTCCACCACCTCGAACACCTCCTGCCGCGACGCCGACGTGGCCGGCGGGTCGCGGCGGGCCAGGGAGACGAGGCCGGAGTCGACGTTGGGGACGGGCCAGAAGACGGTACGGCCGACGGGGCCGGCCCGGCGTACGTCGGCGTACCAGGCGGCCTTGACCGACGGAACCCCGTACACCTTGGAGCCGGGACCGGCCGCGAGCCGGTCGGCGACCTCCGACTGCACCATCACCAGGCCCTTGCGCAGCGAGGGCAGCACTTCGAGGAGGTGCAGCACCACGGGGACGGCCACGTTGTACGGCAGGTTCGCCACCAGCGCGGTCGGGGCGTGGCCGGCGAGATCGTCAGGAGTGATCTTCATGGCGTCGGCGTTGACGACGGTCAACGTGTCGGCCGCCTCCCGCTCGGCCACCGTGACGGGCAGCTGCCGGGCCAGCACCGGGTCGATCTCGACGGCGACCACGTGCGCCGCCGACGGCAGCAGCGCCAGCGTGAGCGAGCCGAGGCCGGGACCGACCTCGATGACCACGTCATCAGGCGAAAGGTCGGCCACGCGGACGATGCGACGGACGGTCCCTGCGTCGATCACGAAGTTCTGGCCCAGTTTTTTTGTCGGACGAAGATCTAGCTTGTTCGCCAAAATACGTATTTCTGCAGGGCCCAACAGCCTCATCATCCAACCAGTCTCCCGCATCGAAGAACCTGCGATGGCGGATGGGGAGACCAAAGGAGAGGATGGCGTGGAACAGGAAGGGACGTCCCTCATGGAGCCAACGGGCGCCGCACCGCTTCGGCCGACCGACCTGCGCGCGATCGGGCCGTACCGGCTGCTGGGCCGGCTGGGCGAGGGCGGCATGGGGACCGTGTTCCTCGCGCGGGCGCCGACGGGACGGTTCGTCGCGCTCAAGGTGGTCAAGGCCGAGTTCGCCAACCAGGAGGGCTTCGCCGCCCGCTTCCACGCCGAGGTCGACAACGCGCGCAGGGTGGCGTCGTTCTGCACGGCCCAGGTGCTGGACAACGGCAACACCGGCGACGGCCGGCCGTACATGGTGACCGAGTACATCGCCGGCACCCCTCTGTCCGACCAGATAGCCAACTACGGCGCCCTGGAGCCGGGGCCGCTGCACGGCGTCGCGCTCGGCGTGGCGGCGGCGCTGGCCGCCATCCACGTGGCCGAGCTGGTGCACCGCGACCTCAAGCCGGCGAACGTGATCCTCTCGCTGTCCGGGCCCCGCGTGATCGACTTCGGCATCGCCAGGGCGCTCGACCGCGAGACGGGGTTCACGCTCTCCGGCGAGCTGCTGGGCAGCCCCGGCTGGTGGGCGCCCGAGCAGGTACGCGGTGAGCCCGTCAGCCCGGCGGTGGACATCTTCGCCTGGGGCTGCCTCATCGCCTACGCCGGGAACGGGCGGCACCCGTTCGGGCGCGGCGACCCCATCACCATGGCCTCCCGCGTCCTCAACACCCAGCCCGACCTGGGGGCACTGCCCGCGCCGCTGAACGAGCTCGTCCGGCGGGCCACCTCCATGGACCCGGCCCTGCGGCCGACCGCACAGGACCTGCTGATCGCGCTGGTCGGCGGCAGCGCGCCGACGCCCGCCACGGTGGATCCGCCGACACTGGTGGCGACCGAGATGCTCAGCGACTGGGAGCCGCCGCAGAACGTGGTGGACGAGCCGGACATCACAGCCACCTTCACGACACCGCCCCCCAGCGACGCGACCGGCCGCCGCACCACGACCCCCGGGGCCTCCCCGGCACCGGGCAACGTCCCCACGGGCCCGCAGCCGGCCGGCTCGCAGGCATCCGGTCCGCAGGCGGCACGTTCGCGCGCTTCCGGTCCCCAAGCGTCAGGTCCCGCCGCTGCGGCCGGCGACCTCGCCGGCGCCGGCGCGGCGACCGGTCCCGGCGCGCCGGGCGCCGGGACCGCGCCGGGCTCCGGGAGCGGGCCGGGCATCGCACCTGGACCTGGCGTCGGTGCGGGGCCGTCCCTGGAGGAGCGGGCACGGCAGGAGGAGGAAGCGGCCAAGGAGGAGCTGGCCCGCTGGCAGGTGCCCGCCCCGCAGGACGCGGGCCGGGCCAAGGCACGCAAGGGCTTCAGGACGGAGTCTCCGCAGGCCACGAAGCAGGGCGCGGAGGGCCTGGGCGCGGCGGGACGCGGCCCCGGGCTGGAGCCCGAGCGCCAGGACGCGGCCATGGGGCGGGCCAGGCAAGGGGCCGTCTTAGGCGCGGACACCCACCCCGGCACCCTGGCAACGCCCGACGACCGGCGCGAGCACTCCGACGACACCATCGGCGGCACCCGCACGCCCGGCACCCGGTGGCTCATCGCCGCCGCGGCCGCCGTGCTGGCCATCGTCGTCACGGTGGCCGTCCTGATCGTCACCTCCGCCCGCACCACGACCACCACCGCGACCCAGGGCACCCCCACCCGGGCGGCGGGCAGCCCGAGCCCGAACGACGTGGGCCGCAGGTTCGCGCTGGGCGCCGCCTTCGACGACCCGGTGGCGATCGTGACGGGCGCGCCGGAGTGCGGGTTGAAGGAGTTCGAGGGTACGACGTCCGCCAAGGGGCAGCTCTGCGTGATCCGCTGGACGATGCTCAACCCGGGCGGCGAGCGCAGGGTCCTGGTACAGCCCGTGGTCACCATGGTCGACGACCGCGGCGGCGAGCACGACCCCGCCCCCGTCACGCTGCCGCCGGCGATCCTGCCGGGCGGGCGGGTGGACAGCGCGTTCGTGTTCGACCTGGCCATGTACCGCAAGCCCATGAAGATGACGGCGACCCTCCTGGAGAACGGCAAGCAGATCGAGGTGGCGCTGTGACGCTCAGGGCGGCGCTCGCCGCGCTCGCGCTCGTGGCCGGAGCGGTCACGGCGGCCGTGTCCCCCGCCACGGCCGCGGCCTGCTCGGGCGCGGCCGACTTCGACGGTGACGGCGTGGACGACGTGGCGGTGGGCGACCCGTTCGCCGACGGCCAGAAGGGCGCCGTGCACGTGCTGTCCGGCGGGAAAGTGGTACCGGTCCCCGTTTCCGGGCCGGCCAGGGGCGATGGTCTCGGCTGGTCCGTACGGCTCGCGCAGGTCAACGGCGACGGCTGCGCCGACCTCGTGATCGGCGCCCCGTACACGGACGTGGACGGGGTCGAGGACGCCGGTGCCGTGTACGTCATCTATGGCGGCGGCGCGGCGGCCCCGCAGCGCCTGGTCGCGTCCCAGCCGCAACGGTTCGCGCACTTCGGCTGGTCGCTGGCCGCGCGCGGCGACCTGCTGGCGATCAGCGCACCGTACGAGGACGAGGGCCCGCTCCTCGACGTGGGCGCCGTCTACGTGCGCAAGGGCGAGGGCGAGCCGCGCAGGATCAGCCAGGAGACCGTGGACGTGCGGGGCAACAGCGAGGTGGGCGACCAGTTCGGCTGGTCGATGGCGTTCGGGCCGAAGAACGAGCTGGTCGTCGGCGTCCCGTACGAGAACGACGACGGCGCCGGCCGCCAGGTCGAGGCCGGCAAGATCGACTCGGGCTCGGTCGTGTTCATCGACGACGCGCTGGCGCCGCAGATCACCTCGTTCAAACTGGACTCGCCGACGGACCGCTCAGGCGACCGCTTCGGCTACGCGATCGCCTACGCCGAAGGCTTCGGCTACGCGCTCGGAACCCCCGGCCCCGGCTACGTCCAGCTCCTCGACACCGCCCGCAAGCCCACGCGAAGGGTGACGAAGGGGGGCAAGCAGGCGTTCGGCTTCTCGATGGCCGTCTCAGCGGACGGACGACTGGCGATCGGCGCCCCTTACGGCGGCGGTGTCCGGGTCATCTCCTGGAAGAACGCCGCCGAGGACCGCGAACTGCCCACCGCCGACGGCCTGTTCGGCTGGTCGGTGACCTTCAGCGGCAACAAACTGTACGTCGGCCAGCCGGACGCGGCCCCGTCCGGCAAGGTCACGGTAACCGCCCGCAACGACGAGGCACCTCCGCAACCCCTCCAGCCCCCGGCAGGCATCGACTTCGGCACCGCCCTGTCCGGTTAGCACGGGCACGGGCACGGGCTTGGCGGTGGTCGCAAGCAACAGGCATGCGGCGAAACGGCGCCGCGCCCGAGCGGCGGCACGCGCGGAAGGGCGGGCGTAGACGTCGGGGTCGGGCGCTGGGCGGCAAGACACGAGCACGAAGCAGCGGGCGCGGCGCGCTGCGGTGGGCGGTCAGCGGGCGTTCATGGTGAAGAGGCGGTCGCCGCAGTGGGGCCATTGGCCCTGCCATCGGCCGCCCACCTGCTGGTACAGGAGCTGCGCCCGGTACGTCTGCTCCTCCTCCGGCCACGTCGTCGGCGTGTCCATGCCGCCCACCGCCTGCCACATCGGCAGGCTGAACTGGTACAGCCCGTAGTAGGGCCCGTCGGGGTTGTAGGCTTCCGGGTCGCCCTGTGACTCGCACTCGGCCAGCGACTCCCAGTCGAGCTCCATGATCTCGGGTTGGATCTGGACGGTGCGGGGTGGGGTGACGGTGATGACGGTGCCGTCCTTGGGGAAGCTGCTGAGGGGCGGGTTCACGAGGTAGCCGCGGCGCAGGGCGATGCGCTTCTGCTTGAGGGCCTCGCGGACGGTTCTGGCGGTCGTGCGCCAGGACACGCGGGTGGTGCCGGCGACGACGTACACCTTGCGCCGGGTGTAGACGGTGAGCTCCATGCCTTCCAGCGGCACCTTGTGGGCGGGCGGGGCGGAGAGCTTGCCGGCGGCGGCGGGGGTGATGTCGAGCTCGGCGAGGGCGTCGCCGACGTTGGTGGCGGTGACGAGGTGGGTGCTGGTGCGGCCGTCGAGGGTGAGTTTGAGGGGGCGGGCGCGGCGGACCTCGATGGTGGTGCCGTCGTCGACCTGGGCGCGGGCGGCGGGGCTCAGCAGGTCGCCGTAGCCGATGGACACGCCGGCGTCGGCGAGCACTTCCTGGACCGTTCCACCGAACGCGCGGACGGGCCTGCGCTCGCCATCGATGACCACGGTGACCTCTTTGACCAGCAGCGACACGACCATGAGCGTGCCGACGGCCGCGACCCCCACCGCGCAGACGACGGGCGTCCACGGGGAACGCCACGGCACTGGCGGCCGGGGCGCACGCCTCTTTCCTCGCACGAGCCACCTCCGGTGTGGGGCAGGACGGCCCGAACTTTACGCTTGTCTACGAGTTGTACACCGGACTTCGCCAAAAGATGGTCACCACTCGCCGAAAACTGTGACTCCGTTGACGCTGATCGCCTCGCACAACCGGTCAGGGTGCACCTTTTTGACCTCCGCCAGGCAGCGCAGGGTGAGCGGGACGAGGTAGGGAGCGTTGGGCTTGCCACGGTGCGGGACGGGCGGCAGGTAGGGCGCGTCGGTCTCGACCAGCATGAGCTCAGCGGGCGCGATCTCGGCGGCCTCGCGGAGGTAGCCGGCGTTCTTGTACGTCACCGGCCCGGAGAATGACATGAAATATCCGGCGTCGGCGCACTTCTTGGCCATCTCGGCGTCCCCGGAGAAGCTGTGGAAGACCACCTTGGCGGGCGCGCCCTCCGCGGCCAGCACCTTCAGCACGTCGTCGTGCGCGTCGCGGTCGTGGATGACCAGGGCCTTGCCAGTGCGCTTGGCGATCTCGATGTGCGCGCGGAAGCTGGCGTGCTGGTCGTCCTTGCTCGCCCAGTCGCGGTAGTAGTCGAGCCCGGTCTCGCCCACCGCCCGCACCTCGGGCCGCCCGGCCAGCGCCTCGATCTCGGCCAGCACCTCAGGAGTGGCCTCGTGGGCCTCGTTGGGGTGGATGGCCACCCCGGCGTACACGCCTTCCTGCTCGGCCGCCACGTCGGCGCCCCAGCGCGAGGAGGCCAGGTCGTAGCCGATCGTGACCAGCCGCGTCACGCCGACGGCCCGCGCGTCGTCGAGGATCCCGCGTACGGTGGCCGAGGCCGCCTGCGCGGCCTGGGCCACCGGGTCGCCCGACGACGCCTGCCGGTTGCCGACCATGATGTCGAGGTGGCAGTGGCTGTCGAAGACGGGCGAGGAGAGCGGCTCTGGCGCGGCGGGAAGCGAGGCGGGAAGCGTGGTCACGCCATCAAAGCCTAGCCTCCCCCGCCGGGAGCCGACGTCACTCGCCCAGCCGGGCCAGCTCCTCGTCGATGACCTTCGGGTCGAGCTTCTTGAACAGCGGCACCGGCGGCGCCAGCGGCGTGCCGGGCCTGATGGGCCGGTGCTCCCAGCGGGCCGCGCCCGCCGCGTAGTCACCGGTGATCACGGGGTACGGGCTGCCGCCGTCCTCGTCGACCTCCCGGATCTCCGGCATGCCGGACCACACGCCCTCGCCGCCCAGCATGGAGTGGACCTTGTTGGAGGAGCCGGGCAGGAACGGCGTGAGCATGGTCTTGGCGTCGTCGACGACCTGCAGCGCGACGTGCAGGATCGACTTCTGCCGCTCAGGGTCGTCCTTGAGCTTCCACGGCTCCTGCTCGGCGAGGTACTTGTTGGCCTCGCGGACGACGTCGAACGCCTCGGTGATGGCGTTCTTGAAGCGCGAGCGCCCCAGCTCGGCGCCCACGGGCCCGAAGGCGTTGCGGGAGCGCTCCAGCAGCGCCCGGTCGGCGTCGGTGAGGTCGCCGGGCTCGGGCACGGCCCCGAAGTTCTTCGCCGCCATGGAGATGGACCGGTTGACGAGGTTGCCCCAGGCGGCGACCAGCTCGCCGTTGTTGCGGTTGACGAACTCCTGCCAGGTGAAGTCGGTGTCCTGGTTCTCGGGACCGGCCACGGCGATGTAGTAGCGCAGCGCGTCGGCGTCGTAGCGGGCGAGGAAGTCGCGCACGTAGATGACGACCTGCCGGGAGGAGGAGAACTTCTTGCCCTCCATCGTCAGGAACTCGCTGGAGACCACCTCGGACGGCACGTCGAGCTTGCCCAGCGAGCCGGGCGAGCCGCCGCGGGCGCCGATGCCGCTGTAGCCGAACAGCATCGCCGGCCAGATCTCGGCGTGGAAGACGATGTTGTCCTTGCCCATGAAGTAGTAGCCGCGGGCGTCGGGATTCTGCCACCACTGGCGCCACGCGTCGGGGTCGCCGGAGCGCCTGGCCCACTCGATGGAGGCGGACAGGTAGCCGATGACGGCGTCGAACCACACGTACAGGCGCTTGTTGGGCTGGTCGCGCCAGCCGTCGAGCGGGATCGGCACGCCCCAGTCGAGGTCGCGGCTGATCGCGCGGGGCTGCAGGTCGCCGAGCAGGTTGAGGGCGAACTTCAGCACGTTGGGGCGCCACTCGCCCTGCTTGGACTGCAGGTAGGAGCCGAGCACCTCGGTGAAGGCGGGCAGGTCGAGCATGAAGTGCTCGGTCTCGACGAACTTGGGCGTCTCGCCGTTGATGCGGCTCTTGGGGTTGATGAGCTGGATCGGGTCGAGCTGGTTGCCGCAGTTGTCGCACTGGTCGCCGCGCGCGCCGTCGTAGCCGCAGATGGGGCAGGTGCCCTCGATGTAGCGGTCGGGCAGGGTGCGGCCGGTCGAGGGCGAGATGGCGCCCATCGTGGTCTTGGGGAAGATGTAGCCGTTGGCGTAGAGGCCCTTGAAGATCTCCTGCGTGACGGCGTAGTGGTTCTTCGTGGTGGTCCGGGTGAACAGGTCGTAGGACAGGCCGAGGCCGGTGAGGTCTTCGGCGATGACGCGGTTGTAGCGGTCGGCGAGCTCCTTGGCGCTGACGCCTTCCTTGTCGGCCTGGACCTGGATGGGGGTGCCGTGCTCGTCCGTGCCGGAGACCATCAGCACCTTGTTGCCCGCCATCCGCTGGTAGCGGCTGAAGACGTCGGACGGCACGCCGAACCCGGAGACGTGCCCGATGTGGCGGGGCCCGTTCGCGTACGGCCACGCCACGGCGGTGAGAATGTGCTGGGTCATGCTTCAAGCCTACGGGGCCGCGAGATTGATCTGTTACGCGCCGCCGCGGTGCCGGTGCCCGCGGCGGCGCGCGAACGGCTCTAGTGCTGCTGCGAAAGGCTCTCGTGCTGGGACGACTCTTCGAGGGCGATCGCGGCGGCGGCCTCCTCGGCCGCGGCGGCGGCGTTGTCGATGGAGGTCTCGCGGGTGCGGCGGATGCCGAGGATGCTGATGAACAGCGCCGCGAAGATCGTCTGGAAGCTCATGATGAGCGCCGTCGCGGACGGCACGACGATGCGCAGCGACTCGCGCGGGTCGAGCTCGCCCCAGTCGCGCACCTGCCAGTGCACCAGCGACATCACCAGGCCGACGAGGCCGGCCAGGGCCAGCAGCCCGCCGAGGACGAGGCCCTTCTCCAGGCTCACGATGTCGATCAGCCGCCGGATCCTGGGCGACTCGGGCAGGAAGCCCTCCTCGGCCGCGTACACCTTCGTGAACACCGCGAACAGCGCCGCCTGGAAGCCGATCACGACCAGGGCGGCGGAGCCGACCAGCGTGTCGACGTCGAAGGCCAGCTCGCCGATCTCGACCGGGCCGAACACCAGCGCGGTGCCCGCGACGAGGCCGACGATCATCATCAGCACGCCGGGGTAGAAGAACAGCCACTTGGGGCTGTAGAGGAGCAGGAAGCGCAGGTGGCGCCAGCCGTCGCGCCAGGAGCGCAGGTGCGGCGGGCGGGAGCGGCCGTCGGGCGAGAGCGTGGTCGGGACCTCGCGCACGTCGAGGCCGGCCAGGGTGGAGCGGACCACCATCTCGGAGGCGAACTCCATGCCGCCCGTCTGGAGCTGCAGCCGCAGGATCGAGTCGCGGCGGAAGCCGCGCAGCCCGCAGTGGAAGTCCTTGATCGCCGAGGGGAAGAACAGCCGCCCGATGAACGACAGCACCGGGTTGCCGAGGTAGCGGTGCAGCGGCGGCATGGCGCCCGGCGAGATGCCGCCACGGAAGCGGTTGCCCATGACCAGGTCGGCGCCGTCGCGCAGCTGCTCGACGAACGGCATCAGCGCCGTGAAGTCGTAGGAGTCGTCGGCGTCGCCCATGATGACGTATTTGCCGCGGGCCGCCCTGATGCCGCCCATGAGGGCGTTTCCGTATCCCTTCTCGTCCACATGGACCACGCGGGCCCCGGCGTCTCGGGCGAGCTGTTGGGAGCCGTCCGTGCTGCCGTTGTCGGCGATCAGCACCTCGCCCTCGATGCCGTGCTCCTCCATGCACGCCAGTGCTTTGCGCACACAGACTTCCACGGTCTCCGCCTCGTTGAGGCAGGGCATGACCACCGTCAGTTCCACGTGTCTACCCTTCAGTTAAGGCTCTTCCAGTGAACCATCATGCCCTGAACGTGCCCATGCTCGGGCACAGACCTGAAAACGACTGGCATTCTTTACAGCATGGTGAGCGTCGCGGAGATTACCCCTGTGGACCCCTCCGCCCCTGGCAGGACAGCCCGTCTGCTGTCCATGGTGCGCAGGCATCGGGTGTTCGCCGCGGCCTTCGGCGTCGGCGCCGTGCTGCGGCTCATCACCATGCTCGGCTACGGCCCGGCCATGTGGTTCAACGACTCCTACGAGTACGTCTCGGTGGCGCTGCACCCGAGGCCGCACCCGATCAGGCCCGACGGCTACAGCTTCTGGCTGATGCTGCTCCAGCCGTTCCACAGCTTCACGCTGGTGACGTTCACGCAGCATCTCATGGGTCTGGCGACGGCGTGCCTGATCTACGCGCTGCTCCGGATCAAGTTCAGGCTGCCGAAGTGGGGGGCCACGCTGGCGGCGGCGCCGGTGCTGTTCGACGCCTACCAGATCCAGCTCGAGCAGCTCGTGATGTCCGACACCATGTTCATGCTGCTGGTGGTCGGCGTGATCACGATGGTGCTGTGGAAGCGGCGGCTGACCTGGCAGGCGGGCGCGGTGGTCGGCCTGCTGCTGGCGCTGACCTGGCTGACCCGCTCGATCGGGCTGCCGATCCTGGCGCTGGTGGTGCTGTACCTGCTGGTCAAGCGGGCCGGATGGCGGCCGATCGCAGCGGTGATCACGGCCTGCGCGATCCCGGTGATGGCGTACATGGGGTGGTTCGCCTCGGCGTACGGGAAGTTCGCGATGACCAACAGCGACGGCCTGATCCTCTACATGCGCACGGCCATCTTCGCCGACTGCAACAAGATGGACATCGACAAGTACAAAGAGGTCCAGCTCCTGCTGCTGTGCATCAACGATCCGGTGAGCCAGCGCAAAGACTACGCCCAGTGGTACCTGTGGGGTCAGGGCAACGGCGACGGCACCGGCACCGGCGAGGTGCTGCACCGGTGGGGCATCAACAAGAAGTGGAGCGAGATCACCAACGACGCCGCCAGCAAGTTCGCCACGCGGGCGATCCTGTCGCAGCCTGGTGACTACCTGAAGGTCGTGGCCCGCGATTTCTTCCGCTCCTTCCACTGGGCACGGCCACGCTTCCCGGACGAGTCGACCTATAACATGTACCAGTTCAAGCCGTACGTGGAGCTGGACGACACCGGCCAGCCCAAGCGGCTGCCGAAGTGGTCGTCGTACGCGGGCGGGCGCACCGACACCGACGCCTTCAGCTACGAGCAGGGCCCGCCGGAGACCCGGATCGTGCAGCCGTGGGCGACGATCATGAGCAACTACCAGAAGGTCTTCTACCTGCGCGGCATCATGCTCGGCGGCATCCTGCTGATCGGCCTGTACGGCGTGGTGGTGCGCTACCGCAAGTTCGGCGGCCCGGTGGTGCTGCCGTGGCTGGGCGCGGTGGGGCTGCTGCTGGCCCCGGCGGCCACGGCGGAGTTCGACTACCGCTACGTTCTGCCGGCCGTGCCGCTGGCCTGTATCGCGGCGGCGATCACGCTGCGGCGCGGGGTCACTTGGGTGCGGCGGTCACCCAAGAGCTCATCAGCATCCGAGCCCACCACTGCGCGTGCGTGATCGTCTCGGCCGTCAGCACCGGGTAGAGCCACCAGAAGTTGATCAGCGTGACGAGCGCGTACGCGCCGACGACCGCGGCCCCCGTCGCCCTCCGGGTGGCGGGGGCGTCCTGCCTGCCGAGGACGAGCCCGGCCACGAGCACGAGCGCCAGCACCATGAACGGCACCACGGGGATCATGTAGAACAGGTACATGGTGCGGTTGTCGGCGATGGCGTAGTAGAACCAGGGCAGCCATCCCACGGCGACGCCGAGCAGGGTCGCCCCGGCCCGCCAGTCGCGCGCGGACACGTACCAGGCGACGAGGCCGAGCAGGGCGAGCGCGGCGGCGTACCAGATCATGGGGGTGCCGACGCCGAGCACGGCCTGTGCGCACTTGTCGGCGCCGCAGGCCGACGGCGGCAGGTCGGTGGGGTAGTGGAAGGAGACGGGGCGTAACAGCAGCGGCCACTGCCAGGGCTCCGACATGTACGGGTGGTAGGCCTCCAGGCCGCTGTGGAAGCCGAGCACCTGTAGCTGGTACTGCACCCACGAGCGCACCGAGTCGAAGACGAAGAACAGCGGCCCCGAGGAGGTTGCCCGCTCCCAGTTGCGCCCCCAGCCGTCGGCGGAGACGAACCAGCCGCTCCACGACGCGGTGAACACCAGCGCGGGCACGAGCGCCATCGCGCCGAACCCGCCGGGCAGGTCGTACGCCAGCGCCCCCCGGTACGGCTCGCGCAGGCCCAGCGCCCGCCGCGCCCCCATGTCCCACATGAGCGACAGCACGGCGAACCCGATGAGGAAGAAGATCCCCGACCACTTGACGGCGCACGCGGCGCCCAGGCACGCCCCGGCCGCGAGGCGCCAGGGGCGCCAGCCCAGCCGCGGGCCGGTGGCGGTGCGGGCGGCACTCTCGTACCAGCGGACGAGCCTGTGCCGGGCCCAGTCCCGGTCGGCCACGACGCACGCGAACCCGCACAGCACCCAGAACATGAGGAAGATGTCCAGCAGCCCCGTGCGCGACAGCACCAGGTGCAGGCCGTCGAGGGCGAGCAGCAGCCCGGCCAGGCAGCCGAGCAGCGTCGAGCGGGTCATCCGGCGCGCCACCCTGGCCAGCACCAGGATGGACAGCGTGCCGGCCAGCGCGGCGGCGAAGCGCCAGCCGAACGGGTTCATCCCGAACAGCCACTCGCCGACGCCGATCATCCACTTGCCCAGCGGCGGGTGGGCCACGAAGGAGGCACACTCCGACGGTTGCGCGCACTGCTTGAAGATGTCCAGGCTGCCGGCGATGAGCCGCCGGTCGGCGATGGGATTCTTGGCGTCGCCCAGGGTGGCCATCTCGACGCCGTACTTGAGCAGCGAGTACGCGTCCTTGACGTAGAACGTCTCGTCGAAGACGACGGCCTTGGGCTCGCCCAGCCGGACGAAGCGCAGGATGCCGCCGAAGATCGCCACCGCGAGCGGCGCCAGCCAGCCGAGGAGGGCTCCGCCCTGCATCGGCGGAATCAGCCGTTGCGGCGATACCCCCCAGTTCCTCACGATGCGCACCCTACGGGGTGGTGGTTCTCCTGTGAACCAGGTCATAGAGCTCCCGCCGGGGCACGCCCGCGCCCTTGGCGACCTCGGCCACGGCCAGACTGCGCCGCTCCCCCGCCGCCACCCTGCGGTCGACCTCGGCCGCCAGCGCGTCGAGGTCGGGCTCGTCGTCGCCCGGCGCGTGACCGGCGACGACGATCGTGATCTCGCCCTTGACGCCGCCCGCCGCCCACTCGGCCAGCTCGCCCAGCCCGCCCCTGCGGACCTCCTCGTAGGTCTTGGTCAGCTCCCTGCACACCGCCGCGCGGCGTCCGGCCCCGAACGCCTCGGCCATCGCCCGCAGCGACTCCTCCAGCCGGTGCGGCGACTCGAAGAAGACCATCGTGCGCTCCTCGGCGGCCAGCGCGCCCAGGCGGCGGGCCCGCTCGCCGCCCTTGCGCGGCGGGAAGCCCTCGAAGCAGAACCGGTCGCTGGCCAGCCCCGACACGGCCAGCGCGGTGGTGACGGCGCTCGGCCCCGGCAGCGCGGTGACCGTGATGCCCGCCTCCACCGCGAGCTGCGTCAGCCGGTAGCCCGGGTCCGACACGCCCGGCATGCCCGCGTCGGTGATCACCACGACCGTGCGGCCCTGCTTCAGCGTCTCCACCAGCTCCTGGGCCCGGCCCGCCTCGTTCTGGTCGTAGTAGGACACCACGCGGCCGGTGAGCTCCACGCCGAGGTCGGCGGCGAGCCTGCGCAGCCGCCTCGTGTCCTCGGCGGCCACCACGTCCGCGCCCGCCAGCAGCTCGCGCAGCCGCGGCGAGACGTCTCCCACCTGCCCAATGGGGGCCCCTGCCAGCACCAACCTGCCGTTCCCTGTCACCCGACCATTGTGGCAGGGCGGCCCGATTAGACCGTGTTTCCTTGGTAAACACCGCTCTGGGGCCCGTACGATGTCCGAATGGCGGTGACCGATTCCCCGTACCAGGCCTACGAGAGCTCGGAGGCCGGCGCGAGCCACCCCGAGACCCGGTCCGTACGCGATCGGGTCGTGCCTCCCCTGCGCGGAAGCGTGCTGTGGGGATGGGTGGGGCCGCTGCTCGTCACCCTGTTCGGCGGGGTGATCCGCTTCATGCAGCTCGGTCATCCCAGGGCCGTGGTGTTCGACGAGACGTACTACATGAAGGACGCGTTCTCGCTCATCACCCATGGCGTCGAGAAGGTCACGATCAAGGACGCCGACAAGGCGATCCTCGCCGGCAACACCGACATCTGGCAGTCGTGCACCCCCGCCGACCTCGACAAGTGCGCCTCCTACGTGGTGCACCCGCCCATGGGCAAGTGGATGATCGGCGTCGGCGAGTGGCTGTTCGGGCTCAACCCGTTCGGCTGGCGCTTCGCCGCCGCGCTGATCGGCACGCTGTCCGTCCTCGTGCTGGCCAGGGTCGCCCGCCGGATGACCCGCTCCACGCTGCTCGGCTGCTTCGCCGGCCTGCTGCTGGCGCTCGACGGCCTGCACTACGTGCTGTCCCGCACGGCGCTGCTGGACATCTTCCTCATGTTCTGGGTGCTCGCCGCGTTCGCCTGCCTGGTGGTCGACCGCGACCGGGCGCGCGAGAAGCTGGTCACCTGGTACGAGAGCTCGCCCCTGTCGCAGCAGGGCCCGTCGCTGGGCATCAGGTGGTGGCGCATCGGCGCCGGGGTGTGCCTGGCCTTCGCGATGTCGGTCAAGTGGTCCGGCCTGGCGTTCGCGGTCGCCTTCGCGATCATGTCGCTGATGTGGGACTTCGGCGCCCGCCGCGCCGTGGGGCTGCGCCGGCCCTACCTGGGGGCGTTCAACAGGGACGTGCCGCAGGGCGTCCTGGCGTTCGGCGTGGTGCCGTTCGTGGCGTACATGGCCACCTGGACGGGCTGGTTCGTCAACGCGAGCGGCTACGGCCGCAACTGGGACCGGGCCACCGAGCCGGGCAACCCGCTGTTCTTCCTCTTCGACTCGATGCGGTCGTGGGTGGCCTACCAATGGCAGGTCTTCACCTTCCACAGCGGTCTGGAGACCTCGCACCCGTACATGTCGGAGCCGTGGTCGTGGCCGCTGCTGCTGCGCCCCGTCGCCTTCTTCTACGAGGGCAAGCAGAACACGTGCGGCGTCAAGGACTGCTCGCAGGCCGTGCTCGGCGTGGGCACGCCGGTGATCTGGTTCGGGGCGCTGGCCGCGCTGGTGGCGCTGATCGCGTGGTACTTCTCCGCACGCGACTGGCGGGCCGGGGCCGTGCTGCTGGCCTACGCCATGGGCTGGCTGCCGTGGTTCTACTTCGCCATCGCCGACAACCGCACGATGTTCCTGTTCTACGCCATTCCGATGGTGCCGTTCATGGTGCTGGCCATCACGTTGTGCGCCGGGCTGCTGATCGGGCCGGCCACGCCGACGGCCAAGGGCCTGATGCCGAGGCGGCGCACCTACGGTGCCGCCGTCGTCGGCGCGTTCGCCCTGCTCGCGCTCATCAACTTCTGGTGGCTGCACCCCATTCTCTCCGCCGAGCTGATTCCGTACGTGGACTGGAAGGCACGCATGTTGTTTGAGAAACGGTGGATATGATCACGTTACAGTCGGCTCAATAGGGGTTTCTTAGGTAGTCGCTGTGCAAGACCCAATACGCACCGGATTCGGTCATCGTCAGGCCCGGGGTCGATACGGCAAACTTCGAGGCATGAGTGCACCGGATGTCACCGCCCTTCTCGCCGAGTTGGAGCGATCTCACCCGGATCTGGCCGAGGAGGCCAGGACCGCCGTCGAATGGTTGACGGGTGGGGAGCCGCTGGAGACGGTGACCCAGCTCGACGTCTGCGAGTTCCTCTGGTACACGTTGCCGCTCAAGGTCGCGCCGCCCAACGCCGGGACGATGAAGGGCAGCGGCGACATGGAGCGCCTGGCGCGCTCCCTGGGGCGGCTGCTCCAGCTCGGCGGCATGGACCGGTATGCCGCCATGTGCGTGTCACCGACGACCCTGCAAATCCTGCGCACCTACGCCCGCGAGGGCGAGGACGCCGGCACCACGGCCTACCAGCAGGCGCTGGAGGCCACGGGCGTGCTCCCGCCCGACGTGCCCGAGCTGCAGTGGAGCATGATCATGGGGCCTGAGGAGCTGGGCGCGCACATCGCCTGCTCCGCCGCGCTGGAGCTGGCCATCGTGGCCGGCGAGAGCGTGGACCGCACGGCCCTGACCCGCCGCTGGCTCACCGAGCCGCGCGCCGACCTGGGCGGCGACAGCTGGCTCAACCGCGTCCACGGCGAGCGGCTCAACCGCTGGGTGCTGGGGCGCGGCCCGGCCAGGCGGGAGCTGGCGCAGCCGTTCGAGGTGCGCCTGCACGCCCCCGTGGCGCCGCAGCCGCTGCCGGCGCTGCACCGGCTGCTGTCGGTGGCCGCGTCTGGTGAGACGCTGCCGCTGCGGCTGGCGCCCTCGCCCGCGGCGGCGCGGCTGCGCGACCTGGCCGAGCGGGAGCTGGGCGCGATCCGCCGCGACGGCGCCAAGCTGACCATCACCGACTACGGCCTGCGGCTGCTGAAGTCGAAGTCGGCCATGTGGTCGGCGGTGACCCGGCTGCTGCTGGCCAGGGGCGAGCACGAGTTCGAGGTGTCGGCCAGGGAGGCGGCGCTGATGCTGCTCGCCGACGGCACGCTGATGTCACCCGCCAAGCTGCGCGAGCGGGTGGCCGAGGTGGTGGGCGGCGAGGGCTGGCATCCGGCGACGAGCCTGGAGGACGTCACGGGGCCGGTGACCGACCTCGTGGCCCAGCTCACGGCGCTGGGGCTGGCCTTCAGCGACGAGCTGGCCGTGCGGATGGACCGGCCGGGGCAGCTCGCGGCCCTGGCGGCGCTGCGGGCCCACGCGCTGCGGCCCCGCAAGTACGTCAGCTCGGCCTGACAACCGGCGGCGGGTGCTCCGCCGGCCCTGGAGCACCGACGCCCGGCGGCGGGTGCCCCGTCAGCCCTGGGGCACCCGGCGTACGGCCTGCTTGAACTCGGGGCATTCCACCAGCGGGTCGTGCGTGCACACCACGGCGTGGCGCAGGCTGTCGCGCAGCCGATTGAGCTGGTCGACCCGCTGCGACACCTCGCGCTCCTTGGCCGCCATGCGGGCGCGCAGCCGCTCGTCGGACGGCCGCGCCGCCAGGAACTCGGCGATCTCGGAGAGCGTGAACCCGGCGTCGCGGGCGCAGGAGATGAGCGCCAGCCGCTCCAGGGTCTCCGACCGGTACGCGCGGCGCAGCCCGTTGCGCCCCTCGGCCTGGATGAGCCCCTTGCGCTCGTAGAACCGCAGCGCGGACGCGGCCAGCCCGCTCCGCCTGGCCACCTCGCCGATGTCGATCAACGTGTCGTCCACGACCTGGCTCCTTGACTTGAACCGCGCTTCAAGTCGCAGTCTAGCCCCATGCGGATTCATCACCTCAACCTCGCCTCGATGCGCGAGATCGACTCCCCCGACGGCCTGGCCCCCGCGCGCGCCGTCTGCCACGCCCTGCTCGTCGAGACCCCCGCCTCCGGGCTGGTGCTGGTGGAGTCGGGCCTCGGCCTGGCCGACGTGGCCGACCCCGCCCTGCACCTCGAACGCGAGTGGACGGAGCTGGTCGAGCCGGTCCTGTCGCCCGCCGAGACGGCCGTGCGGCAGGTGGCGGCGCTCGGCCACGACCCCGCCGACGTGCGGCACATCGTCCTGACCCATCTCGACGTGGACCACAGCGGCGGCCTGCCCGACTTCCCGCATGCCCGGGTGCACGTCATGGAGGCCGAGCTGAAGGCGGCGCTGGCGGAGGGCCCGAGCCGCCGCTACCGCCCCTCCCACTGGGCGCACGCGCCCCGCTGGGTGACCTACCCGGGGACGGGCACCCGCTGGCTGGGCGTGGACGGCGTGCGCCCGCTGGCCGGCCTGCCGGAGGACGACTTCCTGTACGTGCCGCTCGACGGCCACACCGACGGGCACGCCGGGGTGGCGGTCAGGGACGGCGACCGGTGGCTGCTGCACGCCGGGGACGCGTACTTCTACCACGGCGAGCTGGCCCGCGAGCCGCGCCCCCACCCGATCATGGACCTCGTGCAGCTCCAGGCCCAGGTGGATCCGGCGCGGCGGCTGTCGAGCCAGGAGCGGCTGCGCGCGCTCGCGCACGACCACGGCGTGGGGGTGTTCTCGGCGCACGACCCCTGGGAGCTGACCGAATACTCCCAGTAGTTACGATTGTGGGGAAATGCTCTACGTCGGAGGGGGCCGAAATGGAGCTGTTCCCGGCCATGCCGCTCGCAGAGTGGACAGAGGCCAAGGAGACCTTTCACCGGTTCGCCCAGATCGTGGGGAAGATCCGGCTCGCGTCGAGCAACCGGCGCAACCACTGGTGGCAGGTGCCCTTCCACCCGACCGGACGCGGGCTCACCACGCGGCCCATGGGCGGGCTGGGCGAGCAGCCGCTGTTCTGCATCGACTTCGACCTCATCCGCCACCGGCTGGTCGTGGACGTCTTCGACGGGCGCAGCGCCGAGTTCAGCCTCATCGGCAGATCCGTGGCCTCGTTCCACGACCGGCTCTTCGAGACGCTGGCCGGGCTGGGGATCCGGCCGGAGATCTGGGCCGTGCCGTTCGACATGAGCGACGACACGCCGTTCGCCGAGGACACCCTGCACGCGCGCTACGACCCGATGCTCATCAACCGGTACTGGCGGATCCTGTCGCAGGTGGTGCAGCTCCTCGACCGGTTCGCCGCCGACTTCGCCGGCAAGACGAGCCCCGTCCACCACTTCTGGCACACCTTCGACATCGCCGTCACCCGGTTCACCGGGCGGGTGGTGAAGATCTCGCCCGAGGCCGACCCGGTCACCCGTGAGGCCTACAGCTGGGAGGTCATCAGCTCGGGGTTCTGGTTCGGCGACAAGGAACGGCCCTGGCCGGCGTTCTACTCCTACACCGCGCCGGAGCCCGAGGGGCTGGAACGGGAGCCGCTGCGCCCGCTCCAGGCCGAGTGGATCCCCGCCAGGGGCAGCCATCTGGCCGTGCTGCGCTACGACGACGTACGGACGATGGAGGACCCGGTGGGGACCGTGCTGGAGTTCCTCGACAGCGCCTACCAGGCGGGGGCCCGGCTGACCGGGCTCGACACCGAGGCGCTCGCCTCCCCCGGAGGCGTCACCGACCCCGTGCTGAAGGCCGAGCTGAAGGCCAGGGTCTGAACAGGCAGGGTCTGAACAGGCAGGGTCTGAACAGGCAGGGTCTGAACAGGCAGGGTCTGAACAGGCAGGGTCTGAACAGGCAGGGTCTGAACAGGCAGGGTCTGAGCAGGCAGGGTTTGAGCGCGGACACACGTGAGCGCCCGCCCTCCGAGGAGGGCGGGCGCCCGACGAGTGCGTACCGGTGTGCGTGTCGCCTCTCGGCGAAAGGCACAACGCGGCTCCAGCCGAACGGTAGTCCGCGAAGGCAATAGGTGAGGCCCGGGGACACTGGGCACACCGGCCACGAAATATGTAACCACACCCCGGCGGGATCCATTCCCCCGCCACGACGATTATTTTCCGCCGGCCCGGCTCGTCTCCTTGCCGCCCGCCCCGTCTTCGCCGCCCACCCGCCCAGTCCACCCCGGGTCGTGCTCGGCGGCCAGCTGCTCGAAGGAGGAGCCGTCGAGGAGCCGGTCCAGCATCCCGACGGCCGTCCCGCACTCCAGCGGCGGGTGCTCCTCCGGGCAGCGCAGCCCGTGCCGCAGCACCTCCTGCGCCACCCTCGCCCGCACGACCACCTTCTCCAGCTCGGCGATCTGCTCCTCCACCGCCGCCCGCCACTGCTCGCCCGGCGCGTCCAGCATCGCCCCCGCCGTGTCAAGGGGGACGCCGAGCCGGTGCATCGTGCGCAGGAACACCAGCCGCCGCAGCTCCTGCCTGCTGTAGACGCGCCGCCCCTGGCTGCGGCCGGCCGGGGCGACCAGGCCGCGCTCCTCGTAGTACCGCAGCGCCGAGGCGTTCATGCCGAGCAGCTGCGCCGCCTCGCCGATCGCGATCGTCTCCGTTGCCACAATTGCCCACCGTAGGCTGTTCCGCATGCTCTTGTGGATCAACGGCACGTTCGGGGTGGGCAAGACGCAGACGGCGTACGAGCTGCACCGCCGGCTGGCGGGCAGCGTGGTGTGCGACCCGGAGTACGTCGGCATGGGGCTGCACAAGATGACCCCGCGCGCCCTGCGCTCGGACTTCCAGCGGCACCCGGCCTGGCGGCAGGGCGTGTACGAGGTTCTCGACCTCGTGCTGGGTAAGCATCCCGGCGTCGTCGTCGCGCCGATGACGCTGGTCGAGCCCGCCTACTACGACGAGATCATCGGCCGGCTGCGCGAGGCCGGCCACGACGTGCGGCACTTCGCGCTCGTCGCCGACCGGGAGACCGTGCTGGCCCGGCTGCGGGAGCGCTCGTTGAGCCGCAGCCTCAAGCGCGAGGCGTTCGCGGTGTCGCGGCTGGACGAGTGCCTGGAGCGGCTGCGGCGGCCGGAGTTCGCCGAGCAGGTCGAGACCGACCGGCTGTCTGTACCGCAGGTCGCCGACCGGATCGCCGCCTCCGCCGGCCTCCGCCTGGCGCCCAACGGCGACTCCCGGCTACGGGGGCGGCTGCGCCAGATCGGCGTCACCCTCCGGCACATCCGGCTCTAGCCGGTCCGGCTGCGGCGGCCCGGCGTCACCCGGCTCCGGACGGGCCGGCCGGGGCGGCTCGGGGTCACGTGCCTCCAGCCGGTCCGGCTGCGGCGGCCCGGGGTCACGTGCCTCCAGACGGGCCGCTCTGGCGCGCAGGTAGCGCTGCTGGGGCAGGCTCATGGCGCGGGCCGCCGCCTCCTCGTACGCCGCGCGGGCCCCCTCCTGGTCGCCGGACCGCTCCAGGAGGTGGGCGCGGACCGCGTACAGCCGGTGGTCGCCGGACAGCCGGTCGTCGCCCGCCAGGCGGTCGAGCCGGTCGAGGCCCGCCCTCGGGCCCTGTGACATGGCGACGGCGACGGCGTGGTTGAGCGCGATCATCGGGTTGCCCGAGCCGCGCATCAGCAGCTCGTACAGGGCCGTGATCTGCGGCCAGTCGGTCTCCTCCGCGCTCGGCGCCTCGTCGTGCAGGGCGGCGATGGCGGCCTGGAGCTGGTACGGGCCCGGCGTGCCCCGCGAGAGCGCGGCCGTGACGAGCTCGACGCCCTCGGCGATGAACGCGGCGTTCCACAGCGTGCGGTCCTGCTCGGCCATGGGGATCAGGGCGCCGTCGCGGCCGGTGCGGGCGGGGCGGCGCGCGTCGGTGAGCAGCATGAGGGCCAGCAGCCCGGCCGCCTCGGCGTCCTCCGGCAGCAGCCGGTGCACCAGGCGGGCCAGCCTGGTCGCCTCGGCCGTCAGCTCGGCACGGTGCAGGTCGGGGCCTGACGTGCTGGCGTACCCCTCGTTGAAGATCAGGTAGAGCACGTGCAGCACCGCGCCGAGCCGGTCCGCGCGCTCGGCGGGCCCCGGCAGGCGGAACGGCACGCCGCTGTCCTTGACCTTCTGCTTGGCGCGCGTGATGCGGCGGGTCATCGTCGCCTCGGGCACCATGAAGGCGCGGGCGATCTGCGCCGTGGTCAGGCCGCCGACGGCGCGCAGCGTGAGCGCCACCTGTGACGGCGGCGACAGCGACGGGTGGCAGCACAGGAACAGCAGCACGAGCGTGTCGTCCGAGGCCGGCGGCCGGTCGGCGGGCGGTGACAGCCGGTCCTCGGGGAGGGCGCGGGCGGCCACGGTGTCCTCGCGGCGGCGGCGCGCCTGCTCGGCCCTGAGCAGGTCCGTCAGGCGGCGCGCGGCCACCGTGACCAGCCAGGCGCGCGGGTCGTCCGGCCGGCCGTCGCGCGGCCACTGCGTCGCCGCCGCCAGCAGCGCCTCCTGGACGGCGTCCTCGGCGAGGTCGAAATGGCCGTAACGCCGCACGACCGCGCCGAGGACCTGCGGCGCCAGGTCGCGCAGCAGGTCCTCGGAAGTGTCCATGCCTGTCAGAACCCCAGGTCGTCGGCCGACTCCATGATCGGCCGGATGTCGGCGTACATGGTGGTGGCGGCGCCCTCGGGGGCCGGGCACTGACCGAGGCGACCGGCGATCTCCACCGCCCTGTCGAAGCTCTCGCACTCGACGACCCAGTAGCCGGCCAGCACTTCCTGGGTCTCGGCGTACGGGCCGTCGGTCACGTACGGGACTCCGTCGCGCATGCCGACCCGGCGCGTGTGCACCGGCGCCGCCAGGCCCCGCGTCTCGACCAGCTCGCCGGACTCCTCCAGCTCCTTGTTGACCGTGGCCATGAACGTCGTCATCGCCTCCAGGTCCGCCGCCGACCAGGTGCCGCCCTTGCCGGACATCTCATCGTATTCCCGCTGGGAGGCGTACGAAAGGATCATGTACTTCATCACTGCCGTCCTCTCTCTCGTGAGCTCTCACCAGGGACGTCGGAGCCGCCGCCCCGCACCGGACATGGCACCATCGGAGGCGTGCCATACGCGACGACCCCCTCGGGTGTGAAGCTGTCCTACCAGGTCAACGGCCACGGGGCAGCCCTCGTGCTGCTCCAGGGCCAGGCCAACGACCACCGCTGGTGGGACTCCGTACGCGACGACTTCGCCTCGTACCGGACCATCACCCTCGACTACCGGGGCACCGGCGACAGCGACAAGCCCGACGAGCCGTACACGACGCGCGGGTTCGCCGCCGACGTGCTGGCCGTGCTCGACGAGGTGGGCGTGCGGCGGGCCCACGTCTACGGCACGTCCATGGGCGGCCGGGTCGCCCAGTGGCTGGCGGCCGACCACCCCGAGCGGGTCGGCGCGCTCGTGCTCGGCTGCAGCTCGCCGGGCGGCGCGCACGGCGTGGAGCGGAGCAACGACGTGCGCAAGGCGCTGGCCCAGCCCGACCGGGCCGCCGCCGAGCGGGCGCTGCTGGAGCTCATGTACACGCCCGCCTGGCTGGCCACCCACCCCGGCCCCTACCGCACGACCGGAGACCCCGGCATGCCCGCCCACGCCCGCCGCCGCCACCTGGCCGCCAGCGCCGGGCACGACGCCTGGGACGCGCTGCCCGCCATCACGGCCCCCACGCTCGTCGTGCACGGCACCGACGACGTGTTCAACCCGGCCGCCAACGCGCCGCTGCTGGCCGGCCGCATCCCCGGGGCCGAGCTGCGGATGATCGAGGGGGCGCGGCACGCGTACTTCGAGGAGTTCAGGCAGGTGGCGAGCCCGATCGTGCTGGAGTTCCTGGGCCGCCACTGACGTTCATGTCCACAGCGCCGCCAGCGCGCGCAGGTCGGGGGCCGACACGTGCGGGGCGCTCATCGTCTCCGGGTACGGCACGCCGCGCCGGTCCACCCACGCCCCCGACAGCCCCGCCCGCTGGGCACCGTCGACGTCCCACGGGTGCACCGCGACCAGGGCCGCCTCGGCGGGCAGCACCCCCGCCCGGCCCACCGCGTACGCGTAGGCCGCCCTGGCGGGCTTCCACGCGCGCGGGCCGCTCACGTCGAGCGTTGCCTCCACCAGGTCCAGGAGGCCCTCGCGGCGCAGGATGCCCTCGGTCGTGGCGGCGGAGCCGTTCGTCATCGTGAACAGCCTGATGCCGGCCTCCCGCAACCTGCGCATGCCGTCCGGCACGTCCGGATGCACCCGCAGCCCCGCGAGGCCGCCCAGCACGTGCTCGACCGCCTTGTCCGGCAGGCGCAGGCCCTTGAGCACGTCGGCGCCGATCCGGCCGAACTCGGCGAACCCGCCCGCCACCGTGAGCGCGAAACCGTCCCGCAGCACGCTCGCGAACCACGCCGGCAACTGCTCCCCCGACAACCCCACGTCCTCGAACCTCGCCCGCAACGGCTCCATGTCCGTCAGCGTCTCGTTCACATCGAAGATCACAACCTGCGGTCTGGCGTGCATCGGCCTCTCCCGGGCGGGTCCATGGTCGCGTCCATGCTAAATTGACGCCCATGTCCAGCCCCGAGGCATCCAGACGCTAGCCACCGGTCGTCCGGTGGCTGATTCGCGCTGCCTCCCCGCCCCTCTGCGGCGGGTGTTCACCATGGGCGCTCTCGCCATCCGGATCACCGCGTCACGGGTCCTTTCAGCCTGAGCCAGGCTGATCCGTCACGAGCGGGGCCGATCTCCAGGTCCCGCCCGGCTTCCTGTGAGAGCTCCTCTGATGCCTTTCGCTGTGTACCTGCTCGGACTGGCGGTCTTCGCCCAGGGCACGTCCGAGTTCATGCTGTCCGGGCTCGTGCCCGGCATCGCCGCCGACCTCGGCGTGTCCATCCCCGCCGCCGGGCTGCTCACCTCCGCGTTCGCCGCCGGCATGGTCGTCGGCGCGCCGCTGATGGCCGCGCTCAGCCTGCGGCTGTCCCGGCGGGCCGCGCTGCTCGCCTTCCTGATCGTCTTCCTCGCCGTCCACGTGCTCGGCGCGGTCACCACCAGCTACGAGGTGCTGGTCGCGACGCGCGTCGTGGCGGCGCTCGCCAACGCCGGGTTCCTCGCCGTCGCCCTGGCCACCGCCGTCGCCCTCGCCCCCTCCAACGCCACGGGGCGCGCCACGTCCGTCCTGCTGGGCGGGGTCACCCTCGCCTGCGTCGCCGGAGTGCCCGGAGGGGCGCTGCTGGGCGAGGTGTGGGGGTGGCGGTCGGCGTTCTGCGCGGTGGCCCTGGCGCTGGTGCCGGCCATCGTCGCCGT
Source organism: Nonomuraea composti (assembly GCF_012034275.1). Taxonomy (NCBI): domain Bacteria; kingdom Bacillati; phylum Actinomycetota; class Actinomycetes; order Streptosporangiales; family Streptosporangiaceae; genus Nonomuraea; species Nonomuraea composti. Next base: position 57,398 of record NZ_JAATEP010000005.1, on the reverse strand, counting down.
CCTGAAGTCCGTGCCCGGCGGTGCTCCCGGTTCAGCTACAGGAGCGTCTTCGGGCGGGGCCGTCCGGGGTGAGCTGCGGGTGCTGCGCCGGCCCCGGCTGCTGGTGCTCCTGCTGCTCGGCGCCCTGGTCAACGGCGCCACCTTCTGCACCTTCACCTACCTCGCCCCCGTGCTCACCGGCGCGAGCGGGATCGGCTCCTCCTGGATGCCGGCGATGCTCGCGCTGTTCGGGGCCGGCTCGTTCGCCGGGGTGACGATCGGCGGGCGGATCGCCGACCGCAGGCCCGTGCCGCTGCTGGTGGTCGGCGGGCTCGCGCTGGCGGCGGGCTGGGCCGCGTTCGCCCTGGCCGCCGGCGCCGCCGTGCCGGCGATCGTGCTGGTCCTCGTCCAGGGGACGCTGTCGTTCGCCGTCGGCTCCACGCTGATCACGCAGGTCCTGTACGCGGCCACCGGCGCCCCCACCATGGGCGGCGCCTTCGCCACGGCGGCGTTCAACGTGGGCGCCACGCTCGGCCCCGGGCTCGGCGGCCTGGCCATCGGGGCCGGGCTCGGGCTCCGCTCGCCGCTGTGGGTGAGCGCCGCGATGGTGGGGCTCGCGCTGGCCGTCGCGGGCGTCGCCGGGTTGCGCGTCCGGCTGAATCGGATGGAGGTGGGGGTTCCGCGATGACACGCTGAGGGGTATGGATGCTGCCGCACATTTCCGTCAGGAAGCCCGCGCCTTCCACGCCGCCGCCCGCCGGGCCGCCAAGGCGGGCGACGCGCCCCCCGTGCCGTCCTGCCCCGAGTGGACGATGACCGACCTCGTGTTCCACCTGGCCGGGGTGCACCGGTTCGTGCTCGCCATCATCAGGGACCGGCTCGACGGGCCGCCCGACCCCGCCGAGCTGGCCAAGGCGGAGCTGCCCGCCGACACAGAGGGCTGGCCCGTCCCCGGCCGCACCCCGACCCACGGGCCCATCCCTCCCACCTTGCTGGACGCCTTCCAGGAGGGCGCGGAGCGCCTGGAGACCCTGTTCAAGGAGCGGTCGCCGGGCGATCCCGCGTGGACCTGGTCGCAGGATCACACGGTCGGGTTCTGGCTGCGGATGCAGACGATCGAGGCCGCCGTGCACCGCTGGGACGCCGAGAACGCCGTCGGCGACCCCGGCCCGATCCACGAGGAGATCGCGGTCGACGCCGTCACCCAGACGTTCGAGGTGATGGCGCCGGCCCGGCGGGCCTGGCAGCCGGCGCCGCCGGGTTCGGGCGAGCGGTTCCGGTTCGTCCGGACCGACGGGCCCGGCGAGTGGGTGGTGTGCTTCGACGGCGAGCACGTACGGCTCGACGGCGGGGCGGCCGACGTCGAGCTGGCCGGCACGGCGTCAGACCTGATGCTCTTCCTGTGGCGGCGGATCCCGGCCGACGCGCTCGCCGTCCAGGGGGACAAGACCGTGCTCGACCGCTACTTCGACCTGGTGCCGCCGATCTGACCCGAGCGATTTGAGTTCGCCTATAGGCGAGCTTCTAGCGTCGCTGCCATGACACCGAACGACCTCATCGGCCGCCTCCGTATCGCCGTCGTGATCGGCAGCGTGCGCAGGCCCCGGCTGGCCGATCCCCTCGCCGCGTGGCTGGAACGCGAGCTGGCCGCGATCGACTGGCTCGACCTCGACCTGATCGACCTGGCCACGGCCGCGCTGCCGATGCACGATTTGCTTCCCGGCGGTGGAGCGGCGTCCCCGATCGCCGGCAGGCTCGCGGACGCCGACGGGTTCGTGCTCCTCGTGCCGGAGTACAACCACAGCTTCCCCGCCCCTTTGAAGAACGCGATCGACTGGCACTTCACCGAGTGGGCGTACAAGCCGGTCGGGTTCGTCGGGTACGGCGCCTCCGGCGGCATCAGGGCCGTGGAGCAGTTGCGGACGGTCTTCCCCGAGCTGCGGGCGACCACCGTCCGCGAGTCGGTGCTGATCCCGATGGCGTGGGAGCACCTGGACGCGGCGGGCGCGTTCGTCCCGCCGCCGGGCACGACGCAGGCGCTGCACGCGATGATGAGCGAGCTGCGCACGTGGGCGGGCGCCCTGCGCCCACTCCGGCTCACGGACAGGGCTGGGCGGCTGTGAGCAGGCTGACGCGGCCGGAGTTGCGGGCCGCGGTCGTGCTGGCGTCGGGCGGGTTGATGGCGGTGCTGGACGCCACGATCGTCGCGGTGGCGCTGCCGGGGCTGATGGCGGCGTTCGGCGCGGCGCTGACCTCCGTGCAGTGGATCATCACCGCGTACACGCTGGCGATGGTGGCGACGATGCCGCTCGCCGCCGGCCTGGCGGCGCGCTGGGGCGCCCGGCGGGTGTACGTGGTGGCGCTGGCCGGTTTCGCGGTCGCCTCGGCCGTCGCCGGCGCGGCGGGCGGCCTCGGCTGGCTGATCGCGGCGCGGGCGGCGCAGGGCCTCAGCGGCGGGTTGATGGCGCCGCTGGGCATGGCGATCGGGTTCGGCGCGGTCGCGCCCGAGCGGCGCGGCCGGATGATGGCGATCACCGGCCTGCCGATGCTGGTCGGGCCGATCCTCGGCCCGGTGCTCGGTGCGGCCCTGCTGGGCGCCGGGTCGTGGCGGGCGCTGTTCCTCGTCACGGTGCCGCTGGCGCTGCTGGGGATCGCGGGCACGCTGGCGTGGCTGCCGCCCGACCCCGCCCGTGGCCGGGCGGCCCGGCTCGACCTGGCCGGCGCGATGCTGCTGGTCCCCGGCGTCGTCGGGGTGGCGTTCGGCATCAGCGCCCAGGACGGCCCCTCCTGGGTGCGCCTCGCCACCGCGATCCTGGGTGCGGTGCTGGTCGCGGTGTTCTCGGTGCGGGCGCTGACCCATCCGGAGCCGCTGCTGCGGGTCGGCCTCCTGCGCAACCCGACGTTCGGGGCGGGCGCCGCCGTCCTGGCCTTGTACGCGGCCCCGTACTTCGGCTCGGCGCTGCTGATGCCCGCGTACGTCCAGGTGCTGCGCGGCGACGGCGCGTCGGTCACGGCGGCGCTGATGGTTCCTGGCGCGGTCGGCATGGGCGTCAGCCTGCAGATCGCCGCCCGGCTCCTGGAACGGCTCGGCCCCCGGCTGGTCGTCGGCACCGGGCTCGGCCTGGCCATCGCCGCCGGCCTCCTGAGCGTGCTCGTCCTGCGCCCGGACACCCCTTATCCGCTGCTCGGCGTGCTGGGATTCCTCCAGGGGGCGGGCACCGGGGCGATCATGATGCCGACGATGTCCAGCTCCAGCCGCGACCTGAACGGCCCCGACCTGGCCTCGGGCTCCGCGCTGCTGTCCCTGGTGAACACGGTCGCCAACGGCATGGGCACCGTGGCGGTCAGCGCGTTGTTCACGGTGCTCACCGCCGCGATGACCGGCGGCGCGTCGCTCATCGACCTGTCGGGCCCGGGCAGATCCGCCCAGGTGGCCGCCGCCGTGGACGCGCTGCGGTGGACCCAGGCGGCGGCCGTCGTCCTGATGTCGCTCGCCCTGCTGGTGCGGCTGCGCTTCCCGAGGCCCGCCTCGGCCATACTGGACGGGCGAGAGGCGGCGGCGAAGGTCGGAGGTGTGCCATGACGGTCACCGGCCATCCCGGCCCGGAGGCAGGCTCGGCCTCGCTCACGGTCGGGCAGGTGGCCGCCGCCGCCGGCGTGACGGCCAACGCGGTCCGCTTCTACGAGCGTTACGGCGTGATCACCGCCCACCGCAACAGCGGCAACGCCCGCCGCTTCACCGTCGACGCGATCTGCCGCATCAGGCTCGCCCTGGCCGCCCAGCGCGTGGGCCTCACCCTCAAGGAGAGCGCCGACATCCTCGCCGGCATCCCGCCCCTCTCCCGCGACCTCGGCCAGTGGCTGGCCGCCGGCGAAGAGCTCGTCCGGGCCGGCCGCGCCCGCGTCGACCAGCTCCAGGCCACCGTGAACGAGCTGGCCACCATGGACTTCCTCCAGGACACCCGGCCGCACCGCTGATCGCCCCGGGCACCGACCGCCTCCCCTCAGGGAGGCCCCTTCCGCATCCGCACGGCCTTACAGCAGGCAGGAACACACAGCATGCACACCCTTCACGGCAAGACCGCCCTCGTCACCGGTGCGAGCAGGGGAATCGGCCGGGCCATCGCCCGCCGCCTGGCCGGTGACGGCGCCCGCGTCGCCGTCCACTACGGCGGCAACGAGCGGGCCGCCGCCGAAACCGTCGCCGCCATCGAGGCGGCCGGCGGGCAGGCGTTCGCCCTGCGAGCCGAGCTGGGCACACCCGGCGACGCCGAACGCCTGTGGGCCGCCTTCGACGCCCGCGCCGACGGGCTCGACATCCTGGTCAACAACGCCGGCATCCTGAACGACGAGCCCGGCATCGAGCACGTCACCCGGGAGCAGTTCGAGCGGATCTTCGCGGTCAACGCCACCGCCCCGTTCTTCATCACCCAGCACGCGCTGCCCCGGCTGCGCGACGGCGGCCGGATCGTCAACATCTCCACGATGCTGACCCGCGGCTCGGCCATGCCGCAGTCCATCAGCTACGCGATGTCCAAGGGCGCGCTCGACGTGCTCACCTCGACGCTCGCCAAGCAGCTCGGCCCGCGCGCGATCACCGTCAACACCGTCGCGCCCGGCGTCATCGACACCGACATGCACGAGGGCAGGCTCGTCGGAGACGCGCTGGCCTGGGTGTCGTCGCTGTCGCCGATGGGCCGCGTCGGCACCCCTGAGGACGTGGCCGGCGCGGTGGCGTTCCTGGCCGGCGACGACAGCCGCTGGGTGACCGGCCACTGGCTCGACGCCTCAGGAGGCACCCTCCTCTGAGGGCACCTCATCGCAGCAACGGCAGCCGCCCGGTGAGCCGGTCGACGATCGCGCGGGGCCCGAAGAGGCTGACCGCGTAGTACGGGGGCTCCTCGGTGCGGGCCAGCTCGGCCAGGTAGTCGTCGTACACGTTGGTGCGCTGGGCGATCGCCGCCATGTCGGCCACCACCAGCTCCGGCTCGGCGGCGGCGTCCTTCCTGACGCGCTCCACGATCGCGGCCGGCGCGCCGAGCACGGTGCAGCCCGTCCACGGCAGCCCGGCGTGCGGCAGGCCGGAGGCGTCCACGCCGCCCGACCCGACGATCGCCGGGACGCTGACCCCGACGGAGGCGGCCAGGCAGGCGGCGGCGTTGGCCTGCAGCCCGCGCGGCAGATCGCGGTCGATCACGATCACCCATTTGACCGCGAGCTCCTTGGTGGGCAGGTCGGTACGCCGGTCGAGCTCGTCCAGCACGGTCATCCACGGATCCCTTCTCCGAAGTTCTCTCAGCAGAATCACAGCAGGGCCGCTCGTCCGCCAAACACAAGCACGTCTTTCCGAAGATAATTCGGAAAGACGTGCCAGGATGCGTACGTGGACGAACTTGATGCGGCGATACTCGCCGAGCTGCAGCGCGACGGCCGCCAGACCAACCGGGAGCTGGCCGAGCATCTCGGCATCGCGCCCTCGACCTGCCTGGAGCGGGTGCGCTCGCTGCGCGCGTCCGGCGTCATCGAGGGCTTCCACGCCGAGGTCAACCTCGACGCGATCGGCCGTCCCGTGCAGGCGCTGATCAACGTACGGCTGCATCCGAAGATCCGGGAGGCGGTGGAGGGGTTCCGTGACTACGTGGCCGCGTTGCCGGAGACGCTGGCCGTGTTCGTCGTGTCGGGCGGGGACGACTTCATCATCCAGGTCGGGGTGCGCGACGCCGGGCATCTGCGCGACTTCGTGCTCGACCACGTCTCCCGGCATCGCAACATCGCCGACGTCCGCACGTCCCTGGTCTATGACCACATCCGCAAGACGTCGGTGGAGGTGCTGCCGCCCGAGCGCCCCTCGCGGCCCCGCACCGGCCGCAAACGTTGATCATCATGAACACTTGCCGACCGCAACACTAAATAGGTGGTGGCCGAATGGCTCGCCCGGTTACGGTTACGGCAGGTCAGCGCGCGGACAAGGGGTGGCGATGCCGCTGGCGGCGCCTCGCCGCACCCTGTCCGTCTGCCGGCCTCGTGGGCCCGCGGCTCACCGTACGGAGTCGTCCGACGGCGAGGCGATGGTCACCAGGGGCACCGTCCAAAACCCCCAGATGATCGCGAGCCGCGGGCTCACCCCTTCTTCGGCGGGGAGAAGCCCTCGATGGCCTGGCTCAGCAGGTCCCTGAACGTCGGGCTGCCGGTGTGCCCCGAGTCCTCCACCACGTACAACCTGGCGTCCGGCCAGGCCTTGGTCAGCTCCCACGCCGTCTGCAGCGGGCCGCCCATGTCCATGCGGCCGTGGATCAGCGCGCCTGGGATGCCGGCCAGGCGGTGCGCGTTCCGCAGCAGGACGCCCTCCTCCAGCCAGGCGCCGTTGGCGAAGTAGTGGGCGCAGATGCGGGTCAGTGCCATGACGGCGTCGGCCGGGCGGTCGCTGTAGGCGTTCGGCTTGCCGTTGACCTCCTGGGAGATCACCGCGTCCTCCCAGGCGACCCAGTCCTGCGCGGCCTTCTCCCGTACCTTCTGGTCGGGGTCGGCCAGCAGCCGCGAGTACGCCGCCAGCACCCCGAACACGTCCCCGTCGCGATCCGCCTCCGGCACCCCTTGCAGGAACCGCTCCTGCGCCTCCGGGAAGAACCTGCCGACGCCCCGGTAGAGCCATTCGGTCTCGGAGCGGCGGGTCATCGTGACGGCCGGGATGACGATCTCCGACACCCGCTCCGGGTGCGTCTCGGCGTAGGCAAGGATCAGCGTCGAGCCCCACGACCCCCCGTACATCAGCCACTTGTCGATGCCCAGGTGCTCGCGCAGCAGCTCCATGTCGGCGATCAGGTGGTGGGTGGTGTTGTTGCTCAGGTCGGTGGCCGGGTCGCTGGCGTGCGGGCGGCTGCGACCGCAGTTGCGCTGGTCGAACAGGACGATGCGGAACCGTTCCGGATCAAAGGTGCGGCGCATGTTGACCGAGCAACCCGAGCCGGGCCCGCCGTGCACGACCACGGCGGGCTTGCCGTCCGGGTTGCCGCAGACCTCCCAGTACACAAGGTTGCCGTCACCGACGTCGAGCATGCCGTGCTCGTAAGGTTCGATCGCGGGGTACAAAGCGGGCTCCTCTCAGCGATATAACAGCGCTTCAATATAGCTGGAGTTCACCCCGCCGACTTGAGTTCCTCAAGATACTCACGCAGCGGCTTCAGCCCCGCTTCGGCCCGCCGCTCATCCACCCTCGCCTCGTCCTCGATCGGGGTGCGCGGCCGCCACCGCCCCTGCGGATCGGTCTCCCACTGCGTCCCGTACACCTGCGGCCGCTTCTCCGCCACCCGCACCCGATCCACCAGAAACGCCAGGTCGGACGGGTCGGCATCGCCCTTCTCCACCGCCGCGCGCATCAGCTCCAGCCCGCGCTTCTGCAACGCCAGATCACGATCGGCATGCTGCACCAGCGCCCACGCCGCCCGCGCCCCGTCCTCACCGACCAGCGCGAACCCCGGCCACCCGTACTGGTCGAGGATCTGCCGCATGCGCTCGGTGTTCGCCTTCTCCACCCGATCCCAGTCCTCCTGGGACGCCTCCAGGGTCCTGATCTCCTGATCCTGCTTGAGCCGGTCGAGCAGTTCGGCGCGCAACGCCGGATTCTCCGGCGCGGCCTCACCGCAGGCCGCGACCAAGGCCAGGGCGGTGAGCAGGGAGATGAGGAACGCGCGCATGCGCCGCCTCCTTCCACCGGGGGTCCCGCGGCGACCGGCGTGCCGCCGCGGGACGATCGCTTGGTCAGGCCACCTTGGAGGGCGGGGCCGTCCAGGAGTTGCAGGAGCCCGGGTCGCCGGTCGAGAAGCCACGCTTGAGCCAGAAACGCTGGTTGGCCGTCTTGCCGTCCCAGCGCTCATCGCCCGGCTCATCGCCCTCGACCAGGGCCACCAGCTCGTTCCAGTCCTTCGACGTGCGGCCTTCCATCGGCCAGACGCTCTTGATGAAGGCGCCGCCGAAACACGTCGACTGGAGGTTGTAACGGCGGTTCTGCTCGAGCAATTCTGCTCTCTTGCCATACGGAATCGCCTGATATGCGGCGTCTATGCCGACCACATTCTGAATGTGGTAGGCGTAGGTCGATGCGGCCACGTAGAAGAGCCAGAGGTCGGACGGGTCAGAGGTCCAGCTCTTACCGGTCTTGACGGCCAAGGTGCGGGTGTCGGTGCAGTACCACGCTTGAGAATCGTCCTTGTTCGTCTCCATGTCGCACCACTTCTTCGGAAACTTCGTGACATGCTGCACCTTTACGTCGGTGTACTTCAGACCGGCGTCAGTGAGGTGCTTCTTCCACGTCGTCTCCAGGCACTCGACGACCGCGTCGAAGTAGGCGCGCGCCTGCTTGACGCTGCCGCTCGCGACCTCCGGCTCCGCACACGTGGACGCGGGGAGGGCGCCCGCCTTGTAGAGCGGGTTCGCGATGAGTTTGGGATGTTTCACGGGGTATGTCGCCGCTGCGGCATTCGTCGTGCCGACTAATGGCGCAACCAGGGCACACGCCAGGACGGCTGTCTTCAATGATTTCACGAAGCGTGACAATAGAGGCCAGGCGTAAAGAGGGCTAGATCCAACTATGAAGTAATTGAACCACCACTAAGGGTACTGATCGCAGCGATAACCGGATCATCACCCTCAGGGAGCACCATGTACCGGCATGCCGTTGCCGCCGTCACTGCCACCTCCGCCGCCGCCCTGCTCGCGACCGCCGCACCGGCGCTCGCGGACGACACCAAGAACGAGACCGCCGCCGCCCAGTGCAGCAACCAGGACGTGTTCAGCATCAACGTGTCGCCGCCCGCGCCGCTCGCCGGAAGCGTCACCGCCGACGACATCAGGGGGCTGATGGACACGATCATCGCCGGCAGCCGGCTCCAGGGGTTCTTCTCCGCCGGAGCCGGGGCGCCTGCCGTTCCGGCGGTGCCGTACGTTCCGTACGGCCTTCCGTACGGCGTCCCCGCCGCTCCGTACGACCTGGCCGCCGCTCCTTACGGCCTTCCGGCTGCTCCTGGAGCCGCACCCCGTGCCTCTTCTGTGGCGCCCCAGGGCGCGCCGGCGGGCCAGCCTCTTGACGCGGGGCCGGGCCAGCCGGGCACCGATCCGAACCAGCCCGGCGTCGGTGGCGTCAGCCCGAACCAGCCAGGGGCGGGCGGCGCGAACCCCAACCAGCCGGGGGTCGGCGGTGCGAACCCGAACCCGCCAGGAACTGGCGGTGTGAGTCCCAACCAGCCCGGCACCGGTGGTGCGAATCCGAACCCGAACCAGCCGGGGATCGGCGGCCCCAGCCCGAGCCTGCCGCCGCTGCCCAGCCCGAGCGGGTCGTCAGGCCCCAACCCCAGCCAGTTGCCGCCACGCCCCAACCCGAGCGCATCGGCCGCCCCCAGCTCCTCGGCCTCCACCGCGCCCGGCGTCGCTCCCTCGCCGCTGAACGCGGACGGGACACCGGTCTCGCCCGTCCAGGCCATGTTCGAGGACCTCATCGGACGGGTGCTGGTGTGCTCCCACGCCACGGCCGCCCCGGGCACGGAGGTGCCGCCCGCACCGGCCATCGACACCGCCGAGATCGCCCGTTACCTCGAATCGCTCATGAACAGCTTCTCGTCCGCCTGCGCCTCCACCGGCACCACTTCCACCGGTACGCCCGGCGACGCCTCCGTGGACGGGGCTTCGGAGAGTGCGTCCGGCGCGAGCGCTCCCAGCGCGGCCCAGAGCTCGGCGTCGCTGCTGGACGTCATCGGCGTGAACCAGCTCCTGGGCACGATCACCGGCTACTCATCCGCCTGCGGCACCCCGCAGGCCGCAGGCGGCACCTCCACGTCGCTCCTGGACTCGATCGGCGTGACGAACCTGTTCAAGGCATTGACCGGCTGAGCCTCACCAACGGCCCAGGCCCTGACCGCGCAGGGCGCTCACCGGCACGCCGCCTTGCAACTGCCCGGGGAGAGTGACGGAGACCGGCGCGCAGCGGCGGTAAGCGGCCGACGCTCGCGGCGCGCGGTGGAGATCCTTGGCGCAGGGGCTGGCGGTGAGGCGTTGCACGGCACCATCGAGCAGCTTCGTCGGTGGCGGCCGCATGGCACCATCGAGCAGCTTTTGTCGGTGGCGGCTGACACGCTGGCCCGGTCATCGCATACGTCGCAGCTGCCGCGCCGCCACAGTCGTCGCACCTGTCGCGGTCGTCGCAGCCGTCCGTGCCGAAGGGGTCGCCGCTGTGAGCACGTCCGTCCGGGCCGATGTCCACGTGAGTTACCACCAGCTCCTGGTCCACGAGCGGGGCGACGCGACCCCGCCCTCCGACGTGCCGAACGGGCTCACCGCGTCGGTGCCCGGCGCCGCCGTCATCCTGACCGGCATCCACACCGGCGTCGTGGACGTCACCGTGCGGATCACCGACGCCCCGCCCGCCGGCTCCGGCGAGGGGTGGGAGGAGGTGGAGGACGTCGAGCTGATCAGCTTCACGGGCGAGATGCGCCTCGCCGGCCTTGGCATGGGCCTGACCGACGAGCCGCCCGTCCTCACCGCGCACGGCCCCGGCCGGTACGGGATGCGGGTGCACGCCCGTGGCAGGGGCCTCGACCGTGACGGCGTGGCGAAGGTGCCGTTCGAGTTCTACCAGGTGACCGTGTGGCCGATCGACGTCGGGCCGCAGGCGCGTGCCCGGCTCGGGGTCGGCGTCGCGGAGGAGCTGGGCCTGCCCGACAAGTCCCGCGCGATCCGCGAGTGGGCCAGGCAGCACGCCCAACCACAGCACGAACCCGGCCGCCTCGCGAGAGCGGAGCAGCGTCTGACGGCGCCCCCGCCGCTGCGCGCCGTCGCCATGGCCGACGAGCACCGCTTACGTGTGGTCAACCCCTACCAGGACACCGCGCCGGCGCCGGAGCTGCCTGCCGGGCTGGTCGCCGCCGCCCCCGACTCGCTGGTCATTCGTACGCTGAAACGCCGGGGCAGGGTCGGCGTGCACATCAACTGGCAGCCGGCGACGCCTCGCATGCAGGCGCGGGGCTGGGAGGAGAGCGAGGAGATCGAGTTCGTCACGACGACGGGCGTCATGCACCTCACGACCCTCACCACCGACGACGACCAGCGGCCGAACCTGACCTATCAGGGCGCGGGCCGTTACGGTCTGCGCGTCTACGGGCGTGCCCGCGACCGGGAGCGGCTGTCGAACCGGCCGGGCGAGTCCTACCTGCTGGTGGTGTGGCCCGTCGAGCTGGATGGGCGAAGCCCCGGGTAACCCAGGGCGCTCAGGGGAAGGCCGATCGAGCTGGATGCGCGAAGCGGCGGATAGCGCGGGGCGCTCAGGGGAAGGCCCGATCGTGTGAACGGCAAGCTGTCCACGTTATGGCTGATCCTGCTGGGCGGCGCGTGCGCCGTCGGGCTCGCGCTCGTCACCGCCTCGGGCCTGTCGGGGCTGCCTGCGATGGTGCTCATGGTCGTGCTCGCCCTCGGCGTCCTGGTCTCCTTCGCCGCCCTCGTCAGCAGGGCCGCCCGCCGCCCCGACCGCTGAGATCTCGGATGCCGGCGCCTCCGCCTCTCGTTGCCGTCGTCGGCGTGCCAGAAGACGGCGTACTGGCTGAGGGCCGGGCTTGTGCGGGCGAGGAGGAGCAGGACGGTGGCGTGGTGCGGCTCGCGCATGTCCGGCAGTTCGCCAGGAGGAGCAGGAGGAGCAGGTGGTGCGGGTTGCGCGTGTCCGGCGTTTCGCCCCGAGGGTCAGGTGGTGGTGGGACGGCGGGCGTCCACCTCGATCTCGATCTTCATGCGGGGGTCCGACAGGCCGCACATGAGCATCGTGGCGGCCGGCCGTACCTCGCCGAAGCACTCGCGCAGCACCGGCCAGCAGGGCTCGAAGTCGGCGCGGTCGGGCAGGAGGTAGCGCACGCGGACGACGTCGCCGAAGCCGCAGCCGGCCTCCTCCAGGGCCTGGCCGATGTTGCGCAGGCACTGCCTGGCCTGCTCCACCACGTCGTCGGAGATGGTCATCGTCGAGTAGTCGAAACCGGTGGTGCCCGAGACGTGCACCCAGTCGCCGTCCACCACGGCCCTGGCATATCCGATCTGCTCCTCGAACGTGGAACCGCTGAGGATCGCGCGTCGCTCCGTCATGCGCGGAACCGTACCGCCACCAGGAACGATACGTCCATGACGGCCAGAAGGATCGGCTGATATCTCTAGAGGTATGGACCGTTCGGAGTTGCCGCCGCTGGTGCAGTTGCACGCGTTCGTCGTGCTCGCCGAGGAGCTGCACTTCGGCCACGCCGCCGACCGGCTGGGGATCGCGCAGCCGCCGTTGAGCCAGCAGATCCGGCGGCTGGAGGGCAGGGTCGGGCACGCGTTGTTCGACCGTACGCCGGGGCGGGTGGCGCTCACGCCGGCCGGTCGCGAGCTGCTGCCGGCCGCGCGCCGGGCCCTGGCCGAGCTTGAGGGTGGCCTGGCGGCGGCGCGGGACGTGGGCAGCGGGCGGGCGGGGCGCATCCGGCTCGGGTTCGCCGCCTCGCTGGCGCTGACGATCCTGCCGGAGCTGCTGCGCACCTATCGCGAGCGCTTTCCGCGCGTGCAGGTCGAGGTCCACGAGATGACGACGGCGCCGCAGCTCGCCGCCCTGCGGGAGCGGCGCATCGATGTCGGGCTGCTGCGGGAGCCGCCGGACAAGGAGCCGGGGCTGGGGTTCGCGACCGTGCTGCGCGAGCCGTTCGTGGCGGTGCTGCCGACCGCGCATCCGCTCGTGGCCGGCAGTACGTCCGGGCGGGGGGTTGAGGTGGCGCGGTTGGCTGGGTTGCCGTTCGTCTTGCTGCCGCGCGAGCACGGGCCCGGCCTGTACGACCGGATCGTGGCGGTGTGCCAGGAGGCCGGGTTCACGCCTGAGGTGGTGCAGCACGCGGTGGAGTGGCAGACCGTGTGTGCGCTGGTCGGGGCAGGGTTCGGGGTGTCGTTGGCGCCGGCCAGCATCCGGCGGATCCGGCTGAAGGGGGTGGCCTTTCGCCGGGTGATGCCGGGTGACGCGCGCACGAGCGTGGCGGCGGCCTGGCGGGTGAACGACTCCGACCCGCTCGTCGCCGGGCTGCTGGAAGCGATGCTCTGACGGGCACCGCAAGGGCCTGGCCGACGCCCCGGCTGCCGGGCGGGGCGGCGGGCGAGGGTCGCTCGGTGGCCCCGGTCAGGGCGAGGGCCGCTCCGTGGCCGGTCGAGGCGGGGTAAGGGTGGGCGGCGCTCCCGAGGGTGGGCCGGGGTGTTCAGCGCGGGAGGAGCACGCTGGCCTGGTTGCTGCCCGGCACCACTCCCGCCTGCCGGTGGGCCTCCTGGAGGGCGTCCGAGGCGAAGTGCTGGCGCATCGCCTGGGCGTCCGAGCAGGCGAACAGCACGACCGCCTCGTCGGGCTGCTGCGCGTCGACGCTGACCAGGACGGTGCGCATGTCGGCCGCCTCCCGCACGTCCGCCATGCCGTCGAACGCCTTCCGCCACGTGTCGTAGTCGGTGAACCGCTGCCTGATGAGCAGGTACTCCATGATCAGAGCCTCCGGGGGCAATAACTCAACGATGTGGAGTTTCAGTACAACTCTACAGTGTTGAGTTAGGAGGCTGGACGGAGCCCCAGCGTCGCCCCTGGGGCTCCGGTGACCGGCAAACGGGTCAGCGACGGGGCCCAAGGACCACGGGCAGCTTCATCGGGCCCTCCGTGACGAGCGAGGGCGTGTACGGGATCGCGTCCGCGTCGATCGCCAGCCGCAACCCGGGGTAGCGGCCGAACAGCGACGACAGGGCGATCCGCATCTCCAGCCTGGCCAGGGGCGCGCCCAGGCAGAAGTGGGGGCCGCGGCCGAAGCCGACGTGGGCGTCCGGCTCGCGGGAGGCGTCGAAGCGTTCGGCGTCGGCGCCGTACCTGGCCGGGTCGGTGCCGGCCCCGTCGAGGGCGACGGAGATCGGCTCGCCGGCCCGGATCTTCGTGCCACAGATCTGCACGTCCTGGAGCGGGTAGCGGAACAGCACGTTGAGGACGGAGTTGCGGCTGCGCAGCGCCTCCTCCACCACTTTGGCCCAGGCGTCGCGATCGTCGGCGGCGGGGATCTGGGCGCGGTCGGCGCACAGGGCGACGACGGTGTTCGCGATGAGGTGAACGGTGGTCTCGTGGCCGGCGATGAGCACGAGCCACAGGATCCACAACATCTCGTTGTCGGAGAGCCGGTCGCCGTCGTCCTCCTGCGCCTGGATGAGGCCGCTGGTGAGGTCGTCGCCGGGCTCGGCGCGCTTGCGTTCGACGAAGGCGCCCAGGTAGGCCAGCATCTGGCCGCCGGCCGCCGCGGCCTCCTCGGGGGTGGCGGTGTGGAAGAGCATCGTGTTGGTCCACTCGCGGATCTGGTAGCGCTCCCCCTCGGGCACGCCGAACAGCTCGCAGATCACGGCGATGGGCAGCGGCTCGCTGAAGTGCCGTACGAGGTCGATCGGCTCGCCCTCGCCGGCCAGCCGGTCGAGCAGCCCGCCGGTGAGCTCCTGGATGCGCGGCTCCATGGACGCCACCCGCGCGGGGGTGAAGGCGCGGTTGATGAGGCCGCGCAGCCGGCGGTGGTCGGCGCCGTCCTTGGTGAGCAGGTGGTCGCCCTGGATGAGCTGGCGGATCGGCCAGTCGGGCGGGATGGTGCCGTCGTGCAGGGCGGGGAAGTTGAGTGGGCTCTTGCTGAAGAGGGTGCCGTCGTTGAGCAGGACCTCGCTGACGCTGTCGTACGAGGTCACCATCCACGCGTTGACCTTGCCCGGCAGTTCGATGGGGACCACGGGGCCACCGTGGTCTCTGAACCGGCGGATCGTCCGGGACGTGCGTTCACCGGGGACTGGGATCTGCTGGGGTTCCATGCGCAGTCTTTCGTGTCGGAGGGACTTCAACTGTCCGCTCAACCACGGGCCTGGGCCATACCGCTGCGTGGTCATGTCACCACGCAGTGCGCGACACCTGCCGCCATGGTTACCTTCTGCTATGGGTTGACTTCATCCAGTCCCACCCGCACCGGCCGCCTGCATCTTCCACCTTGTACGACGATGTCCCGATGAACTCTCCCAGCCCGTTACGACTCCGGCGGATGCCGCTCTTCCGTCCCTGTACGATCTGGGCGCTCTGACGCCGCCCGCGTCCGCCCACTTGTCGAGCGCGTCGGGGCTCGGGTCCCTTCTGCTGGCGCCGCTGCTGGGGGTGCTCCTGGATCGGGTGCGGCGCCGTCGCGTCGTGCCGGTCACGCTCGCGGCCGCCCTCGCGCTCACGCTGGTGGTCGCGGGCGTGGCGGCGGAGGGGGCGGGAGCTTTCGTCGTTCCCGTGCTGCTGGTCGCGGTGGCCGATCCCGGCGGCCTGGCGTTCGTGATCGTGGTCGCCGGCGCGGCCGCCAGCGCGGCGGTGGTCTTCCACGCGGTGGAGACGGTCGCGGAGCCACCGGCGGCGGTCGAGGAGCCGCCACTGCCCGGGGCCGGGTTCTGGCGGGAGGCGGCCGAAGGGGTGCGCTTCACCCTGCGCGACCCGGTGCTGCGGGCGATCGCCCTGTGCCTGTTCGTCACGGGGCTGACCGGCGAGTTCGCCGACGACATGGTGGGCATGGCGTTCCACGTGCTGGTGGAGGACGTTCCGCCGGCCGAGATCGCCCTGGCGAGGATGGGGTCGGTCTACGGCGCTCTCGTGCTGGGGGCACTGGCGTCGGTGCTGCTGCACCGCAGGCTCGGCGCCTACCGCCTGGCCTGGGGGCCCTGCTGGTGAGCCAGCCGTGCACGCTGCTGGTCGCCCTGTCCGGGGTGGCCGGCGGATGGTCGTGGTACATGATCGGCATCCTGGTCCCGCTGGCCGGCTCGATCGCGGCCACCATCGCGCTGACGAGTCACCGGCAGGCGATCACGCCCGCCCGGCTGCTCGGCCGGGTCACCGGCACGCTGGTCGCCGTGGCCGCGCTGGGCGAGCCCGCCGGGGCGCTCCTGCTGGGCCTGCCCGGCGAATGGCTGCGCGAGGCCGGTGAGGACGCGTCCTCGCCGTCGCGCCTGCTGCCCGGCCTGGTCCTCGCCGTCGCGCTGTCCATGGCCGCGGCCGTCCCGCTGCTGCGCGGCCGGCGCCACGCGGAGGCGGCGTCCCGCGAGGTGGAGCCCTCACAGCCCTAGCGCTCGCCGCCGCGACGTGGGCCGTCACAGCCATAGCGCTCGCCACCGCGAGGAGGAGCCGTCACAACAAAGGGATGACAACGTACCCCGCCCGGCGTCAAAGCGGCGGCAAGGACGCTCTTGCGCGGGGCCTACCGGCTGGCCTTAAATACACCCCGGCCGCGCCGCCGCAGACGAGGAGCTTCTGTGACCATCCCCGCAGATCAGCCCACCCCTCCTCTGTTAGCGCTATCACGCCGCCGTCCCCGTCCCGTGAAACTTTCTTTTCACCCCTTGGGAAAGCGCTTACCCTCCGCACGGAAAACCGCAAAGGAAATCGCCATGCGCTTACACCTGGCCGCCGCGGCCACCGTCCTGGCCCTGACCGCGATCACGATCCCCACCGCCCCCGCCCAAGCCGCACCTCCGACCAAGCAGATGGAGGACCTGGACCGGGGCGTGATCAGCGTCAGGTCCGGCTCCGGCAACCTCGTCTCCTGGCGGCTGCTCGGCACCGACCCCGACGGCGTCGCCTTCAACCTCTACCGCGGCTCCACCCGGATCGCCTCGAACCTCACCGCGTCCACCAACTACCTCGACAACGGGGCCGCCGCCGACGCCTCCTACACGGTCCGCGCCGTCGTGAACGGGGCCGAGCAGGCCGCCTCCCCCGCCTCGCTGCGCTTCACCGGCGGCACGTACCTGGACGTGCCCATCCAGCCCCCGTCGGGCGGCACCACCCCCGACGGCGTCGCCTACACCTACAGCGCGAACGACGCCAGCGTGGGCGACCTGGACGGCGACGGCCAGTACGAGATCGTGCTGAAGTGGGACCCGTCCAACGCCAAGGACAACTCGCAGTCCGGCTACACCGGCAACGTGTACGTGGACGCGTACCGGCTGAACGGCACCCGCCTGTGGCGCATCGACCTGGGCCGCAACATCCGCGCGGGCGCGCACTACACGCAGTTCCAGGTCTACGACTACGACGGCGACGGCCGCGCCGAGGTGGCGATGAAGACCGCCGACGGCACCAGGGACGGCGCCGGCACGGTGATCGGCAGCTCCAGCGCCGACTACCGCAACTCCAGCGGGTACGTCCTGAGCGGCCCCGAATACCTGACCATGTTCAACGGCCTGACGGGCGCCGCGATGTCCACGGTGAGCTACGACCCGCCGCGCGGCACGGTCTCCTCGTGGGGCGACAGCTACGGCAACCGGGTGGACCGCTTCCTGGCGGGGACCGCGTACCTGGACGGGGAGCGCCCCTCGCTGATCATGGCGCGCGGCTACTACACCCGCAGCGTCATCGCCGCCTGGGACTTCAGGAACGGCACGCTCACCAAGCGGTGGACGTTCGACAGCAACGCGGCGGGCGCGCAGTACGCCGGGCAGGGCAGCCACAGCCTGTCCGTCGGCGACATCGACCAGGACGGCCGCGACGAGATCGTCTACGGCGCCATGGCGGTCAACGACAACGGCACCGGCATGTGGAGCACCCGCACCGGCCACGGCGACGCCCAGCATCTGGGCGACTTCGACCCGGCCAGGGCGGGCCTGGAGTACTTCAAGGTCAGCGAGTCCACCTCGCAGCCGGGCTCGCTCTACATCGACCCGCGCACCGGCACGATCCTGTGGTCGACCGCGTCCGGCTCCGACAACGGCCGGGGCGTGGCGGGTGACATCTCGACGGTGCGGGTGGCCAGCGAGTTCTGGTCCGCCTCGGACACCACCCTGCGCAGCGTCACCGGCAACAGCGCGGGCCGGGAGCCGTCGTCGGTGAACTTCCTCATCTGGTGGGACGGCGACCCGGTCAGGGAGCTGCTGGACCAGACGAGGATCGACAAGTACGGCACCGACGCCGACACCCGCCTGCTGACGGCGTCGGGCGTGCACTCCAACAACGGCACGAAGGCCACGCCGTCGCTGTCGGCGGACCTGTTCGGCGACTGGCGCGAGGAGGTCGTCTGGCCGACCAGCGACAACCGCGCGCTGCGGATCTACTCCACCACGACGCCGACGGACCGGCGCATCTGGACGCTGATGCACGACCCGCTCTACCGCGTCTCGGTGGCCTGGCAGAACACGGCCTACAACCAGCCCCCGCACACGGGCTTCTTCCTCGGCGACCGCATGCCCACGCCCCCGCGGCCGGACATCTACGTGCGCTGACCTCCGTACGAGCGGGATCCCGCCGTGCGGCGGGATCCCCCTCGAAGAGCCCGGTTGAGGGTTCACCCGAGTGTCGTGCGGGCCCGCGTCAGCGTGTCGAGGGCGCGGGGGAAGCCGGTGAGGCGGCCGGCGAGCGCGTCCAGGGCCGCCAGGACCGCGGACCCCGGGACGCCGCGTGCCGTGAGCACGCTCGTCATCCAGCCCACGAACGCGGAGAACAGCTCGGGGTCGTGGACGTAGAGCGCGGCCCGCAGGAAGTCGACGAGGTAGGCGACGTCCTCGGCGGTCCGCTCGAGCTGCTGCTCGGTGTAGCCGGCCATCGCGGGGACGCGCCGGGTCAGGTCGTCCATGACGGCGCCGACCAGGCTGCCGGCGGACCGGGTGAGATCCGTGTACTCGCGGTCGGCCAGTTGCCGTGGCTCCTCGCCGGAAGTGGCCTGGCGCGGCAGCGGCCCGGCGGCCAGGAGGTCGGCGGCGGTACGGGCGTCGGGGGCCCAGGCGTCGGCGCCGAGCAGGCGGGCGTAGCGGCCGTCGGGGCCGAAGGCGGCGCCCCCGGCCACCACGGGCGTGCCCGCCGCCTGGCAGGCGCTGATCGCCGTGTGCGCGGCCGGCAGCCGGATGGCCAGCGAGCTGGACAGCGCGACCGCGTCCGGGTTGGTCAGGTGCAGGTGGGCGACCAGGTGCGGCGTCGGAACCTGGGCGCCCAGGTAGTCGACGTGCCAGCCGCGCGCCCGCAGCACCTCGGCCAGCAGCCGCGCGGGGAACGCGTGCCACTCCCCGTCGATGCAGGCCACGACGATCCGGCCCATGCCGGGCGCCGGGTCGTTCTGCCGGGTCGGGTGGTGGGCCAGGGCGGCGAGCACGCGCTCGTTGACGGCCGTCGCCGTGTGCTCCTGCGCGACCGAGAGGCGGTTGGCCGCCCACTCCTGGCCGACGCGGGACTGCACGGCGGCCACGACGTCCAGCAGCAGGGTCTCCATGGGGATGCCGGCGTCGAGCGCGTCCGTCGCCACGCGGGTGGCGGCCCGCTCGTCACCGGCCGTCGCCGCCGCCCACAACGCCTCCACCCGCTCCTCGACGCCGCCGGTCACGAGCCGTCCTCGCCGGGCGCGCGCGGGGCCGAGATGGTGACGACCGCCATGTCGTCGTGCTCGCCCTCGCCGGCCCACTCGGAGGCGAGCATCTGCACGCGCTCCGCCAGCGCCTCGGGCGGCATGCCCGCGCACTGCCGGAGCTGCTCGCACAGCCGCTCGTCGCCGAACAGCTCGCGGCCGAGCGGGCCGCCCCTGGCCTCGGTGATGCCGTCGCTGTAGAGCAGACAGGTCTCGCCGGGCTCCAGCAGCACCGTGTCGGTGACGCTGGTGATGTCCTCCAGGACGCCGATCAGCGTGCCGACGGCGGGGACGGTCTCCACCCGGCCGTCATTGCGCATGATCAGCGGCGCCGGGTGCCCGGCGCTGGTCAGCCGCAGCGCGACGCGCGGGCCGCGCCGCTGGAACGAGGCCAGGACGAGCGTGACGTAACGGGTCGGATCGCCATCGTTGAGGAGCACCCCGTTCAGCAGCTCCAGCATCCGCTGATGGTCGTCGGCCAGCGGCAGCAGGGCGCGCAGGGTGTTGCGGATCCTGCCGGTGAGCACGGCCGCCTCCAGGCCCTTGCCCGCCACGTCGCCCAGCACCACCAGCGACTCGCGGCCCGAGCCCGCGACCGGGTACACGTCGTAGAAGTCGCCGCCGACCCGCTCCCCCGGCCCCGCCGGGCGGTAGCGCGCCGCCAGCTCCACGCCGTCCAGGGCCGGGGTGGCGGGCGGCAGCAGCTCGGCCATCAGGGTCTCGGTGATGGCGGCCTGCTCGACGTACAGGCGGGCGACCGCGATCGCGGAGCCCGCCCACAGGGCGAACAGCCGCACGAAGACCCGTTCGTCGGCGGTGAACCGCTCGCGCGAGCGGCGCACCAGCACCAGAGCGCCCGCCGGCAGGCCGTGGCCGGGCAACGCGATCACCGCCACCGATCCGGCACCCTCCTCGGGGCCCACCCAGCCGGGAGCCTCCTGCGGGGCGAGCCAGCGCGTGGGCACCGGCGGGAAGCCGCGCAACGCCTCGGTCAGCCCCGGCAGCGTGCCCGGGTCGATGACCGCGTCCTGCCTGACCGCCCGTCCGTCGGCCCCGCAGCGGGCGATCGCGTAGCGGCGGCCGGCGCGCGGCAGCACCACCAGCGCGCTCTCCCCCAGGCGGCGCGCGGCCAGGCAGGCGGTCGTCTCCAGGCAACGGTCCAGGTTCAGCGACGGCAGCAGCTCGTTGGACGCCTCCGCCAGGAACGCGGTCCACTCCCGCAGCGCGTCCATCTCGTGCTGCCTGCCGGTGACGTCGATGAGCCACCAGACGACCCGGCCGCCCGCCGCGTACACGGCGTGCGCCTGGAACACGCGCTCGCCCAGCTCGCCGTACGGCTCCGCCGCGCCCGCGCCGAGCCGGTCGTGGGCCCGCGCCAGCCACTCCGGGGCGGCGTGCTCCAGGCGCTGACCGACGACCGGGCCGGTGAACAGCAGGCGGGCCGCCTCGTTCGCCTGCTCGACGACGCCCGAGGTGCTGACCGCCAGCATCGGGTACGGAGCGTCCTCCCACACCATCCCGACCATGGCACCATCCCGCACGACACCCCGAATTCTTCGGTTATTGCCGGATCGCCACGGTCCACCTCATGCCATATCGCTTCTTTGCAGGATCTTTCACTCGTTCGCCTCCGCCGTACGCGCCCCTGTCTGGAGCAGGGCGACGCGGGCGGCGCAGGCCGTACCGATGAGGAGGAGCACGACGACGGCCGCGACCACCCGCAACAGCCCCGCGGCGGAGGAGGGGGCGGCGAAGTAGACGCTGCCGAGACCCGCCACCGTCGTCACCCCGGCGAGGACGGGGCCTGTGGAGTTCAGCGCCGAGATCGCCGAAGCCAGCCGGGGCTCCACCAGCGACGTGATCCGGGCGATCAGCGGGCTGTACCCGGCGGCGTGCCCGGCGCCGGCGAGCATCAGCAGCGGCACGGAGCCGAGCGGATGCCAGCTCAGGGCCAGCAGCCCGGCCCCGGCGGCGAACGCGAGCGGGCCCGCCACCGGCAGCGCGTCCCGCAGCCAGCGCGGGTAGCGGCTCCAGGTCAGGCTGAGCGTGCCGAACCCCAGCGTGTACGGCACGAACGCCAGCCCCGCCTGCAGCGGCGAGTACCCGAGCGCGCCCTGGAGGTGCAGGGTCAGGGTGAGCAGGAAGACCGTGTAGCAGCCCATGACGATCCAGCAGGCGGCCAGCCCCGGCTTCACGCCCGCCGGCCGCAGCGCCGCCGGGTCCAGCAGCGGGTGCCGCGCCCGGCTCTCGTAGCCGGCGAACGCCGCCAGCAGCGCCACGCCGCCGGCCAGCGAGATCCACGCCCAGGCGGGCCAGCCGCTCTCCCGCCCGAAGATGAGCGGGACGGTGAGCGCGGTCATCGCGACCGTCAGCACCGCCACCCCCGCCGGGTCGAGCCGGGCGGGCTCGTCGTCGGGGCGGGAGCCCGGCAGCACCCGCGCCCCGACCGCCAGCAGGACCACCCCGATCGGCACGTTCACCAGGAAGATCGGCCGCCACGACAGCCCGAGCAGGTCGGCCCCCGCCACCAGCCCGCCGATGACCTGCCCGAGCGCGACCCCCAGGGCGAGCACCATGCTGTAGACGCCGATCGCCCGGCGGCGGGCCGGGCCGTCCTCCCAGTTGCGCAGGATGAGCGCGAAGATCTGCGGCGTCAGCAGCGCCGCCCCCGCGGCCTGCGCGACGCGGGCGAGCACCAGCACGCCCGCCGACGGCGCCAGCCCGCACAGCAGCGACGCGCCGGTGAACCAGCCGAGCCCCAGCAGGAACGCCCGCCGGTGCCCGATCACGTCACCGATCCGCGCGCAGGTCACCAGGAGCACGCCCATGGTCAGCAGGTAGCCGGAGACGACGAGCTGGATCGCCGCGCCGTCGGCGCCCAGCCCCTCGCGGATGGTCTGCGCCGCCACCGAGACGATGGAGCCGTCCATGGACGCCATAACCTGGCCGGTCAGCAGCACGGCCAGCATCGGGCCACGACGGACAGTTGTGATCATTCGCCCAGCATGGTGCCGGGGTGGCTGCCCGGTCTTGAACGAATGTGCGGATTTGCGGGCTGTCGTACGGTGGTGCTCGTGCGTACCACCAGGACGGTGATCGAGACCCGCCACTTCGCGATCCGCGCCGTCGCGTGCACCGACGACCATCCCCGCTGGTCGGCGCCCGAACCGGCGCCGTCCGCGCACATCGTGCTGGTCCAGCGCGGGCACTTCCGCGTCGACGTCGAAGGGCGGAAGGTGACCGCCGAGCCCGCCACCGGGTACCTGCACCTGCCCGGGGAGGAGCTGCGGTTCGCCCATCCGGCGGGCGGCGACGTGTGCACGGCGGTCACGCTGTCCGACGACGAGCTGACGGGCGGGGCGCGGGTGGGGTCAGGGGCCGTGCGGCTGGACGCGCGGCTCGAACTGGCGCACCGGCTGCTCCTGCGCAGCGGCGGCGACCCCGGCTTCGCCGCCGCCGAAGCCGTCCTCGACCTCGTGCGGCTCGCCCTGCGCGAGCAGCCGCACGACACCCCGCCGCCCGGCCGGGCCGACCTGGCCGAGCGCGCCAGGGAGGCCGTCCTCGCCGACCCGCTCGCCGCCGCGAGCCTGGTCGAGCTGGCCCGGCTGCTGGACACCTCGCCGTCCCACCTGAGCCACACCTTCCGCCACCACGTCGGCATGCCGGTCAGCCGCTACCGCAACCGCGTCCGCGTCAGCCGCGCCCTCGCCCGCCTCGACCAGGGCGAGACCGACCTCGCCGCGCTCGCCGCCGCCCTCGGCTTCAGCGACCAGGCCCACCTGACCCGCGTGATGCGGGCCGAGCTGGGGCACACGCCCGGCCGCGTCCGCGCCCTGCTCGCCTCGTGACCCTGTAAACCGCATCCGGCCCCCGGACGGTAGTCATCACCGGACGACGACGAGACGGAGATGACGGATGGACGACGGGTTCGCCGAGTACGTGGCACACCGGCAGCCGCGCCTGCGCCGGATGGCGTACCTCCTCACCCGGGACTGGGGCACGGCCGAGGACGTGGTGCAGACCGCGCTGGCGAAGGCGTGGCTGGCCTGGCGGCGGATCGAGGGCAACCCCGACCCGTACGTCTACCGGATCATCGTCAACACCCACACGTCGTGGTGGCGCAGGCGCTGGCGCGGCGAGGTCCCGTCCGAGACGCTCCCCGAGACCGCCGACCCGCGCGACGCGGCGGCCGAGGTGGACGACCAGGCGGCGCTGTGGCGGGCCATCGGCACGCTGTCGCCGCGCCAGCGGGCGGTGATCGTCCTGCACTACTACGAGGGCCGCACCCTGACGCAGGTCGCCGACATCGTCGGGTGCTCGCTGGGGGCGGTGAAGAGCCAGCTCAGCCGGGCCCTCACCCGCCTCCGGGTCGATCCGGACGTTCAGAGCATGAGCTTGGAGAGGGTACAGCGATGAGGCACACCGAGAACGATCTGCGCGACCTCCTGACCGAGCGGGCCGAGGACCAGGACGGCGACCTCGCCCACCTCGGCACGATCCTCCGGCGCGGCCGCCGCATCCGCCGCACCCGCCGGGCCGTGACGGCCGGTGTGGCGGCCCTGGCCGTCGCCGCGCTCGCCGTCATCGGCCTCCCGCTGCGGCCGGAGGGTGCGCCGGTCGCGCAGCAGCCGGTGGACTCCGCCCGCGTGGAGCCGCCGGCCGGCCCCGAGATCCCCGCCACTTTCAAGGTATGGCTCGGAGCAACCAAGCAGTTCGACCTGCCGCTGATCCACTCCGAACGCTTCGACACCATGGGCCGCGGCCGCTCGGTCACCTTCACCCCGACCAGCACCTGGACCGGGTACAAGGTGGTCTGCGAGGACCCCGAGGCCTGGATCGTCACGGCGCACCGGCTCAAGGGCGGCGAGCGCGGCGGCGCGGCCGCGCGGTGCGGTGACGGGCTCGGCGGGCAGCACGACCAGCTGTCCGCGCCCGCCGACTGGCTGGAGCGCCCGCAGTCGCTGCAGGTCTGGGTCTTCCCCTCGAACGCCCCGATGCTGGAGGTCGCGCGGGCTGTCAGGGGATGCCGGAAGACGAGCTGCGGCGAGTCGGCCCTGATCAGCGGCTTGCTCGACCCGAAGGTCCGCGAGCGGCTGGAGGCCGAGGTCGGCGAGCGGCCGGGCAGGTGGGCGGTCGGGATCTACGACCGGCCCGCTTCTTCCGGCTGACCCCGCGTGAGCCGGTACGGGGGTCAGCGGCGTGGTCAGAGCCAGTGCCAGGTGACGCGGGCCCGCTCGGCCGCCTCCGCCAGCCAGTCGTCGAAGGCCGCCGTCCCGGCGGCGGCCAGCGTGTCCGCGTCCGCCACGGCGTCCTCCCGCTTGAGCACCGACCCCGTCAGGTGACCGTCCTCGAAGGGAACGGGGCCGACCTCACCTCCGGCCGGCACCGCGCGCAGCGGCTCGGGCAGCTCGCCCGACCACGTCCGGACGCGACTGACCCGCACGTCCCAGCGGTCACCGAGGGAGCCGTCGAGCTCGGCGGGGTCCACCGGCTCCCCCGACACCGCCCAGACCGCCCACACCCGGGCGAACCGGTCGCGATGACGGCTCAGGTACTCGGGGGCCAGCTCGGCCCTCTTCCGCGTACGGAACCTCTGGTCCTTCGCATTCGTCACCATGTGGTCATGGAACGCCTCGGCACTCATCCCCATGCGTTCCAGCCACTTCCGCATGGCCTCTCCCGTGAGGAGGCCGTGGCGGCGGCGGAAGGCGTCCGCGGCGGCCTGGACGTCGTCCAGATCCACCTCCTCCTTCGCGGCGGCACCGCGCAGCACGCAGAAGCGCACCAGCTCCTCCTGCGGCGACAGCCCGGCGCGCGTGAGCGAGCGCAGCATGAGCATCGCCTCGGGGACGGAGATCTGCATGCCGTCCACGGTCAGCAGGTTGCCCGCCGCCCAGTGCGTCGAGTGGTCGACCAGCCAGGACGTGCCGTCGTCCGGCTGCGTGCCGAGCATGATCGTGCCGCCCTCGGGGTCGTCGATGAGCAGGTCGTAGTCCACGATCGGCGAGCCGGGGCGCGGGTTGCTCACGAGCTGGGCGGCCAGCGAGGGATGCGCCGCGGCCCAGGTGGCGGCGGCGCGGCGGGCGTCGTCCACGGCGGAGCGGCGGCGGGTCAGCCCGCGCAGCAGGCTCACGCCGCTCTCCAGGGCCGCGCCGAGTGCGGGCTGAGTCATCACAGGTCCGTTTCCCCGGCCACGAGCCAGTCGGCGATGGCGTCGCCGATCGGCAGGCCGGTCAGGTCTTCGATCCAGGCCCACTGGCCGTTGGGGTTGATCTCCAGGAACACGTACTCGCCGTCCGGGGTCAGGATGAGGTCGATCGCCCCGAACGTCACCCCGAGCGCGGCCACCAGGTCCACGCACCGGCCGGCGACGTCGTCCGGCAGGTGGTGGACGCTGTGGCGGGCCCGGTCGAAGTCGTAGTGGCGCCAGTCGTCGCGCGTGCGCGCCGAGTCCTGCGAGGCGATCTCGGCCGCGAACACCTGCCGCCCCACCACGGTGACCCGCAGCTCCACGGCCTTGCCGACGTACGGCTGCAGGATGGTCGGCTCGTGGGCGAGCCGGGCGCGCCCCGCGAGGTCCCGGCGCTGCACCACGGTCGTGTAGACGGTGTGCCGCGCGCCGTCGATCTCGAACGGCACGTACTCGACCGGCTTGGCGATCAGCCGCCCCCCGGCCCGCTCGTAGGCGGGCGCCAGCTCGGCCGGATCGTTGGTGATCACCGTCGGCGGTACGGCGAAACCCAGCCGCTCCGCCAGTGCCAGGTGCACCAGCTTGTTGTGCGCCCGGCGCAGCACCGGGTGCCTGCCCGGCAACCACCGCGCGTCCAGCAGGTCCCAGAAGCCCTCCAGGAACCACTCGGAAAGCTCCTCCACCCGGGTCCGCAGATCGCCGGCGGTGACATCCGGCGCGGCGGTCGGCCGTCCGGGCCGCCGGTACCACACGGCCGTGGTCCCGGACAGATCGACGCTCTCCCCGCCGGTCACCAGCGTGAGGTGCGGCCCGCCCGTCTTGAACCGCGCCGTCAGGTGTGCGGCGGCCGGATACCGGGCCGGATCCCACCAGACGACCTCGGCGCCCCTGGCCTTCAGCTTGGGCAGGACCATGCGAACGGTGGCGTCACCCGGCTCGCTCAGAATCAGTAGCATGTGGCCCCCCTCAGCCGCGCGGGAGGAGCACGAGGCCCCTCCCGCGCGACGCCGAGCGTTTAGTAGTCGGACACCCAGCCGTCGGACGGCTGGCTGTCGGTGCCGGCCGTGTGGTAACAGCGCTCCATCGGCCGGCCGCCGGACACCAGGCCGAGGTCGGCCTCGTCGATCACCGGCAGCTCGGCGCTGAGGTCGTCCAGGCTCACGATCTTCTTGCCCATGTCTTCCCTCCCTTTTCTCGCTTGCGGCGCCGGGGCTCCGGCGGCGCGGGACAGAGCACATCAGCCCGAATTTGGAGCCGGCTTGAATGTGACTTGGAGGGAGACCTAATCCACCGGCGCCCTCCGCAGGCCCCGCATCGCGCTGACCAGCACAGGCACCGCGACCAGCAGAACGACCCCGCGCAGCCCGCCCGCCACCAGGTACGGCGCCCGCACCCCGAGCCCGTGCGCCACCAGCCCGCCCGCCAGCGCCCCCAGCGGCATCAGCCCCCAGCCGAGCATCCGGTACACGCTGTTCACCCGGCCCAGCAGCCCCGACGGCACGATCTCCTGCCGCAGACCGACCGTCACCAGGTTCCAGAGTGTGGTGACGAAACCGGTGACGGCCAGGAGGGCGCCGAGCACGACCGCGTTCGGGCTCAGAGCGATGCCGACGAAGGCGGCGGCGTTCGTGAGGAGAGCGGCGACGAGGGCGGGCAGCGGGCCCGCCCGCTCGATGACGGCCGCGCCGACCAGCCCGCCGAGCAGGCTGCCCAGGGCGGCCGCGGCCAGCAGCAGGCCGTAACCCGGCGCGTCCAGGCCGAGCTTCTGGGTGGCCAGCAGGATCAGGGAGACGTTGCCGAGCTGCCAGCAGAAGGTGTTGAGGGCGAGCAGGAGCGCGAGGGTGCGCAGGAGGCGGTGCCGGGCCAGCCACCGCAGCCCTTCCGCGATCGCCGCCCGCATCGGCGGCTGCTGATCACGCTCACGCCCGCGCCTGGTCGACGGATGCTCACCAGGCGCCCGCCGGCGCCTTGGATCGCGCAGGGTCGCCAGCAGTGCCGCCGACGCGGCGAACGAGATCGCGTCCAGCCCGAACGGCAGCGCCGCCGCCACCCCGAAGAGCAGCCCACCGACCGGCGGCCCCGCGAACTGCAGGCCGACCGTGGTGATCGCCTGCTGGTGCCCGTTCGCCCGGTGCAGCGACGGCTCATCGCGCCGCACTGGCCCCGCGTCCGGGCCGTGCTCGACGCCGACGTGACCTACCGCGCGAGGCAACTGGCCGCGGGCGGGGCGGCGCGGCTGTTCGCCGACCTGCACCCGGACCTGCACTGGCACGACGGCCGGCTGCGGCTGGAGGGCTCCCGCTGGCGTTCCGGCCTGGCCGTGGATCGCGGGCCCGGCGGGCTGGTGCTCATGCCGGTCGCCCTCGGCACGCCGTACGTGCTGATCAAGAAGAGGACGTCCACCCAGACCACGGTGCGCTACCCGGCCCGCGGCGTCGGCACCCTGTGGACGGCCGGCACGCGCACCCCGGCGGGCAGCACGGTCCGCCTGCTCGGCCGGGTGCGCGCCGGCCTGCTCGAAGCGCTGCGCTCCCCCGCGACGACGACGGACCTGGCCCGCGCGCTCGGCGTCACGCCGAGCGCGGTGTCGCAACATCTGCGCGTGCTGCGCGAGAGCGGCCTGGTGGCCTGCGAGCGTTCGGGACGCCACGTCCTGTACGTGACAACGGCCCTCGGCCTCTCCCTCCTCGCCAACCCCTGACCAGCCCTCGGCGAGCCCGCCACCCTGGCAGGGCACGGCCGGCCCGGACCCTGCCCTGCGCCGCTGATCAGCGGCGGCTCTCGGCCTCGGATCAGCGTCTGCCGTCGCCGCTGATCAGCGGCGGCCGTGCGCGGCGACGAACTGCTTCGCCGTGGGCGCCCGTTCGGGGTCGGTGAGCCACTGTGAGGCGAGCCCGACGAGCAGCGCGAGGTAGTGCGACCCGGCCGCGTGCACCTCCTCCGGGTCGCTGTCCGGCCCCAGCCCCGCGAACGCCCGCGCCAGCGACGCCCGCGCCAGCTCCTGCCCGGCGGCGATCATCGCCCGGATCTCACCGTCCTGCCGGGCGGACGCGACGGACTCGAAGTTGACGAACCACAGCTCCCGGTTGGTCCGGATCGACTCGATGATCCGCCCCCACAGCGCCTCCTGATCCTCCGGCTCGCCGCCCTCCCCGAGCACCGCGAACAGCAGCTCACCCCACTCCGCGTTCAGGTCGCGCAGCGCCCTGGTGAGGAGCTGCTCCTTGGACCCGAAGTGGTAGTTGATCGACGCCTGGTTGGCTCCCGACGCCGCGACCAGGTCTCGGACGGTGGTGTGGGCGTATCCCTTCGTCAGCAGGCAGTCGCGTGCTGCCGTCAGCAGCTTGTCCTTGGCACTCATATGCCCTACGGTATCAAATAAACGTTCATATGAAACGAACGTCTAAAACGATCCTTTAGGGAGCTCTTCATGTACGCGCCACCCGTGCTGCGCATCCGCGACCTGCGCTGCGAGTACCCGGGAGAAGCCGGCCCGGTCCACGCCCTGCGCGGCATCGACCTCGACGTCCCGAGGTCGTCGTTCATCGCGATCATGGGCCCGTCCGGCTCCGGCAAGACCACCTTGTTGCACTGCGCCGCCGGCCTGCAGCGGCCGACGTCCGGCTCGGTCGAGCTCGACGGGCAGGACCTGCGCAGCCTCGACCAGGCACAACTCGCGCAACTGCGCAGGCGCCGCGTCGGATTCGTCTTCCAGTCGTTCAACCTCCTGCCCGCGCTCTCGACCGTCGACAACGTCGAGCTCCCCCTGCGCCTCGACGCACGCAGGACGCACCCGGCCCGCACCGCCGACCTCCTCACCCGCGTCGGCCTCGGCAACCGCGGCAGCCACCGCCCCGACCAGCTCTCGGGCGGCCAGAAGCAGCGCGTCGCGGTCGCGCGGGCCCTGATCACCGACCCCGAGATCGTCTTCGCCGACGAGGCCACCGGCGCCCTCGACATCCGCAGCGCCAGAGAGGTCCTGCGGCTGATGCGCGAGCTGGCCGACCACGGCCAGACGATCATCATGGTCACGCACGACCCCGTCGCCGCCTCCTACTCCGACGCCGTGCTCTTCCTCGCCGACGGCCGCATCGTCGACAGCCTCAAGCAGCCCACCGCCCAGCAGGTGGCGGGCCGCATGGCCGTCCTGGTCGAGTCGGCGGAGCAGGCCGCCAACAGCGCGGTGACAAGCCGATGATCAGAATCGCCGTACGCTCCTTCGCCTACCACCGCACCGCCGCCATCGCCACCGGCCTCGTGGCACTCGTCGGCACGATCCTCATCACCAGCATGATGACCCTGCTCGGCACCGGTCTGGCCCCGAGCACGGCCGCCGCCGACCGCGCGTTCCTGGTGCAGTTCCCGCTCATCATGGGCGGCTGGACGGTCGCGATCGTGCTGTTCGCCATGGTCTCGACGATCAACGTCGCCCTCGCCGGCCGCGCCGGGGAGATCGCCGGCATCCGCCTCATCGGCGCCGGCCCCCGGCAGGTCCAGCGGATGCTCGTCGTGGAGACCGCCGCCGTCACAGCCGTCACAGCCCCGTTCGGCCTGGCCGGCGGCTACGTGATCGGCCGGATCGTGACCGGCGACATCCAGGCCGCCGGCCTCACCAGCGCGACCTCGGTGTTCGCCCCCGGCGTGCTGCTGCCCGCACTCGGCGTGCTCGTGGTGCTGGCCGCGAGCGTCCTCGCCGCCTGGATCGGCAGCCGCTCCCTGGCCCACCGCAGCCCCGTCGCCGACGCCCCGCCCCTCGCCCGCCGCACCCGCGCGACCCCACCCGGGCGCCGCGTCACGGCCACACTCATGATCATCGCCGGCCTGGGCTCATCCGCCGCGGTGCTCGGCATGGACCCGTCCGACGTGCTCACCACGGCGATGACCGGGCCCGGCTGCGTGCTCGTCGCCGTCGGCCTCTGCGTCCTCGCCCCCGAGCTCATCGCCCTCGTCAACCGCGCGTCCACCCGCCGCACCCACCGCGCCGCCCCCTCGCACCTGGCCGCGATCAACCTCTCCGCCGCCCCCGGCCGGGTACGCCCCACCGTCACGTTCCTCACCCTGTTCGTCGGCGTGGCGGCGGGCACGCTCAGCATGCAGGGCATCGAGAACGCGGCCGGCACCACCGGCAGCACGGGCCAGGTGCTCGCCTCGATCAACTACTTCGTGGTGGCGCTGATCGCGGCCTTCATGGCCATCGCCCTGACCAACAACCTCGTCGCCGCCATCTCCCAGCGCCGCACCGAGTTCGCGGTCATGTCCCTGGTCGGCTCGACGAGCACCCAGACCCACCGCATGCTCGTCCGCGAGATCGGGGCCGCCACCGCCATCAGCGTCGTCGCCGGCAGCGTCGGCGCCTTCCTCGCCGTCCTCCCCTTCGCCATCGTCAAGACCGGCAACCCCCTCCAGGCGGCGGCCCCCCTCCCCTACGCGATCACGATCGCCATCGGAATCGGCGTCACCCTCGGCGTCTCGTCCCTGGTCGGCAGGCACGTCATCCGCACGGCAACACCATGATCCCCATTACCGTCCCCCGCCCGTACGGTTTCGCGGCCGAGGAGCACCACCCGCGGCAACGGCCTTCGACCCTCGCTGATGGCCGGAGGCTTGTCCGGTGATGACATGGCTGGCTATGGTTCGTTCCGTATGCGGAACGAACGGCGACACCGAGGAGTGGGCGTGCGGATGCAGGCCGTCATGGCGGGGCTGGTCAGCGCGGTGGTGGGCTACGCCAGCTCGTTCACCGTCGTGCTCGCCGGGCTGCGCGCCGTCGGCGCGACGCCCGGGCAGGCGGCGTCGGGGCTGCTCGCCCTCTGCTGCGGCATCGGCGCGACGGCGATCTTCCTCGGGCTGCGCTACCGCATGCCGATCAGCATCGCCTGGTCCACCCCAGGGGCGGCGCTGCTGCTGGCGACCGGTCCCGTGCCCGGCGGCTTCCCGGCCGCGGTCGGTGCGTTCGTCGTGTGCGCGGCGCTCATCGTCCTGGCCGGTCTGTCGCCCTGGCCGGCCCGGGCGATCGCCGCCATCCCGCGCCCGATCGCCAGCGCGATGCTGGCGGGCGTCATCCTCAGCCTGTGCACCGCACCGGTACGCGCCGTCGTCGACGTCCCGCTGCTGGCCGTGCCCGTCGTCCTGACCTGGGCGGTGTTGCAGAGATACCTGCGGCAGTGGGCCGTTCCTGGAGCGCTCGTCGTGGCGGTCGTCGCCATCGCGATCCACGGCACCGGCGGCGGCCTGTCCAGTGCGACCCTGCGTCCGGCGGTCGAGCTGACCGTCCCCACGATGAGCCCGTCGGCGCTGGTGAGCATCGCCGTCCCGCTGTTCCTCGTCACCATGGCCGCCCAGAACGTGCCCGGCATGGCGGTCATGTCGACCTACGGGTACGCGCCGCCCCTGCGCCCGCTCCTCGTCACGACCGGTCTGGCCAGCGCGGCGGCGGCGCCGTTCGGCGGCCACGCGCTCAACCTGGCCGCGATCACCGCGGCGCTGACCGCCGGCCCCGACACCCACCCCGACCCGGGCCGCCGGTGGATCGCGACGGTCGCGCTCGGCGCCGGCCAGCTGGCGCTCGGCCTCGGCGCCGGGCTGGCGATGGCGCTGGTGCTGCTGTCCCCGCCCGTGCTGGTCACCGCCGTGGCGGGCCTCGCGCTGCTGTCGGCGCTCGGCTCGTCGCTGGCCGGCGCGGTGACCGAGCCGGAGGGGCGGGAGGCCGCGGTGGTCACCTTCGTGGTCACCGCCTCGGGGATGACGATCCTGAGCATCGGAGCTGCGTTCTGGGGCCTGGTCGCGGGCGGCCTGACCGCCCTCCTCCTGCACAGGCGGCCCACTCCCGTGAAAGCCGACCAGGAACGCCACGAAGTGGCCGAGCAGCGAACGTAGGAGCTCAGCGCAGCTTCACAAAGGTGACCACCGCCATGATCGCAGCGATCACCCCACCGCAGACCATCACGGCCGAGACCGAGAACGCGTCGACGACCCGCCCACCCGCAAGCGCCCCGAGCGCGAACGTCGCCTGGAAGGAGGAGGTGAAGATCACCGTCGCGGCCTCGGGCGCGCGTGGGGCGGCGGCCATGAAGGCGGCCTGCGAGCAGACGGGCACACCCCCGTAGGCCAGCCCCCAGACCACGAGCAGCACCACGGCCCCGACGGAAGTGCCGCCGGCGAAGGGCAGCACCAGGGTGGCGACCGCGATCAAACCTCCGGCGACCGCGAAGGCGGCCCGCAGGCGCGTGGTGGCGGCCCGGCCGGCCAGGAAGTTGCCGCCGATCCCCGCGACCCCGTACACCAGCAGGACCGCGCTGACGGCCGCGGGCGTCAGGCCGGTGACGTCCAGGAGGAAGGGGGTGACGTAGGTGTAGGTACCGAAGTGGGCCAGGACGACGAGGAACGTGGCCATCAGGGCGAGCACCGTACCGCGGGCACGCAGCAGGCCCAGCAGGACGCGCGGGCTGGTGACCTGCTCGGCGGGCAGCGGCGGCAGCAGCACGAGCAGGGCGGCCATGACCAGCAGCGCCAGCACGGCGAGGGCCAGGAAGGCGGTCCGCCAGCCGGCGAGGTCGCCGATGAGCGTGCCCGCCGGGACGCCGAGCACGGACCCCAGCGGCACGGCCGAGAAGATCACTGCGGTGGCGGTGCCGACGGCGTGCGGCGGCACCAGACGTCCGGCCAGCCCGGCGCCGATCGACCAGAAGCCGCCGATGGTGAGGCCGACGAGCACCCTGGAGACCAGCATGACCCAGTAGGAGGTCGCCGCCGCGGCCAGCACGTCCGCCACGGCGAGCACCGCCATGAGGACGCACAGCATCACGCGGCGGTCCAGGCGCGCGGTGGTCAGGGTGACGGTGGGCGCGGCGAGCGCGGCGACGATGCCGGGCAGGGTCATGGTCAGCCCGGTGACGCCGTCGGAGGTGCTGAAGTCGGCGCCGATGGCGGTCAGCAGGCCGATGGGCAGGATCTCGCTGGTGACGATGGCGAAGATGCCCAGCATGAGCGAGGTGACGGCGAGCCGGCCGACGAGGGGACGGGCGAGCGTGGTGGTGGACATGAGTTCCGTTCGGGCAGGTGCGTGTGGGTGCGGGCTCCAGCCAAGCAGCGAGGAAGGCGCAGGTACCGGCACGTTTCGGACGCGACCATCAGCCCGTACGGCCGGATAATCGTCCTATGATCAGTTCGCGCCAGCTGGAGTACTTCCAGGCGGTCGCCAGGGAGCTGCACTTCACCCGGGCGGCCGAGGCGTTGCGCATCGCGCAGCCGGCGCTGTCCCAGCAGATCCGCAAGCTCGAACGGCAGCTCGGCCTGGCCCTGTTCGAGCGCAACAACCATCGGGTGGCGCTCACCCCGGCGGGCGCCGCGCTGCTGGAGCACGCCGACCGCATCCTCGCCGACCTGGTGTCCGTCGAGGACGAGATGCTCGGCTGGGCCGCCGGGGTTCGCGGCCGGATCCGCCTGGGTGCCGCGCGCGGACTGATGGGGCGGCTGGCCGAGGCACTGGCGGTGTTCTGCGGCACGTACCCGGCGGTCGAGGTGGAGCTGCGCGAGCTGAACACGGAGGAGATGTCGGCCGCGCTGCACGCGGGCCGGCTCGACGTGGCCACGCTGGCGGCCCCGCCGCCGCCCGGTGACCGGCGGCTGGCCTGGCGGTCTCTGGGCGATGAGCCGCTGGTGCTGGTCACGGCCGCCGAGGGAGCGTTCGCGGGGCGGGAGCAGGTGCGGCTCGCCGAGCTCGACGGCGCCGACCTGGTCGTCTACGCCTCGGGGTCGGCGGTGGGCGCGATCGTCCAGGCGGCGCTGGCCGAGGCGGGGGTGAGCGTGCACGCCCGGTTCGAGAGCAGGGAGTACGGCACGGCCCGCGCGCTCGCGTCGGTCGGCCTGGCCGCCGCGATCATGCCGCGCTCGGTCGCCGTGGCGCCGGGCCCGCCGGTCAGCGTGGCGTCCCTGGATCCCGAGCCGGTCTGGCGGCCGACGCTGGCCTGGCCGTCCGGCCGCCGTCCCGCTCCCGCGCTGGCGGCGTTCATCGGCTTCATGACCGGCGATAACTCCGCAATATCACCATAAGTCCGATCATGTCTTGGACTTATCACCTTGTACGGCGGCATCGTGGTCTCACCACGAAAGAACAGGAGACCACGACATGGACCGCCAGGAACGAGGCCGCCGCGAGTACACGGCCATGATGGGATCGGCCCCCGAGCAGGCCCTGGCCGGCCTGCGCAGGCAGTCGCCCGAGCTGTTCGACGCCATCCTCGAAGGCTTCGGCGGGCCGATCGCCCGCACCGAGCTGAGCCGTACCGCGAGAGAGCTGGCGACCGTCACCATGCTCGCGGCGCTCGGCGGCGCGGAGCCGCAGCTCGCCGTGCACACCGCCGCCGCGCTGAGCAACGACGTCACCCCCGCCGAGCTGCGCGCCCTCGCCGAGCACGTGTCCCTCTACGCCGGCATGCCGCGGGCGCTCAACGCGCTGCGCGTGATCGACGAGGTGCTGACCGCGGCCGGGACGCCCGCGCCCGCCGCCCTCCAGCGGGTCCGGCTCGCCGACCACGAGACCGTCGTCGCCCGGCACGGCGAGTCGGGGCCGCCCGTCGTGCTGCTGCACGCGCTCGGGCTCGGCTGGCGCATGTGGGAGCCCGTCATGGAACAACTCGCGCGAACCAGGCAGGTGTACGCCTACGACCTGCGCGGGCACGGCGCAGCCGCCGGGGCCCCGACCTCGTTCACCATGGAGGACGCCGCCGCCGACCTGTTCGGCGTGCTCGACGCGCTCGGCCTGGAGCAGGCCCACGTGGTCGGCCTGTCGTACGGCGGCGGCATCGCGCAGACCGCCGCCGTCGCGAGGCCGGAACGGTTCGCCTCCCTGGCCCTGCTGGGCACCACCGACCATGCCTTCGAGGCGTTCGAGGGGCGGGCCAGGTCCGCCGAGGAAGAGGGCATGGCGGCCCAGATCGTGCCGTCGCTCACCCGGTGGTTCACCCCGGCCGCGCTCGCCGTCAACGGTCCCGGCGTGCGTTACGCGCGGGAGCTGGTGCTGCGCGCCGACCCGGCCGACTGGGCCGCCGCGTGGCGCGCGTTCAAGGGGGTGGACGTGCAGGGACGGCTGGCCGGGTTCGAGCCGCCGACGCTGGTGCTGGCCGGAGAGCTGGACGCCTCGTGCACGCCGGAGATCATGAAGGCGCTGGCCGGGCGCATCCCCGGCGCCACCTACCAGGAGCTTCCCGGCACTCCACACATGATGTCGCTGGAACGGCCCGACCTGGTCGCCGCCGCGCTCGACGCCTTCCTCCCGCGCGCGTCATGAGGGCCGTCTGGTACGACCGCACCGGCCCCGCCGGCGACGTGCTCACGGTGGGCGAGCTGCCCGATCCCGAGCCCGCCGCCGGCGAGGTGCGCGTCCGCGTACGAGCCGCCGGCGTCAACCCGGCCGACGTCAAGCGGCGACAGGGCGCGGGCGACCGGGTGATGCGCGACCCGCGCGTGATCCCCGGCGACGACGGCGCCGGCGTGATCGACCGCGTCGGCCCCCGCGTTCCCACGTCGTGGATCGGCCGCCGCGTGTGGGTGCACTCCGCGAACCACGGCCGCCCGTTCGGCACGTCCGCCGAGTACGTGGTGGTGCCCGCCGCCCAGGCCATCGAGCTGCCCGCGAAGACGTCGTTCGAGGCAGGGGCCTGCCTCGGCGTGCCGGCGCTGACGGCCCACCGCTGCCTGTTCGCCGACGGCCCGGTGGCCGGGCGGACGGTGCTGGTCATCGGGGCGGCCGGGGCCGTCGGCCACTACGCCGTCCAGCTCGCCGCGCACGCCGGCGCCACCGTGATCGCCACGGCCCGCACGCCTGAACAGCGCGCCTCGGCCCTGGACGCCGGCGCCCACCACGTGATCGACAACCGCGCGCCCGGCGCCGCCGAGGCCGTCCTCGACCTCGTGCCCGGGGGCGTGGACCGGGTGGTGGACGTGGCCTTCGGCGCCAACCTGCCGTTCACCTCCGAGGTCATCGCCACCGGCGGCACCATCGCCACGTACGCCTCCGACGCCGTACCGGAGCCGGCGCTGCCGTTCTACCGGCTGATGCGGAAAGGCGCGACGATCCGGACCACGTTGGTGTTCGTCATGCCGGCCCCGGCCCTGCGGGCCGCCACCGAGCACGTCACCCGCGTGCTGGAGGACGACGTCCTCACCCACCCCATCGCCGCCCGCCACCCGCTCGCCGCGGCGGCGGACGCGCACCGCGACGTCGAGACCGGCCACGCCCCCGGCAAGGTCCTCATCCTCCCGTGACCCCGTCGCTCGCCAGCGACCTCCGGACGGCGGCGTCCACCAGCTCGTGCACCTCCTGCTCGGTGAAGATGTCGGGCAACGTCAGCCGCTCCACGATGAGCCAGTTGAGGGCCAGGTAGAGCAGCACCACCGAGGTCGAGTCGCCGGGCAGGCCGGAGGCGGCGTGGTAGCCGATGTTGGCGTCGATGTCCTCCCGGATGCGCCTGGTCAGCACGGCCCGCAGCTCGGGGCGCCGCGTGGACTCCAGCCGCAGCTCCAGCAGCGCCAGGTAGCCGGAGTTGAAGGCGGAGACCCGATCCACCAGCTCGTGCATGAGCTCGGCGTAACGCGTCTCGTCCTGCACGCCCTCCCGGCCGCGCGCGATCGTGGCCTCGTCGGGCAGCAGCCGCTCGTAGATGCGCCCGCCGACCTGGGTGAACAGGTCGTCGCGGTTGGCGAAGTAGTTGGACGCCGTGCCGGGGGGAACGGCCGCCTCCGCATCGACGGCCCGGAAGGTCAGCCCCCGCGCCCCTTCCCTGGCCAGCACCTCGATGGCCGCGTCGATCAGCGCCTGCCGCCGCTTCGGATTCCTGCGCACTTGACACCACTCCATCCGTAGTACTACTTTCAAACCACTTCAAACAGAGTACTACATCAGGAGTTGAACGTTCATGCGAAAGCTGGTCTACTACATCGGCGTCTCACTCGACGGCTACATCGCCGGCCCGAACGCGGAGTTCGACTTCTACCCCGTGTCCGACCAGATGGCCGCCTGGATCAACGCCCGCTACCCCGAGACCCTCCCCACCCACATCCGCAAACTCGTCGGCCTGGAGGACGCGCCCAACAAGGTCTTCGACACGCTGGTGATGGGCCGCGGCACCTACGAGCCGGCCCTCGACGTCCCCACCACCAGCCCTTACGCCCATTTGCGCCAGTACGTCGTCTCCCGCACCCTGACGATCGACGATCCGACCGTCCAGGTGGAGCCGGGCGACCCGATCGAGCTCGTCCGGCGCCTGAAGGCCGAGGACACCGGCATGGACATCTACCTGTGCGGCGGCGGCAAACTCGCCGCCTCCCTGCTCCCGGAGATCGATGAGATCATCCTCAAGAGCTACCCGGTGGTGGCCAGCGCGGGCATCCCCATGTTCTCCGGCCACTTCCGCCCCACCCTGTTCACCCCCGCCCGGCGCGAGTCCTTCGACAACGGCGCCCAGGTCACCTGGCTCACCAGGGCTTGAGGAGAATCCATGCACATCAGACTCCCCGCCTCGATCACCCCGTCCAAGACCGACCCGCGGTCCCACTCCTCCCACCGCCACGAACCACCGGCCCGCGACCTCAAACCCACCGCCCGCCCCACCCTCTCCCGCCGCCCGACCGCCGCCCCACGGCGCGGCGGGTACTGAGCAGGACGCCGAGGAGCAATCACGTGGCGATCTCCTTAGGAAGTACGGCGGCCACCCCGATCCTCGACTGGCGGCACCCCCTGATCCTGGCGTTGCTGGCCGAGATCCGGGACGTCGCCCCTACGGGAGAGCGAGCGTTCCTGATCACGGCGCACCAGCTCATCGCAGCCCGCGTGCGCCCCGTCTACGCCATGAACGAAAGGCAGCCCGCCTCCCGGACCCTGCGTCTGGGCCGCGGCTCGTGCAGCCAGCGATTGGCCCTGCTGGAGGCGGCGGCACGCGGCCGCGGGATCCCCACGCGCGTCAGAGGGCTGCTGCTCGATGGACGTTTCTGGCATCCGCGGTTCCCGCGGCTGCGTGCGCTGATCCCCCGGCGGGTGGTGCTGGCCTGGCCGGAATTCCTCCTCGACGGGAAGTGGGTGGCCGTTTCCGAGCTTTACGGCGACCTGACCGCGCTACGAACGGGAGGCCGATTCACCAACACCGGAAGCGTGACACTCTTCGACGCGATCGCGCACACCGCCGTGGACTGGGACGGCGGCACCTGCTCCTCCTGCGACCTCTCAGGACACGTCCTGGCCGATCTGGGCTGTTTCACCGCCCGCGACGACCTGTTCGACCAGCACGGCCAAACCCTGTGCCTGCCGGTACGGATCCCCGTAGACCTCATCATGGGCCGCCGGGCGGCTTGAGACGCCTCCCCATATCAATTCGAGGTCCCCTTGATGGGCGGCTGGGAGGCTGCGCTCGATCCGGCAGCTCGTCCTGAAAGCCGGGAATCGACCCGCGAGGAGTTCCATGCGTAAGCACGTGCGCACAATCCTGGTGAGCGCGTTGGCCGCCGCCGGGCTCATGGTGCCGGCGAACCCCGCGTCCGCCGCCACGGCCTGCACCTACCTGGGCAACCTCCCGGACCAGAACGGCGACGACTACGCCTCGATCGCGGGCGCGAGCGCCAGCGGCGAGTACGCGATAGGCGCCAGCGAGGACAACGGCCGCTTCTTATGGCGCAACGGCCAGACCGTGGCGAAGTGGCCCACCATGGACGGCAACAAGCGCGACACCCCGCGAGACGTCAACAGCAGCGGCACGGTGATCGGCAGGCTCACCCCGTGGGGAGGGCCGTCGGAGCCGTACGTGTGGCGGCCCGGCTCGGGGTCCAAGGTGAAGCTGGCCAAGGTGTCCGGCTCCACCTACACGGAAGAGATCGCGATCAATGACAAGGGGGACATCGTCGGCCTGGCCAGCGTCAGCTCCGGAAATTCGGTGGTGGTGTGGCCGGCGTCCAACTACTCGACGTACCGCGTCGTCGGGCAGGGCCGCCCGGTGAGCATCGACAAGGACGGCCGCATCCTGCTCACGTCCAAGAAAATGTTGTACCCGGACGGCACCCTGCACGACCTGCAGACGCCGGCCGGAGTGAGCAGCTTCTCCATCACGGAGAGCGACAACAGCGGCCGGCCGGTGGGCTACGGCACGGCCACGTCGGGCGGCGAGGTCGCCATCGTGTGGAACAGCGACGGCTCGGTGCTGCACACCCGCGCGGGCGCCCGCCCGGTGGCGGCGAACACCGCCGGCGACACCGTCGGCCTGGTCAAGAGCACGACCACCGCCGGCTACGACTCGGGGTTCTGGGGAGCCTCCGGAGCGCCGGTGATCTTCCCGTATCCGGACCCGCTCGCCTGGCCGGGCGACATCTACCTGGGCGACAACAACATCGTCCACGCGATGTGGGTCACGGACGACTACCAGAACACGTACTGGGCTCGGTGGAGCTGCAGCTGACCCCGGACGCTCGGACGCCGGTCCCCGGCAACGCGAAGGCCGCTTCCGACGCTCGGAAGCGGCCTTCGGCCTCTCCGGACCTTGACCGCTGTGCTTAGCTGTGCGGATGCCGAAGATCATGCGGATGGTGACCCGGGGCGCAATGGCGGGCGCCGCCTGCGGCGTTCTGGTGGCTGCCATCTACAACTCGTACAGTCCGGAAGACCCCTCCAGCCCGGACTTAGACGTGATGTTCCTGGTCGCCGCTCCTCTGGGTGCGGTGCTGCTCTTACTGGGCCGGCTGCCGCGCTGGTGGCTCGTCGCACTGATCGGCCCCATCGCCGCCTCTGCCCTGAGCGTGAACCTGTTCGTGGCTCTGACCATGGCTCTGGCCTGGGTCCCGATCCCCGCATCAACCTGGATCCCGATCTCCGACGAGATGTACATGGGCGTGGTCTTCGCGCTCGCCTGCGCGATCGGCTACGGCGCCACAACCTGGGCGGTGAGTACGGCCGCGGGCAGGATGACCAGGATCGTCATCGCGGCAGGGCTCGCGGTCGTCATCGTCCTGGAGTTCATGCCTGGATCGCCGTGGTGGAGCTGACCCCAACCGGGCGAGTGCCCGTACGGTCGACGCAGGGGGAGACGGTACGCACGGTCGGCCGGCCGCGCACGTCCCCGTCCCCCGATTCACATCAGCCGACGGCGTACGCACGAGTGATCGTCTGCGTCACCCCTGCCCCGCCCCCGCCCTCGGCGAGTCGGACACCGTCACCGGCAGTGACACGAACCCGGGCTACCCCGGGTTCAGCAGCACAGCCGTCCACCGCGTGCCATCCCGCACGACCGGCACCTGCCGCCAGCCCACGCCGGTGGACATCTCCAGCCGCATCGACGTGATCGACGCCTTCGCGGCGCCCGGATTCGCTCCACCCACAGCGGCACGCGGGTCCTGCTGCCGGGCTCGGCGCGGTCGTGGTCGTCCAGCCCTTTTCGGCTCGCGCCGTCGTCCGGTTCCCGTCTCCTCCCGTCCCGGAACCTGAGGACGCGCAGCCGGACCGCATCGTCCTCACGCGTGAATACCCATCGGTACTCGGCGGGCTCACCATCCCAGGAAAAGCGGATGTCGTCGCCCTGCGTAACCCGCACCAGGCTGCACAGGAGGTCGCGGAGAGCATCAGTCACGTACGACACGACCATCCGGGCCTCACGCCCTTCATGGGCGATGGTGACCACAGACCATCCGTGCTCCGGCGCTCCATAGGAGAACTCGATCCGCGACATGGTGGTCATCGTCGCAGAACCACTAGTCACTCAGAAGATCAAAAAGGCCACTTCCGATCACCGGAAGTGGCCTTTGACCTGGGTGGAGATGAGGGGATTCGAACCCCTGACCCCTTCGATGCGAACGAAGTGCGCTACCGGACTGCGCTACATCCCCAAGGACTCGACTAGATTAGCAAACTTCCGAGAGTCCTCGCGCCACCCATCAATCCCCCACCGCCCGCTTGGGCGGTTCGGCGTACTGATCGAAGAGGACGTCGGGATGGTGCGGCGTGAGGTCGATGACCTCGGCCTCCGCCTCGGCGGCGGCCCGCCGCTGCTCACGCTGCCGCCGCAGCCGCTCAGCATGCGCCTGGAGCGCCCGTTCGCGGCGTTCCCTGTCCACCTGTACGGCGATGCGGAGAAACGTCATGTACGCGAGCATGATGACGACGGACGGTGCGACGCCCCACCACGGGATGACCTTCACCGCGGCGGTGACGACGGACGCGAGCACCAGCAGGGCGGTGAAGAAGAGCAGGCGCCGGCGGCGGGCGACGATGATGGCGCGGCGCCGGAGGCGGAACTGGCGGACGTCGACCTTCTCGATCTCCACCGGCGGCGCCTCGTCGTCCTCGTCGGAGTCGGGCGGGGCGAGGTTGTCGAGATCGGGGAGCTGGTGCTCGCCGGTGTAATACTCTTCGAGCTCGGCCAGCTCGGCGAGGTTGGCCTTGTCCTTGCGCAGCCACATCGGGATGAGGACGCACAGCCACATCACGACGATGGCGAAGTAGAGGAGGACGCTGCTCACGACCACCTCCGGGCAGCACGAAGACGCGGATGTGCTCGTCGCGCCTTCAATATGCTCACGTCACGCACCGTAAGACCGCGTGTCACTGATTGACGAGCATTCGGTGCGGTGTGTCGCGAGATCGTCAAACCTCTTCGACAGGAGACCCGCCGTGAGCGGCTGACTCACGCGCGCGACGCCACTGCACGAGCAGCCCGCCAGGAACATCCTCAACGGTCAGCGCGTAGCAAATGTGGTCGCGCCAGGCTCCGTCGATGTGAAGTTGGCGACGCCGAATGCCTTCTTCCCTGAATCCCAGCTTCTCAACCACTCTACGGCTGGCTTGGTTCTCGGGGCGGATGTTCGCTTCCAGCCGATGCAAACCGGTGGTGAAAAAGCAGTGGTCAACGGCCATGGCGAGCGCGGTGGGGATGATGCCCTTACCCGCCAGGGCCCCGTCGACCCAGTAGCCGACCTGGGCAGAACGGGCGGAGCCCCACACAATGGCACCCACGGTCAGCTGCCCCGCGAACCGCCCGTCGTAGGTCACCACCCACGGCAGCGCGAGCCCCTGCCGCGCCTCGCGGCGCAGGGTGCCGACCATCGAGATGTACGGCCCGAGCCCCGTCCTGAACAGCGGCGTCTCGGGATTGCTGGGCTCCCACGGGCGTAGCCAGTCGGCGTTGCGCAGCCGAGTCTCGCGCCACACCCGCACGTCGCCCAGCCGCAGCGGCCGGAGGCCTACCGGACCTTCGTTCAGGGTCACCGGCCAGCCACGAAGTCGATCCACATCTCTCATCATCCCCCTATCGGGCGCGATGTCGCCACGGATCATCGAGGGCGATCGGATCCGCCGTCAGCGCGGGTGATCGCCTCCCCGGATCTGATCGGCCGCGTGCCGCAGAATCGGAGCCAGTACGGCGACGCCGTCACGCACGCCGCCCGACGAACCGGGCAGATTAACGATCAAGGTGTTGCCCGCCTGCCCGGCCAATCCACGCGACAGTACGGAGGTCGGCACTTTTTCGCGATTTGCCAACCGGATGGCCTCCGCAATGCCCGGAATTTCGCGAGAAATTACCCTGGCCGTCATCTCCGGCGTCAAATCCATGGGCGTCAGCCCGGTCCCTCCGGTGGTGACGATCACGTCGTAATCACTGGACACTCCGTCACGCAGCGCAGTCTCGACCGGCTCGCCGTCGGGCACCACCACCGGCCCGTCGACCACCTCGCACCCGGCGTCCTGCCGGAGCAGGTCGACGAGCAGCGGCCCCGATTTATCCTCATAAATCCCCGCCGACGCCCGGTTCGACACCGTGATCACCAACGCCCGCACCACAGCCACCTCGCTCCCCAATCAGGCCGGATCAGGCCGGATCGCGCGTCCACCGGCCCGTCTTGCCGCCCAGCTTCTCCTCCACCCGCACGTCGGTGATCACCGCACCCGGATCCACCGCCTTGACCATGTCGATCAGGGCCAAAGCCGCTACGGACACCGCCGTCAGCGCCTCCATCTCCACCCCGGTCCGGTCGGCCGTCTTGACCCGGCAGGTGATCCCCACGCCCCAGTCTTCGACGTCGAGGCTCACCTTCACCCCGTGCAACGCGATGGGATGGCAGAGCGGGATCAGGTCGGGCGTCCGTTTCGCCCCCATGATCCCCGCGATCCGCGCCACCCCGAGT
Organism: Nonomuraea composti; assembly: GCF_012034275.1. NCBI lineage: Bacteria > Bacillati > Actinomycetota > Actinomycetes > Streptosporangiales > Streptosporangiaceae > Nonomuraea > Nonomuraea composti. Next base: position 13,676 of record NZ_JAATEP010000005.1, on the reverse strand, counting down.
GCGTCGCCCTTGGGCACCTCGCCCGACCGCAGCAACGCCACGGTCTCGGCCGACAGCAGCACCCGCCCGGTGGCGACGGCACTGCGCGCCGAAACGTCCTTGGCCGACACGTCGACCATGCGCGCGGCGCCCGTCTCGTCGATGTGCGTCAGCTCGCTCACAGCCGGACCACCTCCACGGAAGCGCCCGCCGCCACCTCGGTCACGTCCTCGGGCACCACGATGAGCGCGTTCGCCGAGGCCAGCGCGGCGAGCTGGTGAGATCCCTGCCCGTGCGCGGGCGACACGGTGCCGTCGGCCGCGAGCACCCCGCGCAGGTACGACCGCCGCCCGAACGGCGAGCGCAACACCCCGGTGGTGACCGCGGTGACCGTCTCGGGCATCCCGCCGGGCAAGCCGCGCATCTTGTCGAGCGCGGGGCGGACGAACAGCATGAACGACACGAAGGACGAGACCGGATTGCCCGGCAACGCGAAGATCGGCACCTGGTCGTCACCCAGGACCCCGAACCCCTGCGGCATCCCCGGCTGCATCGCCACCTTCTCGAAGCGCACCGTGCCCAGCGGCGACAGCGCCTCCTTGACCGGCTCGTACGCCCCCATCGACACCCCGCCGCTGGTGATGATCGCGTCGGCGCGTACGAGGTGGGTGTCGAGCCGATCGAGCAGGACGCCCGGATCGTCCCCGACGGAGCCGGCGCGGAACCCGTCGGCCCCCACCTCCCGCACGGCGGCCGTCAGGGTGTAACTGTTGGAGTCCCAGATCTGGCCGGGCTGGAGGGTGCCGCCCGGCTCCACCAGCTCCGCGCCGGTGGAGATCACGACGACCCGGGGCCGCGGCCGCGCCCACACGCGCCGCCGCCCCACGCCCGCGATGATCCCGAGCTGCGCCGGCCCGATCACGGTGCCGGCCTTGAGCACGACCTCGCCGGCCTGCACGTCTTCGCCGGCCCGCCGGATCGCGTTGCCGGCCTCGGCGCGGCGGTCGATGCGTACGGTGACCGTGCCGCCGTCGGTCCACTCGACCGGCACGACCGCATCGGCCCCGGCCGGCAAGGGGGCTCCGGTCATGATCCGTACGGCATGCCCGGGCCCCACCGCCCGCAGCTCCACCGACCCGGCCGCCACGTCGTCGATCACCGGCAGCGTCGCAGGAAGGTCTGTCAGGTCCTCGGCGCGGACCGCGTAGCCGTCCATGGCGGAGTTGTCGAACGGCGGCAACGGCACCGGCGAGGAGACGTCCTCGGCCAGCGTCGTGCCCAGAGCCTGCTCCAGCTCCAGCTCAAGGGGGGCCAGCGGACGAACAGTGGCCAGGATCTCGGCCAGATGCGCGTCAACTGATTTCATCGAGGAACTCCCGCAGCCACGGCACGAACTCCGGCGCCAGATCCTCGCGATCCGCCGCGAACTTCACCACGGTCCGCAAATAGTCGAGCTTGTCGCCCGTGTCGTAGCGCCGCCCCCTGAACAGCACGCCGTGCACCGGCCCGCCCTCCTCGGAGCCACGCGAGGCCAGCGTCCGCAGCGCGTCGGTGAGCTGGATCTCGCCGCCGCGACCCGGCGGGGTGTTCTCCAGCACCTCGAAGACGGCCGGGTCGATCACGTAACGCCCGATGATCGCCCAGTTGGACGGCGCCTCGTCGGCCGGCGGCTTCTCCACCAGGTCCGTCACGCGGACGACGTCCTCCTCGGCGGTCGCCTCGATGGTCGCCACGCCGTACAGCGAAACCTGCTCCTTGGGGACCTCCATCAGCGCGATCACGCTCCCCCCGAACGTGTCGCGCACCTCGATCATGCGGCGCAGCAGGTGGTCGCGGTGGTCGATGAGGTCGTCACCGAGCAGGCAGGCGAACGGATGGTCGCCGACGTGGTGCTTGGCGCACAGCACCGCGTGGCCGAGCCCCTTCGGCTCGCCCTGCCGTACGTAATGCAGGGTCGCCAGCGAGGCGGGCTCGCGAACCTGGGACAGCCGGTGCTCATCGCCCTTGGCTTCAAGGGCCTCCTCGAGCTCGAACGCCCGGTCGAAATGGTCTTCGATGGAGCGTTTGTTCTTGCCGGTGACCATGAGGACGTCGAGGAGCCCAGCGGAGGCGGCCTCCTCGACGACATACTGGATCGCGGGCTTGTCGACGATGGGCAACATCTCCTTGGGTGTCGCCTTGGTCGCCGGAAGAAACCGGGTGCCCAGACCCGCGGCGGGCACGACGGCTTTCGTCACAGGGTCGAAGTCAGCCATGAGTAGACCCTAGTGGAGGGACCTGTGGACAAGCTGAACCTGCGTCGCGAGGTGAGCGCGGCGCGTGCTTCCCTCTCCCCCGAACAACTGCGTGCAAACGCCATCAAGGTCCGCGAAACCCTGCTCGAACAGCCCTGGGTCCAGATGGCCGGTCTGGTGGCCTGCTACTGGTCAGCGGGGTCGGAGCCGGAGACGCACGGGCTGGTGTTCGCTCTCTGGAAACATGGAGCCACCGTTGTCCTCCCGGTGCTCCGTGAGGACAATGACCTGGATTGGGCGGTGTACGACGGGCCCGACACCCTCGCGCCCGGCCGCTTCGGGATCATGGAGCCGGTCGACACCCGCCGCGGCGTCGACGCCGTGCGCACCGCCGCCCTCGTGATCGTGCCCGCGCTGGCAGTCGACCGGCGCACGGGGGTCCGCCTGGGGCGCGGCGGCGGCTCGTACGACCGCGCCCTCGCCCGCGTCGGCCCGAACGTCCCCACCGTGGCGTTGCTGCACGACGGCGAGCTGATCGACGATGTCCCCGCGGAGCCCCATGACCGCCCGGTCCGCTTTGCGATGACCCCTTCAGGACTCACTAGGCTTATGTGAACGCAGATACCGGAGAGGAGCCAGATGACGCTTGATCTCTGGCTCCTCATCGGTGCCGCGATCGTCATCGCGGCGATCGCGTCCGTACGGCTGGCGCATCGTACCGGTCTGCCCAGCCTGCTCATCTTTCTCGGCTTCGGTCTGGCCTTGGGGCCTTCGGGGTTCGGGATCCCTTTCGAGAGCCCGCAGCTCGCCCAGCAGATCGGCCTGTCGGCGCTCGCCGTGATCCTCGCCGAGGGCGGTCTGACCACCAACTGGTCCCATGTGCGGCGTTCCGTCCCGTTGGCCCTGGTGATGGCGACCGTGGGCGTGACGGTGAGCATCGTCGTGGTCGCCCTGCTCGTCCAGGGGCTGCTCGGCATCAACGGCTCCACCGCGCTGATCCTCGGCGCCGTCCTGGCCTCCACCGACGCCGCCGCCGTCTTCTCCGTGCTGCGCAGGCTGCGCCTGCCGCCGCGCCTGGCGGGGGTGCTGGAGGCGGAGTCCGGCTTCAACGACGCCCCCACGGTCATCGCGGTGGTCCTGCTCAGCGGCGCGTCCGGCTCGCAGGCCACGCTAGGAACGTTCCTGCTGGAGACGACCGTCGAGCTGATCATCGGCGCGGCCGTCGGGCTCGCCGTGGGCCCCACCGGCGCGTACGCCCTGCGCCGCGTCGCCCTGCCCGCCTCCGGCCTCTACCCGATCGCCGTGCTGGCGCTCACCTTCGTCTCGTACGGCGGCGCCGTCCTCCTGCACGGCTCCGGCTTCCTGGCCGTCTACCTGACGGCGCTCATCCTCGGCAACTCCCGCCTCCCGCACCGGGCCGCCACCAGGGGATTCGCCGAGGGAGCCGCGTGGCTGGCGCAGATCGGCCTGTTCGTCATGCTGGGCATGCTGGCCGACGTGCACGAGATGCCGTCGGCCATCGTCCCCGCCCTGATCACCGGCACCATCCTCGTCCTCCTGGCCCGCCCGCTCTCGGTCGTGGCCAGCTCCGCGCTCGCCTGGGCCGTGCGCCTGGGCTGGGTGAGCTGGCGCGACCAGGCGTTCCTGTCGTGGGCGGGGCTGCGCGGCGCGATCCCGATCGTCCTGGCCACCATCCCCTGGGCGTCCGGCGTCCAGGGCTCCAAGGACATCTTCAACCAGGTCTTCGTGATCGTCATCGTGTTCACCCTGCTCCAGGGGCCGACGCTGCCGTTCGTGGCCCGCGTGCTCGGGGTGTCCGCCCCCGGCGAGGCCCACGACCTCTCCGTGGAGTCCGCGCCCCTGGAGGAGCTCAAGGCCGACCTGCTGCAGGTCACGATCCCGCCCGGCTCCCGCCTCCACGGCGTGGAGATCTTCGAGCTCCGCCTGCCCGCCGGCGCCCAGGTCACGCTCGTCGTACGCGACGGCAAATCGTTCGTCCCCGCCTCCACCACCCGCGTCCGCGTGGACGACCAGCTCCTCGTCGTCACCACCGCCGCCTGCCGCGACCAGGCCGAACGCCGCCTGCGCGCCGTCAGCCGCAGCGGCAAGCTGGCCGGATGGTACGGAGAGCGGGGGTTGGAATAGGTGATTGACCCGATCGGTTACCATTAGCAGTCGCATCGCTCGAGTGCTAGAGCTTGTTAAAGGAGGAGCGCGTGCCGACCTATCAGTACGCCTGCAACGACTGCGGTGAGCAGCTCGAGGTCGTCCAGAAGTTCACCGACGATGCGTTGACGGTCTGCCCCAAGTGCCAGGGCAACCTGCGGAAGGTGTTCTCCGCGGTCGGCATCGTGTTCAAGGGCTCTGGCTTCTACAAGACCGACAACCGTTCGTCCTCGTCGACCTCGTCGTCCTCGACCTCTTCTTCCTCTTCGTCTTCGTCGAAGTCCGGGGAGAGCAAGTCGTCGGACTCGAGCTCGTCCACCACCAGCTCGACCCCTGCCCCGGCTGCCGCGTCCAGCTGAGGTCCCGCACGGCTCCCACCACCTGCGGAGCCGTGCCCGTACGGCGCGCCGCTGCCCCTCGCCTGGCCCGCGGCGCCCATCCGGCACGCGCGGCAAGTGCTCTGGAGCTGCTGCGACTGAACCGGTGGCGGTAAGAGGCGGTCGGCGGGAGGTCCCGCGCGCTTCGCATGCCGCCACCGACCTCCCACCCGGCCTGGTCTTGGCCTGCCTACACTGCGCCCATCCGCGCGCAGCCGCGGAGCCTCCCACCCCGGAAGGCCACCGCCGCGCGCCCAGCGGACGGCCACGGCCGCGGAGACTATCTCCGCGCTACCGGGCGGCCGTTCTCGCGGGACCCTTGCCATAAGACCGAACGATCACGCCCGCGGGACTCCGCCACAGGATCGCACGATCACGCTCGCGGACTCTGCCACAGGATCGCACGATCACGCTCGCGGACTCTGCCACAGGATCGCATCGATCACGCTCACGGGACTCCGCCGCAGGACCGCATCGATCACGCTCACAGAACTCCACGGCAAGACCGGGCCGGCCCTCGGCACCACCTGCGGCTACGAGACTCTCGGACCCCCAAGGCTGCGTCCTCGACCTCACTGGCACCGTTCGAGCGTCAGCAGCGGCTCAGCGAAGACAGGCGCAGGCGCTCCGGAATTCGCGGCCACAACCTCCTCCAGCCGCCGGAACCCGATCTCTATCTCCTCGTCGCTCAGCTGCCCGAAGATCGAAAGGGTCCGCAACCGCAGCCGTTCGAACACGTCACTGTAGGTGCCGGAGGACGGCTCGGTGACCGTACCGAAGCCGGCGACGCGCCACCCGTCCGACGTGAACATGGCGATCACCTCGTGCAGCGGCTGGAACAACGCGGTGTCCGCCTCAAGGCCACGAGGAAAGTGCTCCAGCCACCACGGCCTGGGGTGATGATCCCGGAAATTCGCCCGCAGAAGCAGCCGCCCGCCCGGCCGGAGCACCCTGCCCAGCTCCCCGACCGCCCGCACCTTGTCCTGAACGTGGTGCCAGGCCAGAAACATGAGCGCGTAATCAGCACTCCCGGACGGCACCGGCATGTCCTCGGCGGAACCCGCCACGTACCGCACATCAGGATGCCGCGACTCCGCCTCCGCGATCTCCCGCATCCGAACGGCCGGCTCGACCCCGACAACCGGCCCGAACGCCCGCGCCAACGCAGGGGTGAACCTCCCGGTCCCCGACCCGACGTCCAGCCCCGCCAGCGGACGCCGCTCGGGCAACACCGCTTCGAACGCCCTGATCCACACCTGCGACTGCTGCTCGCTAAGCGCTCGGCCGCGCGCGTAGTTCCGGTACTGCTCTTTGTCGTAGTCGATCCGCCTCATCACCGCTCCCGGTCAGTCGAACTACTCGCAAAGCCTCCAGCCCGATATATCGAGCCGATACATCGAGACGATAGGCGGCACTGACCCCAGCGGCAAGAGCCCATCCCGACCTCGCCCGATTCCGCCCAACGACTCCACAACCTCCCGGCACCACATCCGGCACCACATCCGGCACAGCCTTCGCCAGCTCCGAGCCCACACCCGCACAGCCCTTGGCCAGCTCTCGAGCCCACACCCGCGCAGCCCTTCACCAGCAACCGAGCCCACACCCGCACAGCACCTTCACCAGCACCCAAGGCCAGCGCACAGCACCCGCCGGCTCCCGAAACTCCGCCGCCACAGCACGCGCAGCCGCTTGGACCCCATCCACGCAGCAACCGCCAGCCGCTTGGACCCATCCGCCCAGCACCCGCCAGCCCCCGAGACTCCGCCCACCAGCCGCCGGAACGCCGCCCGGCGCTCATCGAAGCGCCTGACTCCCCCTCACCCTCACCACCCGCCGAAGCACCACTCCCTCATCGAGAAGGCCGATCAGCCGGCGCACCGAGCAGCTCCGGCGCGATCCGTTCAACAAGCCGCTCAAGCTGCGGATCCGCCCCCCAATCCGCCACCAGCCCCCGAAGCCCCTCACAAGCACACCCCAGCAGCCGCGCAGCCGCCTCCTCCCCCGCCTCCGTGAGGCACAACGCGTCCCCGTCCGCGGATCGGCGCACCAGATTCACCGCCACGAGCTGATCGACATAAGGCCGCCCGTACTCCCTGCTCACCTCGGCCCGCGCGGCCAGCTCCTCAGCCCGCACCCACCCTTCACCGCTCAGCCGGGCGATCACCCACACCCCTTGGGGCGCGATCCCGTCCAGCCCGGCCAATGCCCCGAGCCGGTCGTAGTAGCCGCGCCGCAGGTCCGCATCGGCCAGCCGTACCAGCCCCCGCTCGACCTCGGCCAGCGACGACCGCTCGGCGGACGTGGCCCCCAGCCCTTCGCCCAGGTCCGCCGCTTTCGTCGTCTCCCTGAGCCGCGCCTGCGGAATGAACCAGCTCAGCAGGAACGCCCCGCACATCACGGGCGCCGCCACGCGGAAGACGGACGCGATCGCATCCGCGTACACATGCAGGAATCCCTGCGCGAGCCCGCGCGGCAATCGCTGAATGACAGTGGGGTCCTGCTGAACCCGCCCAGGATCGAACCCGGCCGGCAGCCGCACCCCGCGCAGCACCTCCCGCAGATCGTCGTTCAGCGTGGCCGAGAACACCGATCCCAAGGTCGCCACCCCGAAGGACCCTCCGATGGACCGGAAGAACGTGGCCCCGGAAGTGGCGACGCCGAGATCCTTGAAGCTGACCGCGTTCTGCACCACGATGACCAGCACCTGCATGGTCATCCCCAGCCCGACGCCGAGGACCAGCAGGTAGACCCCCATCGCGAGCAGACTGCTCCCCTCCGTGAGCGTCGAGAGCAGGAACATCCCCACGGTCGCGACAGCCGTGCCCGCGATGGGAAGGAATCGGTATTTGCCGGTCTTCGAGATGATCTGCCCGCTCACGATCGACAGGGTGAGCATCCCGGCCATCATCGGCAGCAGGTACACCCCCGACAGCGTCGGGCTGACCCCGTGCACCACTTGCAGGAACAGCGGCAGGTACGTGAGCGCCCCGAACAGCCCGAACCCCACCACGAACCCGACCACCGACGACATGGCGAACGCCCGCACCCGGAACAGCCCGAGCGGCAGCACCGGCTCCTTCGCCCGCCGCGCCACGAGCACCCACCCGGCCAGCAGGACCGCCGCCGCCCCCGCCAAGCCCAGAATGATCGGATCCGTCCATCTGTACGTGGTGCCGCCCCACGTCGTCATCAGCACCAGACAGGAGGTCGCCGCACCGAGCAGCACCACCCCCGCGTAGTCGATGGTGTGCTTGGTACGCGTGTCGTCCCCCGGCAGCACCGCCACGATGACGAACAGTGCCACCGCCCCCAGCGGCAGGTTGACGTAGAACACCCAGTGCCACGACAGATGATCGACGAACAGCCCGCCGAGCAGCGGCCCCACGATGCTGGAAACCGCGAAGACCGCCCCGAAGAAGCCCTGGTACCTCCCCCTCTCCCGCGCCGAGACGACATCGCCCACGATCGCCTGGGCCAGCACCATCAGCCCGCCCCCGCCCAGCCCCTGAACGGCCCGGAAGGCGATGAGCTCGCCCATGTTCTGGCTCAGCCCGCACAGCGCCGACCCGGCCAGGAAGATGCAGATGGCCCCGATGAACAGCTTCTTGCGCCCGTACTGGTCGCCGAGCTTGCCCCAGAGCGGCGTGGAGACGGTCGAGGCCAGCAGGTAACCGGTCACGACCCACGACAGCCGCTCCAGCCCACCGAGGTCGCTCACGATCGTCGGCAGCGCCGTGGACACGATCGTCTGATCGAGCGCCGCGAGCAGCATGCCGAGCATGAGCGCGAGGATGATGAGCCCGAGGCCCTGTTGCCGCATGCGGCGATCCTACTCTTCGTACTGGTGTGCCTACTCCGCGCGACCAACTATCCACAGCCGACCCCGCTGTCCACAGCTCACCGCGTGCCAGTCGCGGTTATCCACAGAACGTCGTTCGTGTCCGCCTCACCCACCACCGCTCCGGATACTCTCTGCGCCATGGTCACTCGTGCAGATATCGGTGTCATCGGCGGTTCCGGCTTTTACTCCCTGCTCGACGACGCGGAGGAGATCGAGCTCGCCACACCCTACGGCCCCCCGAGCGATGTCGTCACCGTCGGGCGCATCGGCTCCCGCTCGGTGGCGTTCATCCCCAGACACGGGCGAGATCACCGTTTCCCCCCGCACCGCATCCCCTATCGTGCCAACCTTTGGGCACTGCGTTCGCTCGGCGTCCGGCAGGTGCTCGCGCCGAGCGCCGTAGGTTCGCTCAGAGCCGAGTACGGCCCCGGCGCCATCGTCGTCCCCGATCAGCTCGTTGACCGCACCTCTGGCCGCACCCAGACGTATTACGACATCGACGGCGCGGTCCACGTCTCCTTCGCCGACCCCTACTGCCCGGCGGGCCGCTCGACGGCCGTGGCGTCGGCCCGCGCGGGCGGCTGGGAGACGGTCGACGGCGGCACCTTGGTGGTCATCGAGGGCCCGCGCTTCTCGACCCGCGCGGAGTCGCAGTGGTTCGCGGGCAACGGCTGGTCGATCGTGGGCATGACCGGCTTCCCCGAGGCGATCCTGGCCCGCGAGCTGGCCTTGTGTTACACGTCCATCTCCCTCGTGACCGACCACGACGCCGGAGTGGAGGCCGGCCAGGGCGTGACGCACGACGAGGTCCTCGAGTTCTTCGCGCAAAACGTCACCCGCATGCGCACTCTGGTCTCGGAGACCGTTCAGTCCCTGCCGGAGGAGCGCACCTGCCCCTGCGGGTCGGCGCTCGACGGCATCAAGCTCCCCTTCGAGCTGCCGTGATCCAGTCCTGGCTCTCGCGCCACGGCCGTCGCCGCCGCCTCGTAGCGGCGGCGCTCGCCGCCGTCTCCGTCGTCGCGGCCTTCGCCGCCACCCGCCCCGCCGGCTCCGCCCCCACGGTCCTGGTGGCCTCCCGCGACCTCTCCCCCGGCCCACTCAACGCCGCTGACTTCCACCCGGCCGCCCTCGTCCCTCCACCCACAGGAGCCATACGTACGATCCCGGCAGGCCAGACCCTGGCCACCCCCATGCGCAAGGGCGAGCCTCTCACCGACGTCCGCCTGCTCGCCTCCTACCGCCTCCCGCCGGGCCTGGTCGCCACCCCGGTCCGCATAGCCGACGCCGCCGCGGCGGCCTTGGTCTCCCCCGGCTCGACGATCACCCTCCTGGCCGCCTACGATGCGAGCACCCCCGCCCGCCGGCTCGCCGAGGACACCACGGTCCTGTCCATCCCGAAGCCCACCACCACCGACGACGACGCCGGCACACTGATCGTTCTGGCCACAACCCCGACCCAAGCAGCCGACCTGGCCACCGCCCAGGCTCACGCCCGCCTGTCGCTCACCATCAAACCTAACTTACGGTAATCGTTCGACTACGATCCATTCCCATGAACGGATTCAAGAAGTTCCTCATGCAGGGGAACGTCATCGACCTGGCCGTGGCAGTCGTCATCGGGGCCGCCTTCAACTCGATCGTGCAGTCGTTCGTGGCCGACCTGCTCACACCACTCATCTCCGCCTTCGGCGGCCTGCCCGACTTCTCCTCGCTCAAGGTGACGGTCGGCCGGTCCAACTTCATGTACGGCAACTTCATCAACGCGGTCGTATCGTTCCTGCTGGTCGCAGGCGTGATCTACTTCCTGGTGGTGAAGCCGTACACCCACCTCAAGGAGCGCGGTGCCGCCAAGGTCGAGTCGAAGACCCGCGACTGCCCAGAGTGCCTGTCGGAGATCCCCAAGCCCGCCTCCCGCTGCGCCTACTGCAGCGCTCAGGTGGCCCCGGCCGCCTGAGCCCGACGGCTCAGAGCAGCTTGTCGATCTTAGGATCGTACTCCCAGTGCCACGGCTCGAACGGGCTGCTGTAGGCCCAGGAGGGGTGGAACCACCCGTACCGCTTGGAGTTCTTCTCCATCCACACGAACTCCGCGGACCCGGACCTCTCCACCCCACCGCACAGGTCCACAGCCAGCCCGAGCCCGTGGTTGCTCCGCCCCGGCACAGCGGCGAACCCAGGCCGCCGATAGTAGACCGACTGCTGCTCGGCCAGGCTCCGATAGGCGTCGGTCACGCACATGGGCTTCCCGAACCGCTGCCGATAAGCCTCGTTCAGGCTGACGAACGCGATCGTGGCATCCGCCCTGAGACTGAACCCCTTCTGCTGCAACGGACAGAGCATGGCCTTCGGGATCAGCCCGTTGGGATACTGATCAGCGGTGGCCGCCCGGAGCGGATTGCACCCGAGCGCCGCCCGCCCCACCTTGTCGACCTTGATCCCCAGCTTGACCAGCGCCGCCGTCAGAGACTTCACGATCTTGTCCGACCGCTGCCGCAGGGTGTCGACCTCAGCGGCCAACTGCGCCTCGGCCAGCAGATTCCCCGCCCGCAGCTCCTGCGCCTCGCCCGCCAGCCGCTCGGTCTCCTTGTACAGGGCGCTCGTCTGCTCGACGGCCTGCTGCCGCACCGCCACGATCTGGTTGGCGTCCATCAGCGCCCGCAACGTCTTCTCATCCGCACTACCGGACAGGAACGGCACGATGCCGCCGGCGATGAACGGCTGCTGGTACAACAGCTCCGCCATCTGCGAGACAGGCTGCCGCATCACGGCCAGCCGCCGCTCGAGCTCCTGCAGCGTGGTCAGCTTGCTCTTGAGCTCCTTCTCGGACGCCGCGATCTCGGCCCGCCGCTTCTCCAGCGCCTTGGTGGCGTCCTCGAGCTCCTTGGCCGACCGCTCGGCCTCTTTCCGCAGCTCGGTCAGATTGCCCGGATCCTTCCGCACAGCTTCCTGCTGCGCGCGCTGAACCCGTACCTCAGCCTGCGCCGGAACACCCCCCAAGGGCACGAGAAGAGAAGCCACCGCCATGACAACCGCGATCAGACCCGCTGATCGAGGGGCTGGCACGTCCGACTCCTCCGTTTGCAATCTCGTTACCCTGGTCAGGCACGCACGTTACTACAGCCCCCCGAGTGCCCGGACCGAACTCCGAAGAGCTGTTACGAGACAAATAGCCCACTTTGCCCGCCGAACCACGCCCCGCCCCCTCACGACGCCTCCGGCGCACTCAGCTCCTCACAATCGTGTACGCCCTCAAGCCCTCACCGGTTCAAACCCCCGGCAACCACCCATCACCCACCAAACCCTCCTCCTGCCCCGCCCCTTCCTGCTCCTGCTCCCGATCCCGGCACAACTCCCACAACCAGGTATCCACCCACTCTCCTGGACACCCACCCTGAGTCCGCACGGGAGCCGGCGTAACAGGCTCCTTCTCTTTCCCACGCTCCTCCGGAGCGGCCTCCTCGACCTCCACCCTCCGCACCCGCCGAGGCACTTCCCGCACAGGCGAGGGCATGGCAGCCGCATACCGCCGCTCAGGCCGCGGAGGCGCCGGCACCAACACCGGCTCGAACGCCACCCCCGCTACACCCTCCTCCCCACCCCCCGCACGAGCGACCCCCCACTCAAACCCACGCATCTCCCCCGCCAGCAACCCTCCCGCAAGAATCGCCGGCGCCAGCAACGCCCCGAACAGCACAACAGGCCGCCGACGGGCCTGCGCACATCGCCTCCTGGTCACAGCCCCGACGGTATCCGGGCACGATGCGCACGATTCTGATCACTTGTCATGCCTTTACCGCAGCTCAGAGCACCCATAACCAACCCGGGGAAACTGGCGGGGGGCCGCGTCACACACAGTGCCAAACTTTCGCTAGGCTTACGAGCGTCCGCCTCCGTAGCTCAGGGGATAGAGCACCGCTCTCCTAAAGCGGGTGCCGCAGGTTCGAATCCTGCCGGGGGCACGCTTCTCTGTCAGGCATTTCGGCCTCTGACCTGCGGCTTCGTGACCGCAGGTCTTTTGCTTTCTAGACCCTTGATAGGTAACGGAGAGCACCTGTATGCAGCCATAGGACCTTGATCAGGGGACATGCGGGGGATGATCATGGCTGCAGCATCGCAGCCAGGAGACACGAACCCCAGGACGGTGCCGGCCTGCCGGTCCACACGAGCTGCGGCCAGTCCGTTGAGCCCGCCATCAGCTCGATTGTCTCGAGGCTACACCCGGCACAACAAGGAACTCAGCCCTGAGGCCCCGCTCGAGGGACCTCATTGGCCTCGCGCACTCACTGGCACCGGACAAGGCATCTGCCAGGCTTCCCTGACTGGTAGCGCAGCCCGCTAGGCATCACGACTTCCGATGGAGGGCCTCATTGACAACCGACACAGGCCTTTGCTCAGGATGCTGCGACTCGAATCGATGCAGATGGCCACAGCGTTCATGGGGCCAAAATTGTCGTACATACGTTCTACCCTAGATGCATGATGGTTGACAGGCCGGGCAGCCAAAAAGCCCTTTGGATCCAAAGGGCACGATTGTTCATAGTGTCATATGCGCCACTTTTCGCCATCTTCGCAGCCCGCAGCGCGCCACATTGGTGGTGGACCGGCACACTCGGCGCTATCGCCATCTGGGGAGCGCTGGACGGATGGAGGCTGGTACGAGGTTCGCTCCGCCACGCCCACCTTCGCATGGAAGTCAAGAGCATCGAAGATCAAGGGGGTGCCGTCTCGGGGTACCTAGCGACCTATCTACTCCCATTCCTCACCGAACTACCCCAAGGATGGGGCGATGCACTGGCATACGTCTTCTACTTCGCAACTGCGCTCGCCATCTATGTGCAGTCCGACCTAGCGGTGGTCAATCCGACGCTCTACCTTCTAGGTTGGCGCCTTTACAAGGTGTCCCTCAACGGCCAGAGCACGATTTTGGTGTCTCGCTTGTCGGTCAAAGTGGGCGATAAGGTACAAGTAGCACATGCGCTGAGTGTGCATGTCGATGTCCGATCATATGGCACGATAGAGAAGTGACTTCCCCCGCCAGCGAGGCTTTGATCGACAGCCTGAAGCTCATCGGAACGCCGCA